>JAJYSW010000113.1 GCA_021793335.1 Actinomycetes bacterium
CGAACTGCCCGGCCGAGGCCGGGCCCTGAGACGAGCCCACGGCGGGCGCCGTGAACCGTAAATCTCTTCGTTTCGCTCGGTACCTGCTGTGCTGTGGCTACAGTCCCTTCGCTTCGCTCAGTACCTGTAGTGATCGCTCTTGTAGGGACCGTCCACGTCGACGCCGATGTACTCGGCCTGCGTCTTGCTCAGCTTCGTCAGCTTGACGCCGAGGGCGTCGAGGTGCAGGCGGGCGACCTCCTCGTCGAGCTGCTTCGGGAGCGTGTACACGCCGATCGGGTACTGGTCCTTCTTGGTGTGCAGCTCGATCTGAGCCAGCACCTGGTTGGTGAAGCTGTTGCTCATCACGAAGCTCGGGTGCCCGGTGGCGTTGCCGAGATTGAGCAGACGGCCCTCGCTGAGCACGATGATCGAATGCCCGTCCTCGAATTGCCACTCGTGAACCTGCGGCTTCACCTCCAGCTTCTTGATGCCGGGTTCGGCGGCGAGGCCGGCCATGTCGATCTCGTTGTCGAAGTGGCCGACGTTGCCCACGATCGCCTGGTGCTTCATGCGCCGCATGTGGTCGACAGAGATGATGTCGCGGTTGCCGGTGGTGGTGATGAACATGTCGGCGGTCTCCACCACATCGTCGAGGGTGAGGACCTGGAAACCGTCCATCGCGGCCTGAAGCGCGCAGATCGGGTCGATCTCGGTGATGATGACGCGTGCGCCCTGGCCGCGCAGCGCATCGGCCGAACCCTTCCCGACGTCGCCGTAGCCACAGACCACGGCGGTCTTGCCGCCGATGAGCACGTCGGTGGCCCGGTTGATGCCGTCGGGCAGCGAGTGCCGCACACCGTACTTATTGTCGAACTTCGACTTGGTCACCGAGTCGTTGACGTTGATGGCCGGGAACGGCAGACGGCCCTCGCGCTCCATCTCGTAGAGGCGGTGCACGCCGGTGGTGGTCTCCTCGGTGACGCCCTGGATCGACTGCGCCTTGCGGGTGAACCGCGTCGGGTCCTCCTTGAGGGACTCGGCCAGCAGCGAGAGCACCACGGCCTCCTCCTCGTTCGCGGCCCCGGTGGCGTCGGGGACGGCGCCCGCAGCCTCGAACTTCGCGCCCTGCACGACCAGCAGTGTGGCGTCGCCGCCGTCGTCGAGGATCATGTTCGGCTCTTCGTCGCCCCAGTCGAAGGCGCGCTCGGTGCACCACCAGTACTCTTCGAGCGTCTCGCCCTTCCATGCGAAGACCGGGACGCCCCGCGGATCCTCGACGGTGCCCGACCCGACCGCGACCGCGGCGGCGGCGTGGTCCTGGGTCGAGTAGATGTTGCACGAGGCCCAGCGGACGCGTGCGCCGAGCGCGGTGAGCGTCTCGATGAGCACCGCGGTCTGGATCGTCATGTGGAGCGAGCCGGTGATACGGGCGCCCTCCAGGGGCTTGGCTTCGCCGTAGCGCTCGCGGAGCGCCATGAGGCCGGGCATCTCGTGTTCGGCGAGTCGGATTTCGTGGCGGCCGAAGTCGGCCAGCTTGAGGTCGGCAACCTTGTAGTCGTCGGCTCGCAGCGTGTTCGTCATGGGGGGAATGGTACGCGGCGGCGGTATGCGGGCCGCCGAATGTCGTGGTGGCGGGGGACACGCAAAAAATATCTGTGTCAACCCCCGTTTCCGCTTGACACTCGTGGGGCTCTGGGTAATATTGCAGATACGCAGCGTTACAGCGGCAGGGCGGCCCACAGGGTCGCGAAACGTCGCCAGTGACGCGCGGGGGAACCAAACCGGGGGGAGTGCCGGGCGGTCTGGGGTGGCCGCCCGGCACATTTTTGTGCCCGCGCCCGCTCGTGCCGCCTCGCCATGCCCCGTCAAAATGCCCCGTCAAAACCATTTGCGCGGGCGAGCCGCATACGGAATCGTCTGAACCGTGAGCAACCCTGATATCGACATCGTTCCGATCGAGGCCACCGACGAGACGCTCGTCCGGTCTTGGATCGAGATGCAGATCGCCGCCCGCAGGCACGATCTGCCCGGCTCCGACATGCCGCTTCCCGGCCTGCAGCGGCTGCGGCTCCTGCTCTATCCCGAATCCGTCGAAGTCGAACGCTGGGCCGCCCGGCGCGGCGAGACCGTGCTCGGTGCCGTCGAACTGGCCATGCCGCTACAGGACAACCAGCACTTGGTCGAACTCGAAATCGACGTCCACCCCGAGCACCGCCGCCAGGGCGTCGGCACGCGCCTGATCGAATTCGCCGAGCGCCGCACCGCCGACAACGGCCGCGACACACTGCTCACCGCGGTGGTCGACTCCCTCGAAGGCGCGCCGCGCTTCGACCACTCCGGGCGGCATTTCGCCAAGGCCCGCGGGTACGCCGAGGTCGACAACGAGATCCACCGCCGCAACGACCTCACGCTCGTCCATGAGGACGAGCTGTCCCGCCTCTACGCCGATGCCTGGAACTTCGCGACCGGATACGAGCTGGTGCAGTGGGTCTCGACCGCTCCCGAAGCGATCATCGACGGCCTGGCCCGCCTGTACGAGCGCATGTACACCGACCCGCCGATGGGCGAGGAGCTCGACATCCGGCCCGCCGAGTGGGACACCGCGAGAATCCGCGACACGGAGCGCACGCTCATCGAACGTGCGCAACTCCAGCTCGGTTCGGCCGTCCGGCACACCGCGACCGGCGAGGTCGCCGGGTTCACCACCATCATGGTCAACCCCGGTGACGAGACACACGCCTGGCAGGACGACACCATCGTCGAATCCGCCCACCGCGGTAAACGCCTCGGCACGATCCTGAAAATCGCGAACCAGCGGCTGCTGCGCGAGTACCGGCCGAAACTGCGCTACGTCCACACCTGGAACGCCGAGACGAACGGCCCCATGATCGCCATCAACGAGGCGATCGGCTACCGGCCCCTGTGCCGCGACATCGGCGTGCAGAAGAAACTCCTCTGACCGGGTTCGGCGCTCGCCGAGCCCTCACGCGGAGGCGATGAACAGTTCGCCATCGCCCGAGACCGTGAGCGGTCCGGCCGTGCCCGCCGAGAAGGAGGCCCGGCCGGGGGCCAGTGTGAGCTCGCCCTCGCCGTCGGCCACTCGTACCGACCCGCCGGTGCACAGGCAGATCCGCGGGCCGTCGATCTCGAAGACCCGCGGTTCGGCCCCGGCCCGGACGCGACGCAGCGCGAAATCATCGGTGGGCACCGGCCAGGTGCGCACCGGGCCGTCCTCGGAGGCGGCCGCGCGCGGCTCGTCCATGGTCCGGAAGTCCAGGACTCGCAGCAGCTCCGGCACGTCGACGCGCTTATTGGTGAGGCCGCCGCGCAGCACGTTGTCGCTCGCGGCCATGACCTCCACGCAGAGGCCCTTGATGTAGGCGTGCAGGTTCCCCGCGGGCATGTAGACGGCCTCTCCGGGCCGCAGCAGCAGACGGTTGAGCAGCATGCCCACCAGGACGCCGGGGTCGTCGGGGTAGTAGTGTGCCAGTTCGACGAGGACGGCGGCGACTTCGGCGCTCGCCGTGCCCGCTGCGGGAGTGTTCGTCGAGGCGGCCTTCACCGCCTGGTCGATGATCTCGCGGCACTCGTCGCGTTCGAGTCCCAGCAGTTCGGTGACGGCCCGGCGCAGCCCCGTCCGTTCATCGCGGAGCGTGCGCACCAGTCCTTCGAGGGCCGGCACGCCGAGCGCCTCGATGCCCTCGGCCGATGCGAGCGGGTCGCGGAAGCCGCACAGCGCCCGGAAATCGGTGAGGGCCACGACCAGTTCCGGTTTGTGGTTCCCGTCGACGTAGTTGCGGAAGGCCGCGTCGATGCCGATGCGCCGTTCCCGCTGGTGGCCCGAATGGGCCTGCCGCGAGTTCGGGTGCGCCTGGAGGGAGAGCGGCTCGTCGGCGGCGAGGAGCTTCAGCAGGAACGGCAGGCGCGGTCCGAAGCGGTCGAGGGCGCGTCGGCCCAGCAGCGGCGCCGGTTCCGAGGCGATCGCGTCGTCCAGCGGGCGTCCGTCGGCGAGGATCGAGGGCGCCGTCGGGTGGGCGCCGAACCACTCCTCGGCCTCGGGCAGTTCGGTGGGGTGCTCTCGGCCCTGCAGCCTGGCGATGTCGACCTGTGAGCCCCAGGCATAGTTGCGAATGACACCGTCGAGCCCCTGCACAGCCGCTCCTCATTTCTGTTCGTGTTCGAAGAACAACTGTATAGGCTCGCCGCGGGCGTCTATTCGCCGCCGAGGGCCTCGTCCTTCATTTCGGACACGGCCGGGACCCGCATCGGGTCGAGGCCGTGGACGAGTGCGAGGTAGACCGACGCGAAGTCGGCGACCGCGATGAGGGACGCGAGGCGTTCCAGCGCGCAGCCGCCTTCGGCGGGGAGGACGTCGCAGCGCACGCCGCGCCGTTCGGCGAGTTTGGCGACCGAGTCGGCGCGCCTGGTGTCGGGCTTGGGCACGGTGTCGTCGCCGTCGAGGCCGTCATCGCGCATGAGGACGATCCGCAGTCGGGTCAGCTCGTCGTCCTCCTCGTCGGCGAAGAGGTCCCGCCGGCTTTCGGCGAGCGAGCCGAAGACGCCGTCGAGAAGGCCGACGCGGCCGCGCCCGACTTCGCCGAGGTCGCCGGAGACGACGGGGTAGCGGGCGTTCGCGGCGAGCATGTCGCCGAAGCGGCGGGCGGCGACGCCCGCGAGCGGGCTGGAGCCCCACACCACCGGGATCGAGCCGGCGAGGTTGAGCGCGAGTTCCTTGGCGGGGTTGACGTACGAGTCGGCTTCGGCTCGGCAGCGTTCGGCGTCCTCGTCGAGGCGCGCGGCGGTCTCGGCGACGTCGGCCTCGGCGAGCGGGACGAGCCCGAGTTCGCGCCCGGCCATGAGCACCGGGATCGTCAATGCCCACAGGCTGAGCCTTGCGGGCGCCCGTCGCGGGACGGCGACGTAGGGTGCGCGGGCGCGTTCGGCGACGGACTGGAGCTCGGAGTCGGGGGCGCCGATGGCGACCAGGCGCGCGCCGCGGCGCGCGGCGGCGTCGGCGGCGGCGAGCGCCTCGGGGCTGCGCCCTGAGGCGGAGACGGCGAGGACGACGTCGGCGGCGCCGACCCACCCGGGGACGCCCGCGGAGCGGTGGCCCAGGACGGGGACGGGGCAGCGCGGCCCGGCCACGGTGGCGAGGATGTCACCGGTGCGGGCGGCGGTGCCGACGCCCGCGACGACGACCGCCCGGGGGCGGCCCTCGTCGGCCAGGACGCCGAGCCCGGCGTCGGCGGCGAGCGCCGCCGACTCGCGCAGCTGTGGTCCCGCCGACGACAGTGCCCACAGGGCTCCGCCGGGGTTGGTGGAATCGGTCAGTTCGCCTTCGATGCGGCGTTCATCGGGCAGCCGGTCACCGGTGATACCCGCCACTCCGTCGTCCTCTGGGCCCATCGCTATTCCTCCTTGACGGAATCGAGCAGCATGACGGGGATGCCGTCCTCGACTCGGAACACCTTGTCGCACTGTGAGCAGGTGAGGCAGTTCGCCTCGCGGTCGTATGCCAGGGGAGCGTGGTGGGGGGCTGGACAGCGCAGCAGTTCCAGCAGGACCGGGGCGGGATAGGCGGGCATGGGTGTCTAGTTCCTAACGATGTGGAGGATCTCGTCGCGGAGCCGCTCCATCGAGGCCTGATCGGGGCCTTCGACGTTGAGTCGCAGCAGCGGTTCGGTGTTCGATGGGCGCAGGTTCGCCCAGGATCCGTCCGCGAGGCCGACGGTGAGGCCGTCCACTCGGTCGGTCTCGACGCCGCTCTGCGCCTCGTAGTGGTCGGCGACCTCGTCGATCTTGGCGTGGGCGTCGGTGACTTTCGAGTTGATCTCCCCGGAGGGGACGTAGCGGACGAACTCGGAGGCCAGATCCGCGAGGGTCTTCTCGGATCCGCCGACCGCCGCCAGGACGTGCATGGCGGCGAGCATGCCGGTGTCGGCGAACCAGAAGTCCCGGAAGTAGTAGTGGCCGGAGTGCTCGCCGCCGAAGACGGCGTGCTCTTCGGCCATGACGGACTTGATGTAGGAGTGGCCGACGCGGGTGCGGACGGGCCGGCCGCCGTGCTCGGCGATGATCTCGGGGACGGCTTTGGAGCAGATCAGGTTGTGGCAGATGATGCTGCCGGGGTGCCTGTCGAGCTCCCTGGTGGCGATGAGCGCGGTGATCGCGGAGGGGGTGACCGGTTCGCCGTCGGCGTCGACGACGAAGCAGCGGTCGGCGTCGCCGTCGAAGGCGAGGCCGAGGTCGGCGCCGGTGGCCTTGACGCGGGCCTGGAGGTCGACGATGTTCGCCGGTTCCAGCGGGTTGGCCTCGTGGTTGGGGAAGGTGCCGTCGAGTTCGAAGTACAGCGGATCGATCTCGATCGGGAGGGCCGGGAGCAGTTCGTCTCCGAGGACGGCGGGGACGGTGTGGCCGCCCATGCCGTTGCCGGCGTCGACGACGATTCTCAGCGGCCGGATGCCCGAGAGGTCGACCAGGCCGCGCATGTAGGCGGCGTAGCCGCCCAGGAACTCCTCGGCGGTGACGGTCCCGGGCGTCTCGGCGGTGGGGGCCGGTTCACCGTCGAGGATGGCCTGCGCCTTGTCACGGATCTCGGCCAGTCCGGTGTCGAGCCCGATGGGGCGGGCGGCCGGCAGGCACATCTTGAGTCCGTTGTACTCGGCCGGATTGTGGCTGGCGGTGAACATCGCTCCGGCCACGTCGCGGGCTCCGGCGATGTAGTACAGCATGTCGGTCGAGCACAGTCCGGCCTCGATGACGTCCGCGCCGGCGGCGGTGGCCCCGCGCGCGAACGCCGCGGCGAATCCGGGGCCCGAATCGCGCATGTCATGGCCGACGGCCCAGGACCGCTCGCCGGTCACGGCGACGGCGGCGGCGCCGATCGCCTCCATGACCTCTGGCGTCAACTGGGAGCCGACGAGCCCTCGGACGTCGTAGGCCTTCACGAATTCGCTGAGCTGTGGAGCCACGGGTGTGTGTCCGCCTTTCGAAGGTGGTGCGCAGGGCCGGTTGTACCCCGAGACTAGCGGCTTGCGTCGTCGTCGCCGGACACCACCCGGAGGTGACGCCGGGCGCTGGTCGCCGGTCCGCTCGAACGGAAGCCTTGGCGCGGCGAGGGTGCCGGCTGTGGCGGTTCGATCTCGGGCCGCTCGCTGGTCGCGGCCTCACGGACGGCGTTGGCCAGGGCGACCAGATCGTCGTCGGTGGGCATGGGCGCCGTGTAGTCGCCCTGATGGCGGACCAGTTCCCATCCGTGCGGCACGGTGAGACGACGTGCGTGGGCATCGCACAGGTCATAGCTGTGGGGCTCGCGTGTCGTCGCGAGCGGTCCCACCACAGCCGTGGAATCAGAGTAGATATATGTCAATGTGGCCACCGCTGGTTGGCGGCAGCCGTTCCGGGAGCAACGCCGATCCGACCTCACCCCACGAAACTACCACTCGTGAAGGTGGAGCCGGTGGCGCTGAGCAGTGGTCGGGAACCGAATTCGCGGTACGGGGGAGCGGCAGGCCACCGGACGGTTCCGCCGTGACCGGTTTCGGGCACCTCTGACGCTAAGGTGGGCGCATGCGGAGAGATCGTCATGGGCGGGGGATGAGGGGGCCTCTCGCTCCGATCGGACTGCCGATGCGGCGCACGCCCGTAGCGGAGTTCAATGCGCTGGTGCTACAGACGGTGAACGCCATCGAGCGGCACATGATCGAGACGATGAGCGCGCGATCGCATCTGCGGCATGTGGAGTTCGCCGTCGAGGAGGTCCCGCCGCCGATGCGCGCCTATGAGGCCGACATCGTGGAGGCGCAGGGCGTTCCGCTCTCCAAGCTCTACCCGGCGCAGCCGGGGACGGCGGCCTGGGCGCCGCGGATCGTGCTGTACCGGCGACCGATCGAGCTGCGGGCCGCGAACGAGATGGAATTGGGGATGCTGGTGACCAGCATTCTCACCGAGCAGTTGGGGTCGTTGCTGAACTTGCCTCCCGAGACGCTCGAACCCTGAGATCCCGGACGCTCAGGCCGGTCTGCGGGGGCCGATACCGCGCTTCGGCGGTTTCCCGAGCCGGAGCCGAGACGATGCGGGGCGGGACGTCTTCGTCCCGCCCCTTCACGTGTCGAGTCGGCCGCCGGGCCGGGTGCCGCTCAAGCCGCCACCGGAACGCGTTCGTGCTCGGGTTCCCTCCGCTGCTCGGCCAGGACCGAGCCCACGGGCATCGGTTCGGCGACGAGCACGCCGGATTCGATCACCGGCTCACAGACCTCGGCGAGGGCCGGTTCCAACTCGGGGTTGATCATCGGGGTCGGCATGCACACCACCACCGGCACGGCGCGCTCCGCGCGTCGCCGGGCGGCCTCGCGGGCCTGGCGCTTGATCTTGCGGCGTTCCCGCTCCGACAGCCCGCCCCAGATGCCGAAGCGCTCATCGTGTTCGAGTGCGTATTGTAGACAGTTCTCTTTGACCTCGCATCGTGCGCAGATGCGTTTCGCGTCGCGCGTCGATCCCCCCTTTTCCGGGAAGAACGCCTCCGGGTCGGTCTGCGCGCACAGTGCGCGAGCCTGCCACTCCGGAACGTTGCCCAATAGGTCGGCCAGGTAGTCACGGCCGTCCATATACGTCCGCCTCCTCGTGTGCGCACCGGTCGAGCCGGTGCTCCCCCCTTGCAATTCCTTGCATGGCACCGGGTGTCGGACTCCGGGGTCGACGCGCTCCCTCCCCAGTCGCGCGTATGACCCGATGGTGCGGCGCCGCCGGCCGGCCGCACGTGTTCGAAGTCCTGGTGCCCGCGGGCGGCCTGTAGATGGGGCCGCGCCGCCTAACTCATCTCGATGGACGACGAGTGTGCATCGCTATTCGATGACGGTTCGATGTCAAACGATAGCGCACAGTGATCTCGGTGATGAAAGGACCCCTCGGACTCATTCCCTCGGAGGCGTTTGACCGTCCTTGAGCAATATGGAGTATTGCTCTTGTGAACGGCTCCACCGCACGAACAGCACGCCCACGACGGCCAAGACCAGCCACACTCCATCGAGGAGCAGCCGCTCCGTCGCGGCGCGGGCGTCGATCCAGACCGCGCCTTGGTGGGCGAGCTGGGTCGCATCGTCGTATCCGTACATCGCCGCCGACAACGCCAGCAGTACACCCGTAACGAGGTAGCACCCGTAAACGATCTGGGCCGAGCGACGAATCACCCGTCCGGGGCGCAGCCGGGCCGCCAGCGCCGGAGCGGCCACCGGCACGATCGAGAACAGTGTCTGCCGTGCGGTGTCGGCGAATCCGATGCCCGCGGCACGCGAGCCATAGTCGTCGCGCGGGTCGACACCGGCGCCGACGATCCACTGCGAGAGCGCGACGGCGATGAACACCGCGGCACAGGCGAGCAGGACGACGGCGAGGGCGGCACGGGCGCGGTGCGTTGGCGGCATGGCCGGTATTAGACCAGATCGGTCCGAGAGGACTGCTTCAGTTCCTCCACCACGGCCTTGACCTCCTGGGCCCGATCCCTGGGGCACACCAGGACCGCGTCGGGCGTGTCGACGATGATCAGGTCGTTGACGCCCACGGCGGCCACGAGGCGGCCGGCGGCCGGGACGACGACGTTGCGCTTCGACTCGGTCAGCAGCGCCTCGCCCGATCCCGTAGGAAGTACGACGACGTTGCCCACGCGATCGGCGGCCTTGAGCACCTGGCCGAGCGTGTCGTAGTCGCCCACATCGTGCCAGTCGAAGTCGCCGGGGACGACGCCGACCTTCCCCGAGGCCGCGGCCGGTTCCATGACCGCGTAGTCGACCGAGATCTTCTCCAAGGTGGGCCACAGCTTCGTGAACAGCGCCTCCCGCCCGGGGGAGTCCCAGGCCGCCGCGAGCGTGCGGACGGCGTCGTGGAGTTCGGGCCGGTGGCGGGCGAGCTGGTCGAGGAACACGTCCACGCGCCAGACGAACATGCCCGCGTTCCACAGGTGGTCCCCCGAGGACACGTACTCGACCGCGGAGACCTGGTCGGGCTTCTCGACGAACGCGGCGAGCTTATGTCCCGGGCCGACCGCCTGTCCGAGCCGCAGGTAGCCGTAACCGG
>JAJYSW010000114.1 GCA_021793335.1 Actinomycetes bacterium
AGGCAGCCGTAGACCTCCTCGCCCGAGCGCAGCGGGACGAGCATCGCACCGCGCAGACCGGCTGCGGTCAGGATTTCGCGATGGCGCTTGCTGCCCGTCTTGGGCCCGAGGAGCATGGGCCGATGGGATTCGATCACTTCGCGCTGGAGCTCCCGGGGCAGTGGGTCGAGGTCGGTGAGGCCGAGGTCGTCGACGCCCGCGGTGAGGCGGGTCTCGGGGTAGCGTCCGGCGGAGGGGACCCAGACGCTGGCCGTCTCGGCGGAGAGGATCTCGCGCAGGCGTCCGAGCACCGCGTCGATGAGCCGGTTGGAGCGCACCGAGTCGGCGACGAGCTGGGTGAACGTGTTCAGTTCGGCGAGGATCTGGCGCTGGCGGCGCAGCCGCAGGTAGTTGCGGGCCAGGAGGGTGAAGGTGACGCCCACCGAGGCGATGAGCAGCGCCGTCCACGGTGTCGCCTCGTACAGGACCAGGCAGATCAGTCCGCCGCATGAGGCGATGAGGGGCCCCGCGATGGTCATCAGGTAGCCGGTCCAGGCCTTGGCGACGCCCTTCCATCCTTCGATGACCAGCAGCAGGAGCGAGATGAGGGGGGTCGTGGCCAGGCCCGCGGCTATCACGGCCCCGATGAGGACGAGCCAGGTGAGGGGTTCTTGTGCCGTTCCGAGGCCGAGCAGGTGCACGCACAGCGCGGCGGAGGCCGCCCCGAAGGTCGTCAAGGCGGTGTTGAACACGGGCTTGAGGGCACCGATGTCCTCACGCAGGTATCGCCATCCATAGTGGATGCAGGCTGAGGCCAGGCGGACGACCACGACCCAGAACGGGTCGAGGTAGAACAGGGCCACGATGAGCGGGATGTCGGCCAGGTTGAAGGCGATCCCGGTGTTCCTGAAGTAGTGGCGGATCACCAGGTTCTGCGCGACGGCGAACAGTGCTACGAACAGCAGCAGCTGGAAGATCGGGAAATCGGCCGGCGGGGCGAAGTAGGCCAGGGCCGCGGCGTCGGCGACGAGGATGGCGGCGGCCATGATCCACGGCAGCGCCCTGAAGAGCCGAGGGCGCCGTCCGCGGATCATGGACCCGCCAGTCCGGAAGCTCGGGGTGCCGAGCTAGCGCGTGAAGACTTCACCGGAATTGCTGAGTGTGAAGACTTCACCGGAGTTGCCGGCCGTGAAGACTTCGCCGGAGTTACCGGCCGCGAAGACTTCACCGGAATTGCCGGCCGTGAAGACTTCACCGGAATTCCCTGCGGAGAAGACCTCACTGGAGTTGCCGGGGTTCATTTCGTCGCTCGCGGACACCGTCGTCGCGGTTCCAGCGGCGACGCCCATGGCGATCAGCCCCGTCGCAGCCACGGCGGCGAACTTCCTAAGCAGTCTGACCGGTTTCACGAGGCCTCCCGTGATGTGCTGAGTTCGTATTGTTCAAGGGGACCAGTACAGCCCATCGTGCCACAGTACTCTCCCGCATGGAAAGCCCCGAGGACTGAATCTCGGCCGTTTCTGGCTTCAGCCGCGCAAGCGAGCGCAGCTCACACCATTCTCTCCGATGCGCCGAGGGCCCTTGATGACGGGTCGGACGGCCGGGGCCGAGAAGTGGTGGATGCGGGCGCTTTCGGTACATGTCGACCGCGAGCGAACCCCTTCTCGCCTAAGGTGATCGCTCACACACGAAATGACTTTCGACTTTGGCGGGTGCTCTTGAGCCCTTGGGAGCGAAGGAGAACGCTCCCACAATGAATGAGGGGTGGCGACACACCGATCGTTGAGCAATCTCGTCCGGCCGTCCGGCGCGGCGCTACGGTGACCCGGTTGTCAGGCTCACATTCGGCGCGCCTGCGGGCCCCCGAGGGTGAGCACAGCCACGGACCCGGAGGATTGATGTCCGAAATCGGACAGATGGGCGCGGTGACGATCCGACGCCATGCCGCTCGACCGCACCGCATCCGAGGCCGGCACCGCGCCTCATGGGCGGCCGAACTCGCACCGCTGATCGATGGGACGCAGCGCCGATACACCGCCGTCGTCGGCTCCGCCGTCGCCGGAGCCTCGCTCATCGCAGCGGCCGGCACCACGGGGCTCCCCACGGCGGACCCCGACCCCACCGTCGCAGCGGCCGTCGCCGACATCGCCACGATCGCCCAAGAGTCCTCGCAGCCCCAGTCCCCTGCCGAGCGGCCCTCGCTCGGCCCGGCTCCGGTCACCGAGCCGACCGGGCCGGTCGGGCCGGTCGGGCCGGGAACAGTCGAGGCGGCGTCCGAGGACCGCATCGAACGGCGCGACTCCCCGATCGCCCCCCAGCCGGCGCAGATCGAATGGCGGCCGATCCTCGACGACATCACCATCACGTCCCTGTTCGGACCGCGATGGGGCCGCAACCACAATGGGATCGATTTCGCCGCGGCCATCGGCACACCCGTCTACGCCGCCCACTCCGGCATCGTCCGGCACGCCGGATGGGAATCGGGTTTCGGGAACCTCGTCGTCATCGACCACGGCGACGGCGTGCAGACGTACTACGCCCACAACTCCGCGCTCGTCGTCACCGAAGGCCGGTGGGTCGAGGCCGGCGAACACATCGCCGACGCCGGCAACACCGGGTTCTCGCTCGGCCCCCACGTGCACTTCGAAGTGCACGTGGACGGTGCGCCGGTGGAACCGCTCGGCTACCTCGAAACGGTGGGCCTGACGCTGGGCTGAGGCTCCGTCACAGCTTCGCGAGGGGGGCGAGCCGCAAGATCACCCACTTGGGCTCGCCGTCACCGAAGTCGATGCGCGCCTGCGCCCGGGGCCCCGAGCCTTTGAGCTCGACGACCCGGCCCAGGCCCCATTTATCGTGCGTGACCCGCTCCCCCACTTCCAAGGAGGGCACGTCCGCCGGATTGCGGACCGTGATCGGCTGCCCGAACGACGGCGTCCGGCCCCGCACGCCGCGAGCCGGCGGCGCGGTCTCGGTCCACTCGATCAGTCCCGAAGGGATCTCGGAGAGGAACCGGCTGGCGGCGTAGAACTCCGGCTGACCGAACACGTTCCTTGTCCCGGCGCGAGTGACGTGCAGGTGCTTGCGGGCCCGAGTGAGGCCCACATAGGCCAGTCGCCGCTCCTCCTCCAGGTCGTTCGGCTTCGACATGGAGCGCTCGTGCGGGAACAGCCCCTCGTCCATGCCGGTGAGGAACACGGTGTCGAACTCCAGGCCCTTCGCGGTGTGCAGCGTCATCAGCGTCACCACACCGCCCGACTCGGCCTCGGGGTCGGGAATGGAATCCGCATCGGAGACCAGCGCGACGTGCTCCAGGAACGAGGCGACGTCCGCGCTCGCGTCGGGCTCCTCGTCGGCCGGGTCGACCGCGCCGCGGGCCACCTGCTCGGCGAACTCGTGGGCGACGGCCACGAGCTCCTGGAGGTTCTCCACGCGCCCTTCGTCCCTGGGGTCGGTGCTCTGCTCCAGCCCTTCGAGGTAGCCGGTGTCGGCGATGAGCTTGTCCAGCACCGCCTCGGGACCGGCCGTGCGCGCCAGCTCGGCGGCCTCATCGATGATCCCGCAGAACCGCTTGATGCCGCTGCGGGCCCGTGAGGACACCCCGGGGGCCTCGTCGACACGGCGCAGGGCCGCCGGGAAGGAGATCCGGAGGCGGGCGGCCAGCGCCTCGACCTCGGCGACGGCGCGGTCCCCGACCCCGCGCTTGGGCACGTTCACGACCCGCTGAGCCGAGACCGTGTCATCGGGGTTGACGGTGAGTTTGAGGTAGGCGAGGAGATCGCGGACCTCTTTGCGCTCATAGAACCGCACGCCGCCGACGACCTTATAGGGGACGCCGCGGCGCACGAACACCTCTTCGAAGGCGCGGCTCTGCGCGTTCGTCCTGTAGAAGATCGCGACATCGCCGAAACCGGTCAGCCCCGTGTCGACCAGCTCGTCGATCCGGTTCGCGACCCAGGCGGCCTCGTCGTGCTCGTTGTCGCCGGTGTGGCCGAGGAGGGGCGCGCCCGCGCCCTCGTCGCTCCACAGGCGCTTCTCGCGGCCGCGCTCGGTGTTGTTGCGGATGACCCCGTTGGCGGCGTCCAGGATCGTCTGCGTGGAACGGTAGTTCTGCTCCAGCAGGATCGTCTTCGCATCGGGGTAGTCGCGCTCGAACTCGATGATGTTGCGGATCGTGGCGCCCCGGAAGGCGTAGATGGACTGGTCGGCGTCACCGACGACGCACAGCTCGGCGGCGTCCTCACCGGTGCCGACCAGCTCGCGCACGAGCGCGTACTGGGCGTGGTTGGTGTCCTGGTACTCGTCGACCATGACGTGACGGAACCGCATCCGGTAGGCCCGCGCCACTTCCGGGAAGGCCCGGAACAGGTGGACGGTGACGCCGATGATGTCGTCGAAGTCGACCGCGCCGGCCAGGCGCAGCCGCTCGTCGTACTGGGCGTAGACCTCGGCGATGAGGCGAGCGCGGGCGTCCTCGGCCGCGGCGGCGGCCTGCTCGGGGCCTGCGAGCTCGTTCTTGAGTCGGGAGATCTCGGCGGCGAACCACCGCGGCGACTGCTTCTTGGAGTCCAGACCCAGGTCCTTGACGATCTGGGTGAGCAGCCGCCGGGCGTCGTCGGCGTCGTAGATCGTGAAGCTCGACTTCCAGCCGAGCCGATGGGCCTCGCGGCGCAGGATGCGCAGGCACGCCGAGTGGAAGGTGGAGACCCACATGGCCCGCGAACGCGGACCGACGAGCGCGTCGACGCGCTCGCGCATCTCGGCGGCGGCCTTATTGGTGAAGGTGATCGCAAGGATCTCACCGGGATGGACGCCGCGCGCGGCGAGCAGATGCGCGATGCGGTGGGTGAGGACGCGGGTCTTGCCCGATCCCGCCCCGGCGATGATGAGCAGCGGAGCGCCGGCGTGCTCCACGGCTTGCCGCTGTGGTTCGTTGAGGCCGGTCAGCAGGGCTTCGGTGGCGTCGTGACTCATAGGTAAGCCATTATGCCCCGGCGTCTCGGCGCGGCCCTCACCACAGCGGCCGCGGGTCGCGTCCGCCTCGCAGAACCACAGCGGTCCGGTGCTCCCTACAGCGGGCCCCGGCCGGCTCGGAGGATGAGCATGGCGATCTGGGCGCCGTCCTCGCCGAGGGCGGTGCGGTACTTCTCCAGGATGGCGCGCTCGCGGTCGAGGACGAGGCGGGTGCCGCCGCCCGCCATGCGGATTTCGCCGACGCGCTTGGACAGGCCGGCGCGTTCCTTCCAGAGACGGACGATCTCGGCGTCGAGCTCGTCGATCTGCGAGCGCAGGCGGTCGAGTTCTTCGGTCGCGGCCTGGTCGGTGGTCGTGGTGGTCATCAGGGCTTCTCCTTCAGTGTTTCGGAACGAATGTCCGGGTTCGGGCCCTGGGATTGCGAAAACCCCGGG
The DNA here is from genome assembly GCA_021793335.1 of Actinomycetes bacterium. GTDB lineage: Bacteria > Actinomycetota > Actinomycetes > Mycobacteriales > Micromonosporaceae > Glycomyces. The sequence continues at coordinate 5,385 of JAJYSW010000114.1, forward strand.
CGCATCGCCCGGGGCTGTAGGTCTGTGGTCAGCGCGACGACCTACGGCTCGGACGATCCGTGCCGTAGTAAAAGTAAAATCGCGCGTTCTGATGCACGTCGCCAAGTATGCCACACGCCCGCCGGGGTCACCAGCGGGCGTGTGGGCCTTGTCTCATATTCCGCGTCGGGGGCGGCGCTCAGGCGAGGGCCGCCCGTGAGCGGTGTCGATTACTTGTCGTCGGAGCCCCAGTCGGCGCCGGCGCCGGCGGAGGCGGCACGGCGGCGCATGAGCACCAGCGCCACGACACCGGCGGCCAGGACCCCGGCGCCGATGCCGGCGACCATGGTCAGGTCGGTACCGGTCTTGGGGAGCTTCGGCTGAGCGGCCGGAGTGGTCTCCTCGGGGACGTCCTCGATGGTGATCTCGAATTCGAGTTCGGCGGTGAGCTCTTCCTCGTGGGCCTCGGCCAGGATCAGGTTCTGGCCCTCCAGCTCATTGGAGTCGCCGTCGACCGGGACGAAGGTGCGCCCGACCGGAGTGGTCCAGGTGACCGACTCGGTCACGAGCGAGATGGAGCCGGTCTCGGCTTCGTCGAATTCGACCGAGAAGACCTGGCCGTCGGTGAACTCGGTGATGGCCTCACCGTTCTCGTCGATGATGGTCGCGCCCTCGGGCTGCTGGAACTTGACCGAGCCCAGGTTGGTGGAGACGGTGAACGGGCCGTAGACGGCGCCGTCGACAGCGGCCTCGGAGTCGTCGGTCTCGAAGTACGGCTCCATGTCGGGCTCTTCGATCGACTCGGCGTTATCGAGCAGGTAGGTCTGGATGCCGAGGACGGCCGCGTCGACGCCTTCGCCGCCGACCGTCGGGTCATCGGCGTCGATCTCCCAGGAGTCGGTCAGGGACCAGACGGCGGCCTGGGTGCCGGCGTAGGCGATCTGACGCTCGCTGTAGTCACCGAAGTCGTTGTCGCCGACACCGGCCGCATCGATGAGATCGGCGGCGTTGGAGCCGTTGAAGCCGATGGTCAGCACGCCGAGCACGCGCGGGAGGTCCTCGCGCCTGTCGACGTTGGCCTCATCCCAGGCGCGCTCCTGGTGGGTGTAGCCGGGCTTCAGCCCCACGTTGATCTGGATGCAGTAGGTGATGCGCTCGGTGCCGTCGAGCTCGATCTTGATGATGTTGGCGTTGACGTTGCGCGAACCGGGAAGGCCGTTGAGGCCGACGCCGCCTTCCGTGCGGATGTCACCTTCGGCGAATGGTGCGACGTCCTGCGCCGTCGCGACTCCGCCTGAGCCGAAGGCGAGCGCGAGGCCCGCGACAGCGGCCAGCGACCCTTTCAGGGCTTTTTTGATCATCTGTTGAAGTCCCTTTTGTGTTCCGAGCGCTTGAGAGCGTTGATTCCTGCATAGGACACGCTAGCGACCTCGGATAGGTTGCACCAGACTCGAAATTGTCATCAAATCAATACTGAGCAGGGATTATGCCTGAGCAGCAAGACATTCGAGTCGGTTTCTTTGAGCGTTGACACTATAACAATTCGACGTCGGTGGACGGCGGCGGTGCTCGATCCCGGCGGCCGGACCGCCGGGACGGGAAGTGCCCGGGTCGAGACGCGGTGGCGTCTCGACCCGGGCTCACCATGCACCCGAATCAAGTCGGTGAGCCGCCGGAGCGTGCCCGGCCTCGAACCCGATCGTCATGCGCCGGACGGCCATGCTCTGGGAAGACGGGTTCGAACACTCCGGCGGCGGCGGGGCCCTCACGCCCCGCGCCATGTCGGTCCTATTCGGCGGCGGTCCGCTGCCTCGCCAAGGCCAGAACGGTGAGTCCGCCGACGAGCAGCGCGAGCCCGGCGGCGAAGACCGTCGTGAGGCTCGCGCCCGTGGCCGGCAGTTTCGGCGGGGCCGCCTCGGGGGCGGTCTCGGCGGGAGGCTCCTCTTCGGGCAGTTGGAGGGCGAAGGCCCACTCGGCCGGGATGTCGGCCGCTCGCGGCTGGGCGAGGATGAGCATCTGCGAGTCGCCGGACTTGACCGGCTCGGCCGCCTCGCCCATGAGCGTTTCCTCGGTGGTGGCCATGAAGACCCGGCCCACCGGCAGGTCGTAGGAGGCGTGGGCGGTGACGGTGATCTGCTCGGAGCCCTCGTCGAGCACGATGAAGAAGTCCTCGCCGTCGTCGAGCACTTCGACTTCGCGGCCTTCGGCGTCGATCAGGCCGCCGCCGTCGGCGCTCATCGTGACCGGTCCGGCGGTCGAACGGATCGTGTACGGGCCGAACCTGTCGTCCTCATAGGATGCCCCTTCGACGCCGTCGAGTTCGATGTAGAACTCCGAGGGGTCGGGGACGCGGCCGGCGTTCGCGGTCAGGTGCTCGTAGACCGCAGCGACGCCCGCGCTCTGTTCCTCGTCACCGCCGATGACGGCGTCGTCGACGTCGAGCGCGAAGTCGTCGGTGAAGTGCCACACGGCGGCCTGCGTGCCGGCGTAGGCGACGCGCTCGGTACGGGCTTCGTCCCAGTCCACGGCGGGCTCGGCACCGGCCTCGGCCAGGAGCGTCTCAGCCGTGACGTTCGGGTAGCCGTTGAACAGGACCCAGCGGACCTTTTCGAGGTTCGCCACGCCCGACTCCTCCCAGTCGCCCTCGATATAGGGGCTGTCCCCGTCGAGCTCGGCGCGAATGTCGATGCAGTAGACCCGAAGCGTCTCCTCGCCTCCGTGCGGGGTGAGCCCCAGGACGTTCGCCCAGGTGTTCCACTGCTCGCCGTCGACGCTGCCGCGCAGTTCGAGGCCCGCCTCGACGACGATGTCGCCGCTGACCGGTGCGGGGCCATCGCCCTCCTGGGCCTTGGCGGCGCTCGGGGCGAGCGCGGTCAGCGCCGCGGCGGTGAGCGCCGCGAGTGGGGCGAGTCTCGGGTGTCGTCTCATCGTTCTTCCGTCCTCCCGGAGCGGGGGGTTGTCGTCCGCTTGCTACGAAGAGAAACGAGATGACTTCACCCCAGGCGCGGCCGTTCATACGAATGATGTTTTGAACCCACCAAAAGTACGATGACAAAATAGGACATTGGCACTTTTCTGCCACAGTGGTCACCGCATCCACTGGAGGCGACGACCGGTCCCGGCAGCGCCCGGACGACGGCCCGCGCGCTCTATAGTCAGGGACATGCCGATCTCGAAAGCCGCGGCTCGCGGCATCACCGACGAATTCAGCCGCCGGCGCGGCCCCAAGAGCGGTCTCGTCGTGGACGCCGTGTGGGGGAACCCGGTGCTGACGGCAGCACTCGAGGCGCTCATGCCGGCCGACCGGCTCACCGTCGTCGCCGGCCACGCCGCCGCCTCGGACCTGCGCGCGGCGCTCGACGCCGAGGGCGCCTGGACCGCCGGGAACGTCACCGTCGTCGCCGATCTGTCCGAAGCGGAACCGGCCGAGGAGGTGATGCTCGCCGCACCCGTCACCGCCGAAGCCGAGGCGTTCATCGACGACATCGAGACGCTGCGCGCCAAGGTCGTCCCCGGCGGTGTCCTGTCCTTCGCCGCGACGCTCACCGCCCCGGCCCGCGAGGAGATCGCCGAGCTGGTCGCCGAATACGGCATCGGCACCGATCTGATCCTCAGATCCCTGCCGCCGCTGCGAATCCACAAGCTGCGCATCGGCTCCGCCGCCGAGACCGGGAGTCGGGGCCTGGCCGCCGCCGAGGACCTCGCGCCGGCATGGCGCGCCTCGTCCGTGCCGCTGGCCCGAGGCATGCACATCGACTCCAACGGCATGATCATCGGGGGGATGCTGCTCGGCGCGGCATGGGCGACCAAGCGGCTGTGCCCCTCCTCGAAGGCCTGGCTGGTCCCCGCGGCCGCGGCCGTCCCGGTCGCGGCGTTCTTCCGCGACCCCGAGCGGGACTCGGATCTGCGCGGCGAGGACGACGAGCCCGAAGCGGTCCTGGCCGCCTCCGACGGGAAGGTCATGGGCGTCGAGACCGTCGTCGACGAACGGTTCGGCGCCGCCGCCGGCACCGCCGGGGCCGACTGGCTGCGGATCTCGATGCGCCTGTCGCTCCTCGACGTCCACATCAACCGCTCCCCCGTCGCCGGGGAGGTCGTCGACGTGTTCGTCGAAAAGGGCGGGTACTCGAAGGTCGCCACGCCCGAAGCCGAGCACAACGCCGCCTGCTACACCATCCTGGACACCCCGCGCGGCAGAGTCGTCGTCGCGCAGCGCACCGGGGCGGTGATGCGGCGGATCGTCAACCGCACCAAACCCGGGGCGGCGCTCGCGAAAGGTGAACGGTACGGGCTGATCAGGTTCGGTTCGCGCACCGACGTCTATCTGCCCGCCGGAGCCGCCGACGCGATCTGCTCGCCCGGCGACCCGGTCCGCGCCGGCGAGACCGTCATCGCCCGGTGGCGGTAGGGGGCTTCTCCGCGAGCGCCGTCAGATCCACCACCTGGAGGGCGTCCTCCACGGCCGCCGACAGCGGCAGATCGGCGAGCGCGGCGGCATCGAACCAACGCGATTCGGAGGTGGACCCGCCGGCGGTCTCGACGACCTGCGCGGCCGAGGGGTCCACGACCGTCGCCGAATAGATCGCCCGCACCCCGTGCCAGTCGAGCGGGTAGCCCTCGGGGCCGATCGCGCGGCGAGATCGGA
>JAJYSW010000115.1 GCA_021793335.1 Actinomycetes bacterium
TGCACGAACGGGAAGACCTCGCCGGAGCGGGTCAGCCCCCGCACGGCCGGCAGGCCACGGCCGGAGCCCTCGCACAGCAACAGGTTCCCGCTCGGAGCGACGGTGACGTCGTCGGGGGAGGACAGCAGCTCGGCATCCGGGGACTCGAACACGAGCTTCAGGAGCCCTCCGCGTTCGTCCGGCGTGTACTCCCAGATCTGGCCCTCGCCTTCGTCGCCGCCGGAGGCCGAGGCGAGGTAGACCGCGCCCTCACCCCACCAGCAGCCCTCCAGGCGGCCGAACACCGCCGCGCCGCGGGCCCAGCCCTGGTTGAACACCGCGAGCGGCACCGCTTCGGCGTCGCGGGGATCCGGTTCGTCGATATCGACCCATTCGACCGGGATGGACTTCCCGACCCGCCGGCCCGTGCGGGTGTCGAAGTTCCACTCGCCGGTGGCCTTCAACATCTGGAGCCGCCCGCCCTCGGCGAGCCGGCCCGGCGTCTTCGGCAGGAAGCGGTAGAACCCGGCGGTGCTCCGGTCCTCGGTCTCGTAGACGATCCTGGTGCCCGGATCGACCGCGACGGCCTCGTGTGCGAACCGGCCCATCGCCTTCAGTGGAACGGGAGCGACCTCCCGCGAGGCGTGCGAGGGCACCTCGAAGACATAGCCGTGCTCGGTGTCCCGGCCGCCGCCGGTCCCGGCCGTGGTCGCCTCGCACGACAGCCATGAGCCCCACGGGGTCGGGCCGCCGGCCCGGTTCGCGAGCGTGCCGGACAGGGACCGCCAGGCCCGCTCCAGCACCGGCGCCCCCTGTTCCCAGCGGATCGACATCGTGGTGACGCCGCCGCCGTCGAGCGGATCGGAACGCTCTTCGTGGTTGCGGAGCAGACGCCACACCCCGGCCTCGCCGGTGGCGAAACAGGCCATCGCGCCGTGGCCGAGCGGCACCGTGCCGCCGTCGGACATGGGGCCGCCGGCCGTCGCGAGCACTCGGAAGTCGAAGCCCTCGGGCAGCCACAGGGTCTGCTCGAAGCCCGACTCGGCGTCGGTGCGGGTGAGCTCGCGAGGTTCGCCGTAACCGCCGCCGTGCCCACAGGTCTTGTCCTTGCGGCCGTCCTTCGCGGAGGCGGCCCGGGCGGCCATGCCCTCCATGGCCGCGAGGGCGAACAGTCCGGTGGCCGCGCCGCGCCGCCGGAACGCCCGGCGGCGCGGTCGCTTGAGACGAGCGGAGCCCGAAGCGGGCCTGACCGGCGGCGCCGAAGACCCCTGCGTGCGACTGGTCAAGATCGTGCTCCTTCCGTGAGCGCCGGTCGCGTCACCGACGGCACCGATGTTCCCGGCCGCAGGGGAGTGGCGGGGAATCGGAACATGAACGGCGGTTGACCACCCGCATAAGCCTTCACCGCCTCCGGAATGTCGGACCAAGCTGCCACAATAGGTCCCGTGAGCACCGCAGACACCGATTTCAACGAAGACCGCGCACGCCACGAGGCTTTGTCCGCCGAGATCACCGAGCACCGCCGCCGCTATTACGCGGAGAACGCGCCGACGATCTCCGACGCCCGGTTCGACGAGCTCATGCGTGAACTGATCGACGTGGAGACGCGCCACCCCGAGTTGAAGGGCGCCGATTCGCCCACCGAACAGGTCGGCACGTTCTCCGAGGCGTTCACCCCGGTGCGGCACCTGGAGAAGATGCTCAGCCTCCAAGACGTCTTCAACGAGGAGGAGGTCCGGCTCTGGGCCGAGCGGGTCTCCGAGGAGGCCGCGGACGCCCAGTACCTCTGCGAACTCAAGATCGACGGCCTCGCGATCGCCCTCGTCTATGAAGAAGGCCGCCTCGTCAGGGCGGCCACCAGGGGCGACGGCGTCATCGGCGAGGACGTCTCCGCGAACGTCGCCACCATCGCCGCCGTCCCCCAACAGCTGCGGATCGCCGAGGGTCTCGACATGCCCGAGCTGCTCGAAGTCCGCGGCGAGGTCTACTTCCCCAGCGCCGACTTCGAGAAACTCAACGAGTCCCGGGTCGCCGCCGGCGAAGCCCCCTTCGCCAACCCGCGCAATGCCGCCGCCGGGTCCCTGCGGCAGAAGGACGCCGCCAAGACCGCCGAGCGGCCGCTCGACTTCATCGCCCACGGCCTGGGCGCCCTGCGCGGCTTCCGGCCGCACTCCCAGTCCCATGCCTATGCCGCCCTCGACGCCTGGGGCCTGCCCACGAGTCCCTACTGGCGCGTGGTCGACACGATGGAGGAGGTCTTCGACTACATCCACGAGTTCGGCCGCCAGCGCCACGCGCTGGTCCACGAGATCGACGGGGTCGTCGTCAAACTCGACGACATCGCCTCCCAGCGCCGACTCGGGGCCACCTCCCGCACTCCTCGCTGGGCCGTCGCCTATAAGTTCCCTCCCGAGGAGGTCAACACGAAGCTCCTCGACATCAAGGTCTCGATCGGGCGCACCGGCCGCGCCACCCCCTACGCGGTGCTGGAGCCCGTCCGCGTGGACGGTTCCGAAGTCGAGTTCGCGACCCTCCACAACGCCGACCAGGTCAAGGCCAAGGGCGTCAAGATCGGTGACACCATCGTGCTGCGCAAGGCCGGCGACGTCATCCCCGAGGTCGTTGCGCCCGTCGTCGCCGCCCGCGACGGCTCCGAGCGCGATTTCGCCATGCCCGAGTCCTGCCCCGAATGCGATTGGACGCTCGCTCCGGCCTCCGAAGGCGATGTCGACCTGCGATGCCCGAACGCCCGCTCCTGTCCCGCGCAGTTGCGCGAGCGGCTGTTCTATCTCGCCGGTCGCTCGTGCTTCGACATCGACCGCATGGGCTACATCGCCTGCACCGCGCTCGTCCAGCCCCTGTCGCCGGCCGAACCGGTCCTGAAAGACGAGAGCGGCGTGTTCGACCTCCACATGGACGAGCTGCTGCCGGTCCGGGTCGTCGTCCGCGACCCCGACTCGGGACTGCCCAAGATCGACAAGAAGACCGGCGAGGACAAGACCGCCACGCCCTTCGCCAGGAAACCCGATCCCAAGACCGGCGAGGTCCTTCCGCGCAAGACCGCCGAGGCGATGCTGGAGAACCTCCGCGGGGCCAAATCGCAGCCGCTGTGGCGCGTGATCAACGCCCTGTCCATCCGCCATGTCGGCCCCGTCGCCGCGCAGGCCCTCGCCGAGCATTTCGGTGATATGGACCGCCTCATCGGGGCCGATGAGGCCGAACTGGCCGATATCGACGGCGTCGGCCCCGCGATCGCCGCGTCCGTCAAGGACTGGTTCGCCGTCGACTGGCGCCGCGAGATCATCGAACGCTGGCGGGCCGCGGGCGTGCGCATGGTCGACGAGGCGCCCTCGGGCACCGAGGCCGTCGCCAAGACCCTCGCCGGAGCCACCGTCGTCATCACCGGGGCGATCCCCGACCACACCCGTGAGAGCGCCGCGGCGGCGGTCAAGGCCCGCGGCGGGAAGGTCACCTCCTCGGTCTCGAAGAAGACCAGCGCCGTGGTCGCCGGCGATAAGCCGGGTTCGAAACACGACAGGGCAGTGGAACTGGGCGTGCGTGTGGTGCCGGGCGAGGAATTCGAACAGATGCTCGCCGAGGGCCTGGGCGAAGGTGACGAGTCCGACCCTGAATGATCACAATTCGGTAACGATCCGTATTTCTCCCCAGGGGGGCCCTCGTTACAACAAGGCAGAGTCATTGCGTGGAAGCGTCCCGCATCGCAGCGAAGGGCCGTCCCATCCCGCCCGAGGCGGCCGCGAACGCGTGCCCGCCGGGGCCGAAACCGCCGCCGATGGGCGGATAGCGGTTTCTGTCACGGATGTGTCGCGCCTGGTCACATCTATGCCGCATGTGCCCCCGGCATTGTCCGGGAGCGAAATTCGCGATATGACAGAGGAGTCGGTCACGGCTGGTCAACGGTGATTCTGGCGCGTCACCGTGGAGGCCGTGGCAGTGGGAGGAGCGATATGGCCACGACGCTCATGCGCAACACCGCGCCGCGCGAGCATCCGGGCCGGTATTACGGCTACCTGGCGGCGGTGGCCGTATGCTCGATCGTGGCCGCGATCGTGACGGCGGCCCACGCGGGCGCCCCCGATATCGGGTGGCTCAAGGTGCCCTTCGCGCTGTGGCTCACCGCCGGCCTCGCCCTGGTCGCCGAACTCCGGCCCGCCCGCTGGGGCGGACTGCGCATGTCGCCGATCGCCATGATCTCCCTGGCCTACGTCTACGCGATCATGGTCACCTGGGGCTTCCTCCCCGCCCTGATCGTCCAGTGCGCGGCGATGACAGTGCTGTTCGTGCAACTCGGCTCATCGGTGTGGCGCTCGGCGTTCAACCTCTCGCAGATGGGCATCGCCCTGTGCGCGGCATGGTGGACCTGGACGGCGGCCTCCGGCGGCCCGTGGACCGCCTCCCCGCCCCAGATCCTCGGCCTCCTGGCCGCCGGCATGGTCTGGAGCGTCGTCTCCACCGCCCACGTCGCGATGGCGATGAAGATGCGCGCCGGCGGCTCCTGGGCCGAGCATTTCCGCGCCTGGTTCAAAAGCGAATGGACGCTGCGCCTGACCTTGACCGCGGTCGCACCGCTGCTCGCGATCGCCGCGACCACCTCCTGGTGGCTGGTGGCCGTCTCCGCCATCCCCGTCTTCAGCGTCTACCGAATCCTCCAGACCGCCGCCGAGCGCGAACGCGAGGCCGAACGCGACCCCCTCACCGGCCTGCTCGACCGCAAAGGCTTCCAGCAGGCCGTCGAACGCAAACTCGTCGACGCCGGCGAGACCGACACCGCCGTCGCCGTCATGATCCTCGACCTCGACCGCTTCGCCGACGTGAACTCGGCGCTCGGCCACGACATCGGCGATAAACTCCTGGTGGAGCTCGCCGAACGGTTCCTCGCCGACAAACCCCCGGGCAAGGCCATCGCCCGACTCGGCGGGGACGAATTCGCGTTCGTGTGGGCCGAGCTCGACGGCATGACCGACCCGCTCGAATGCGCCAGGGAGATCCGCGCCCGACTCGACAAGGCCATCGTCCTCGACGACGTCTCCATCGAGATCGACGGCTCGGTCGGCGTCGCGGTCTTCCCCGAGGACGGCCGCGACTACCAGACCCTGTTCCGCCACGCCGACATCGCCATGGACGAATCGAAGAAGCGCGTGGCGACCTACGCCCGCTACGCCCCCGAATTCGACCACCACTCGCCCGAACGGCTCATACTCCTCGGCGACCTGCGCCGCGCCCTGGACCACCCCGACGCGCCCGGCGTCAACCTCTACTACCAGCCGCAAGTGTGTCTCACCACCGGCGAGGTCCTCGGCGCCGAGGCGCTGCTGCGCTACCACCACCCCGAACGGGGCATGGTCAACCCCGCCGAGATCATCGCCACCGCCGAACACTCCTCGGTCATGCGGATGCTCACCGAACGCGTCGTCGACATCGCCCTGCGACAGCTCAGGCACTGGAACGACGCGGGCTACCGGATGCGGATGGCCGTCAACGTCAGCGTCCGCGACCTCCAGTCCCCGGACTTCACCGACTACCTCACCGAGCGGATCGACGCCTACGGCGTGGAAGCCTCGCGCCTCCAACTGGAGATCACCGAGAGCGCCCTCATGGCCGATCCGCGCCGCGTGGTCGACAATGTGCAACGCCTCTCCGACCTCGGCCTGGGCATCAGCCTCGACGACTTCGGGACGGGCTTCTCGTCCATGCAGCACCTGCGGGGACTCCCGGTCACCGAGATCAAGATCGACCGGACGTTCGTGACCAGCCTGAACGACCGCGCCGACAACGCCGCGATCGTCTCCACCACCATCGACCTGGGCCGGGCGCTGGACGTCTGCGTCGTGGCCGAAGGCGTCGAGGACGAGAATGTCCGCAAGCAGTTGGAAGGCTGGGGCTGCCACGCCGCGCAGGGCTGGCACTTCGCCAAACCGATGAGCGCCGACGACTTCGACCGCTGGCTCGTCCACCACCGCGCCTCCCGCTGACGGACCTCCCCGGCGGAGGCGAACGGGCGTCGCATTGTCGCAGCCCCGTGGAATCGTGGTGACATGGACGACGTGCTCGACTCCTTCGAATCGCACCGCCGTGAACTGTGCGCCTACGCCTACCGAATGCTCGGATCGTCATTCGAGGCCGAAGACGCGGTCCAGGAGGCGTTCACGCGGGCGTGGCGCTCTCACGGCTCCTTCGAGGGCCGCTCCAGTCTGCGTTCGTGGCTGTACCGGATCACCACCAACGTGTGCCTGGACATGATCAAGGGTCCGCAGCGCCGCGCCCGTCCCATGGACCTGGCGCCCGCCTCCGACGCCGGGTCGCCGCTGCCCGCGCCCGAACCGGCTTACGCGTGGGTCGAGCCGATCCCCGACGCGATGGCCTTCGGCGCCGACCCCGCCGATCGCACCGCCGCCAAGGACTCGATGCGGCTCGCGTTCGTCGCCGCCGTCCAGCACCTTCCGGCCAGGCAGCGCGCCGTCATGATCATGCGCGAAGTGCTGCGGTTCTCCGCGGCCGAGACCGCCGAGATCCTCCAGCTCAGCCCCGCGTCGGTCAACAGCGCCCTCCAGCGGGCCAAGGCCGCCCTGGAACGGATCCGTCCCTCGATCGCCGAGGGGCGCACGATCGACGACGCCGACCTCAAACGTCTCGTGGACGACTACGTCGCCGCGTTCGAGTCCTACGACATGAGAGCGCTGACCGCCCTGCTGCACCGGGACGTGGCCCTGTCCATGCCGCCGTTCCCGATGTGGATCCAAGGACCCGACGCCGTCGCCGAATTCATGCTCGGCGTCGGCGGCTCCTGCCGCGGCTCGCGACTCGTCCCCGTCGGCGCCAACGGCCTGCCCGCGTTCGGGCACTACCGACCGAGCGGACGGCCCGGCGTGTGGCGACCGTGGTCGATCACCGTCCTGGAAGTCGACCACGGCCGCATCACCGGCCTGAACCACTTCCTCGACACCGCCCGCCTCTTCCCGCTGTTCGGTCTGCCCGGCGAGCACCGGGAGGCATGAGCCCGGGAGGGAACCGCCGAGGCCGTTTCTCGACGGGGCCCGCTCCCGGAGCCATCGCGTGCCGCGGCGCTGTCCCCGCCGACCGTCCGCGGACCGTTCGCCGACCGCTCACCGCAGGCCCGGCGCAGGATCCGAACACCCGGCGACGCATGGCGTGTCGGGGCTTCTCACCGGAACGGCCGTGCCCTTAGCTTTCCGGTAATGCACGTCACCGTGCGGTCGCGCGCCAGACGACCGACCGGCACGGCAACCCTTCAAGGAGGAAGGTCCGATGGCCACGATCCCGACACGCGAAGGCCCGCCGCCCGCGGTCACCGACGACGATCTCGCCGCCATGCACGACGATCCTCGTTTCATCGAACTCAAACGCCGCCTGTTCCGATTCGTCGTGCCCGCCACCATCGGATTCCTCGCCTGGTACCTGCTCTACGTCATCCTCTCCGGATACGCCCGCGGCTTCATGGGCGCCGTCCTGTTCGGCAACGTCAACGTCGCCCTCGTGTTCGGCCTGCTCCAGTTCGCCTCCACATTCGGCATCGCCTGGGCCTACTCCCGTCACACCGCCCGCAACGTCGACCCGAGGGCCACCGAGCTCCACGACGAGATCCACTACGGAAGCGAGGACGCGCGATGAACCTCCTCGCCCACCAGACCGAGACCGGCCGCACGCTCACCCTCGTGCTCTTCACGCTCATGGTCGCGGCCACCGTCATGATCACCCTGTGGGCCCGAAACCACACACGCGACGCCACCGACTTCCACTCCGGCGGACGAGGCTTCAAGTCCTGGCAGAACGGCTTCGCGATCGCCTCCGACTACATGTCGGCGGCCTCGTTCCTCGGGATCGCGGGCATCATCGCCCTCTCCGGATACGACGGCTTCCTGTACTCCATCGGATTCCTCGTCGCCTGGCTCGTGGCGCTCCTGCTGGTCGCCGAGTCGCTCCGCAACTCCGGGCGCTTCACCATGGCCGACGTGCTCTCCTTCCGGATGCGCCAGCGGCCCGTGCGCACCGCCGCGGCCGTCTCCACCCTGAGCGTCTCCGTCTTCTACCTGCTCGCCCAGATGGTCGGCGCAGGAGCCCTCATCGCGCTCCTGCTCGGCATCAAGGAGGGCGACACCTTCCTCGGTATGGACGCCGCGGCCGCCGGCAACGTCGGGATCGTCGTGGTCGGCCTGCTCATGATCGTCTACGTCGCCCTCGGAGGCATGAAGGGCACCACCTGGGTCCAGATCTTCCAGGCCGTCGTGCTGCTCGGCGGCGCGGCCCTGCTCGCGCTGCTGGTGCTCACCGAGTACGGCTTCAACGTCTCGAACCTCCTCGGCGACGCCGCCGAGGCGTCCGGGATCGACGCCGGATTCCTCCAGCCCGGACAGATCTACGGAGTCGAAGTGGCCGGCGACCCGCTCCAGACGATGTGGAACAAGCTCGACCTCATCAGTCTCGGTCTCGCCCTCGTCCTGGGCACCGCCGGCCTGCCCCACATCCTCATCCGCTTCTACACCGTCCCCGACGCCAAGACCGCCCGCAAGTCCATCAACTGGGGCATCGGGATCATCGGATCGTTCTACCTGCTCACCCTGGTGCTCGGCTTCGGTGCCGCCGCCATCGTCGGCGCCCGGGCCATCACGGCGCAGAACGCGGCCGGCAACACCGCCGCGCCGCAGCTGGCACAGGTCGTCGGCGACGACATCGGCGGTTCCACCGTCGGGGCCGTCATGCTCGCCGTCATCGCCTCGGCCGCCTTCGCGGCGATCCTGTCGACGGTGGCCGGCCTGGTCATCGCCTCGTCCTCCTCGCTGGCGCACGACCTGTACAACAACGTCATCCGGGGCGGTACCGCCACCGACCGGGAGGAGGTCGTCGTCGCCAAGATCGCCGCGATCGGCGTCGGCGTCGTCTCGATCGTCCTGGCGATCTTCGCCCAGAACCTCAACGTCGCCTTCCTGGTGGCGCTGGCCTTCGCCATCGCGGCCTCGGCGAACCTGCCGACGCTGCTGCTCAGCCTGTTCTGGAGACGGTTCAACACGGCCGGAGCGGTGGCGGGCATCTACGGCGGCCTCGTCGCCGCCATCGGGCTGGTGGTCTGCTCGCCGGTCTTCTCGGGCTCACCCGACTCGCTGCTCGGCGAAGGGATCGACATCGCGTGGTTCCCCTTGTCGAACCCCGGACTGGCGTCCATCCCGCTGGGGCTCCTCTGCGCCGTGGTCGGCACGATGCTGAGTCCCGAGTCCGAGCCCGGGCGGTTCGCCACGCTCCAAGTGCGAGCGTTGACCGGCGCGGGCTCGGAACGGGCCGCAGGGCACTGACCCGTTCCGGACGGGAGGGCCGGACCTCGGCCCTCCCCGATCCCTGTGCCCCACGTTACAGTTGGAAAGTGATCGCAAGGACCCACAGCGGGCGGCTGCGCCGCCGCGGCGTGAACGCCACGACGCTCACCGCCCTGCGGCTCTCACGACAGATCGGTGAAGCGCTCGCCGACGGGCTCTCCGGTAAACGCGCCGCCGAGGCCGCCCGCCGCCTCGCCCGCCTCCTCGGGGCCGAGGCGGTCGCGCTCGCCGACTGCGACCGCGTCCTCGCCTCCTGGGGCCGCCTCGACGCCGCCGCCACCGCTCAGCTCCTCGCCGAGACCCTCGACCAGCTCGACACCGTCACCGACCCGCCGCTGAGGGCCGCGCCTCTGATCGTCTCCGGCGAGCTCGCCGGCGGCCTCATCGTCGCCGGTGACGTCACGGACGCCGAGATCACCGAAGCGGCCCTCCTCATCGCCGCCGCCGTCGACCACGCCGACCTGGACCGCTCCCGCGACCGCATCGCGGCAGCCGATCTCCGCGCCCTCCGCGCCCAGATCTCGCCCCACTTCATGCACAACGCGCTCGCCGCCATCAGCGCCCACACCCGCACCGACCCCGAGCGCGCACGCGAACTCCTCTCCGACTTCTCCGATTACCTCCGCTAC
>JAJYSW010000116.1 GCA_021793335.1 Actinomycetes bacterium
CTGCGACGGGCCGGATTCCGCTGGCGGCTGCGGTTCGATTTCAAGGCGCTGCCACTGCGCGACATCCGCCGGATGGCCGTCTGGACGCTCCTGTTCGTGGCGGCCAACCAGCTCGCGGTCATGGTCGTGCTCAAGATCGCCAACGCCGCTGCCGGGAACGCCGCGAACGGCACATTCGTGCCCGGCACCACCGTCTACAACAACGCCTACCTGATGATGATGATGGCGCACGGGATCGTCGCCGTCTCGGTCATCACCGCGCTCATGCCGCGCATGACGCGCGCGGCCGACGACAGGCGCTGGACGGAGCTCACCGGGCACCTCTCCGGCGGCGTCCGCCTGGCCTCGTTCCTGCTGGTGCCGATCGGCGCGGCGTTCATCGCGCTGCACGAGCCGATCGGCCTGGCGATCTTCCAATGGGGCGCCTACGACCCCGAGCAGGCGCTCGCCACCGGCACCGCTCTCGCGGTGGTCGGCCTGATCCTGATGCCGTTCTCGGTCAGCCAGCTCCAGATCTACGCGTTCTACGCACAGACCGATACGCGAACCGTCGCCCTGCTCAACCTGCCGGTGATCGCGATCCGCATCGGCGGCTACCTGCTGGCGTTCGCACTGCTGCCGCCCCAGTGGGTCGTGATCGGGCTGTTCGCGGCGAACGGCGTCTCCTACCTGGTCAGCCTGCTGTTGTCGATGTCGCTGCTGCGTAAACGGCTCGGTCTGCTGGGGATGCGGAAGGTCGCGCTCGGCCTGGTGCGCACCACCGGCGCCGCGATCGTCGCCGGCGGGGCCGTGTGGCTCGGCTGGCTCGCCTGGCCGGACGTGACCGGTTCGAAGCTCGGCCAACTGGCGGCGGCCGCGGTCCTGGGCACGGCCCTGATGGCCGTCTACATCGCCGCGTGCATGGTATTTCGAGTCACTGAGGTGTCGTCGCTCAAGGCCACAGTGCGCGCAAAGCTGCAACGATGAGCCAAGTACCATCCATACGTGTGCCCGACTGCTCCTCGGTCAGCCGATGTCACGGATGGCCCGGTGATGAAAGCCATGATCTGGCACGGTCCGCTCGGCGGGTCGCATTGAGAGGGGAGGACCCCGCATCGTGAGTGCTGTCGACGTGCCGTCCGTAGGCGATCTGCTCGCGGAACGGTACCGCCTCGAAGAACACCTCGGAGGCGCGAACGGTCACCGTCAACTGTGGCGGGGCGTGGACGTCCTGCTGCACCGCAGCGTCGCCGTGGTGCTGCGCTCCCCCGGCGGCGACGAGGCCGCCCCCACCATGACCGCAGCCGTGGCCGCCTCCCGCGCGCACGTCGACTCGATGGTCGACGTCTACGACGCGGTCGACGAAGGCCGATTCGCGTACGTCGTCAGAGAATGGGTCAACGGCTCCTCGCTGCAGGGCGTGCTCGAACGGCAGCCGCTCGCCTCGGGCCACGCGCTCGAACTGGTCGCCTCCGTCGCCGACGCGGTCGCCGCCCTCCACGACGGCGGCGTCACCCACGGGGACCTGCACCCCGGCTCGGTACTGCTGTCCGAGGACGACCGAGTCATGGTCACCGAGCCGCGCAACGAACCGGGCAACACTCCCGTCGGCGACGTCCGCGCGCTCGGCGCGACGCTCTACGCCTGCCTGACGGGGGCCTGGCCGCGAGTCGTCCCGGCCGAGAACACCGGACTGCCGGACGCGCCCACCGACGAATGGGGCCGCACGATCGACGCGGGCGCCGTCGTGGCCGCCGTCCCCGAGACGCTGTCCCGCCTCACCGCCGACCTGCTCGACACCGCCGAGGCCCCGCCTTCGGCCGCCGAGCTCGCGATCGAGCTGCGTCGCCTCGCCGAGACCGGTGGAGCCCGGCCGAGCGCCTCCGGCGACACGCGCCTCTCGCCGCGGAGCCCGCTCGACGCGATCGGCGAGGAATCGGCCTCGAAGAGCCCCGCCTCGCCTCCGGCCGGCATGAAACGACTGGCCGTCATCGCCGCGATCGTCGCCGGCGTGGTCTTCGCCGGCGTGGTCGCCAGCGCCCTCATATGGGGCGGCGGCGATCCCGGCTCGGACGAGAACGCGCTCGGCCTGACCGGCGAGGACACCTCCTCCTCGGAGGAACCGCCGGAAGACGAGGCGGAGGTCGCCGCGCCCACCGAGGCCGAGCTCAGCCCCGAGGACCTGCGCGTCATCGACCCGCCGCCGGGCACCCGCACCGAACTGGAGGGCGTGGCGAACGTCATCGACGGCACCTCCTCCACCGGCTGGTCCACCGACACGTACAACGCCCCCGCCTTCGGCGACCTCAAACCCGGCATGGGCATCCTGATCGACCTCGGAGAGGCCAGGGAGGTCGCCTCGGTGCGCGTGCAGATGACCAGCGCCGGTGCGACGGTCGGCCTGCTCTCCGGCGACGAGGACCCGGGCGATTCGAGCAGCGGCGACCAGGCCATCGTCGACTCGTTCACGACGCTCACCGAACCGGTGGAGGACGCCGACACCAACATCGAGCTTCAGGCGGGTGGAGAAGCCGCCAGGTACGTCGTAGTGTGGATCACGAACCTGCCGCCGTCCTCCGGCGGATACAAAGTCACGATCAGCGAAATCAACGTCTTCGTCCGGTAGGAGACCATGCCCGCCGCCCCGCGCCCGCCCGAACGCGGTTCGCCCTCGGAGTCCGATCCCGTGGTGAGCCGCGGTGCCCGGGCGCCCTCGACCGAGGCGTGGAGCGACGCCGAACTGCTGTCACGTCACACGGCCGGCGACCGGGAGGCGTTCGGGGAACTGTTCCGCCGCCACCGCGGACGACTCTGGGCGGTCGCGGTGCGCACACTCGCCAATCCCGAGGACGCCGCCGAGGCGCTCCAGGACGCCATGATCAAGGCATACCAGGCCGCCGGCTCTTTCCGAGGGAGCGCCGCGGTCACCACGTGGCTGCACCGCATCGTGGTCAACGCCTGCCTCGACCGCATCCGCTCCTCCGGTCGGCGGCAGACGGTGCCGCTGCCCGAAGAGGACCTCCGGGCGACTACCGTGAACGATCCGGCGGCCTCGGCGTTGAAGCTCACCGTCCGCCGAGCTCTGGCCGAGCTGCCGTTCGACCAGCGGGCCGTCCTGGTGTACATCGACATGCTCGGCTACCCCGTCGACGAGGTCGCCGCGATCTTGAAGGTCCGGCCCGGCACCGTCAAGTCCCGGGCCTCACGGGCGCGCAGACGACTGGCCGCACGGCTCCCCGAGTTCGATCCGGCCCGTGCGAACGCCCGGACCGGGCCGGGACACGGCGGGAAGACGCGCGGGAACCCGCCCGACCAACGCGGCGTCGAACCGGGTACGCGCCGCGATCACGGACCGGTTCGAGAGGAGGGAGGCCGCTGATGAACACACGGCACTACGACGAAGCCGAGGCCGGGAGGCTGCTGCGCACCGTTTCGACCGAGTACGACGACCTCCCGCAGGCCGTGGCCGACCGGCTCGACCGAGTGCTCGAACAGCTGCCGGGTGCCGATACCCTCCACGCCGGCGAGGAGCACGCGGGCGGGCGCTGGTCCGAGCGGCTGCGCGCCCGGGGCTTCCGCTACGCCCTGATGAGCGCCACGGCTGCGCTGCTGGTGACCGTGGGAGCCGTGGCCGCCGCGGTCCAGATCGTCTCCACCTCCGCCGGAGACGACGAAAGCAGCGTCATCGCCGAACAGCACCCCAACGGCGCGTTCGACGAGGGCGATCCCGAGGGCGAGAACGGCGCCGAACCGGAGGCCGAGGATTTCGCTGCCGATGAAGAGACCCAGGCCGAGGCCCCCTCCGGCGCCGAGGAGACCGGCAACGTGGAGATATTCGCCTCCGGCAGCGATTACAGCGAGCAGACCGACCTGCTGACCGCCCTGCGCGATCTGGGCGCCGACGGCCCCACCGGGACCGTGCCCGAGGAACTGACCGGCCTCGCCGACAGCGGTACGCTGTGGAGGAACTGCCAGGAGGCCATCGCCTCGTGGTACGACAGCCTGATCGTCGCGGTGGACTTCGCGCGCTTCGATTCGGAGCCGGCCGTCCTCGCCCTGCTGGTGACGGACTCGGGCGAGCGCGCCGTCGCCGTCACCCCCGAATGCGCGAACGGGACGGTCGTGGAGATATTCGCCCAGGAATGACCCGGTCCACGACGTGAATCCGCCCACGTCGCGCTCCGTTCACCTGTCACACGCCCGATACAGGCGCGAGCGGTGGAATTTTCGGTCAATAGGATGGCGTTGAAGCTGACAGCCGTCGGGCTCGCAGGCTTCACCCACGGAGGTGGGCCGTCCGCCCGCCGCGAGAACGCCGAACCACCGCTGAGGAGCACATTCCGGTGAGCGAAACACGCAACGTCATCATCATCGGGTCGGGGCCGGCCGGTTACACGGCCGCGCTGTACACGGCCCGCGCCAACATGCGCCCGCTGGTATTCGAGGGCTCCCAATTCGGCGGTGCGCTCATGCAGACCACCGACGTCGAGAACTACCCCGGGTTCCCCGACGGCATCATGGGCCCCGAGCTGATGGACCGATGGCGCAAGCAGGCCGAACGCTTCGGTGCCGAGCTGATCTCCGATGACGTCACCAAGGTCGATCTCACCGGCGAGATCAAGAAGGTGTGGGTCGGCGACACCGAGCACCGGGCCCGCTCGGTCATCCTCGCCACCGGCTCGGCCTACCGGCCGCTGAACGTCCCCGGTGAGAGCGAACTGATGGGCCGGGGCGTCTCCGCGTGCGCCACGTGCGACGGGTTCTTCTTCCGCGACCAGCACATCGTCGTCGTCGGCGGCGGCGACTCGGCGATGGAAGAGGCGACCTTCCTCACCAAGTTCGCCTCGAAGGTGACGATCCTGCACCGCCGCGATTCCTTCCGCGCCTCCAAGATCATGGCCGACCGGGCGCTGAACGACCCGAAGATCGAAGTCTCGTGGAACACCGTCGTCGAGAAGATCAACGGCGAGGACGGCAAGGTCTCGGGTGTCGAGGTCGTCGACACCGTCACCGGCGAGCAGCGCACGCTGCCGGTCACCGGGCTGTTCATCGCGATCGGTCACGACCCGCGCTCGGAGCTGTTCAAGGGCCAGATCGAGCTGGACGACTCCGGTTACGTCAAGGTCGACTCGCCGTCGACCCGCACGAATCTCGACGGCGTCTTCGCCGCCGGCGACCTCGTCGACCACACTTACCAGCAGGCGGTCACCGCGGCCGGCACCGGTTGCATCGCCGCGCTCGACGCCGAACGCTTCATTTCCTCGCTCAACGACTGAGCCCCGCGACAGCACCTCGACTACCGAGCCGAAATGGCCGAGTCACCCGCCGTATAACCAGATCAACAGGAGGTTGCCCATGGGCGCCGTCAAAGCAGTCAGCGATGCCGATTTCAAGACCGAAGTGCTCGAATCCGATAAGCCGGTCCTGGTCGACTTCTGGGCCGATTGGTGCGGCCCGTGCAAGAAGGTCGCCCCGGTCCTCGAAGAGATCGCCGCGGAGAGCGACGCGGTCCAGATCCGCAAGCTGGACATCGACGCGAACCCGGAGACGACCCGCCAGTTCCAGGTCATGAGCGTGCCGACCATGATCCTGTTCAAGGACGGCCGGCCCGCCGACCAGCTCGTCGGCGCCCAGCCCAAGGCCGCCATCAAGCGGTTCCTGGAGAAGTGACCGAGCTCGACATGATGGCGGGGGCGGCGCGGGTGCGCCGCCCCCGCCGCGTCTTCGGGCCCGGCTCGCGGTCCGGCGACCGGTCGAGGAGGCGTCCGAGTGCGGCCTGCTGTGGATTCCTCACCTCGCGACGCGGCGGACGCCAGGGCGGTCCGAGCGCGGCCGGACGATGTCCGGTTCGCCGAAGAGCCGCTCCAACTCCGAGTCATCGAGTTCGAACCACTCCACCGGCTCGGGCAGTTCCGTCTCCGTGGCCGACTCCGAGCCTCGGCCCCCCACCGGCCGCAGTTCCAGCCGCAGCCGCGGATAACGCGGGTCCGAACGCACCGTCTTGAACCCGACCGAACGGTAGAAGTCCGCCGGCACCAGGCACGCGTTCGACTCGCCTCGCGCGTCCCCGAACGCCTCCAGTGCGTATATGCCCCGGCGCGTCACATCGGCCGCCACGGCCTGCACGAGCTGGCGGCCGAGCCCCGTCCCGCTGTACGGCGGCTTCACGTAGGCCGTCATCAGCAGCGCCGCGTCAGGCGATACCGGCCCCGAGGGGAACTCCACGGACCTCGGCACGAACTTCGGCGAAGCGTAGGTGATGTACCCGGCGACGCGATCGCCCTCGTAGGCGACCCTGCCGCAGCCGCCCCATTCCAGCAGTGTCCGTGACACCCAGGCTTCCTTCTCCAGGTCCGGGTCCGCCACCTCGTCCGAGTCGGCGCACAGCGGCGACAGCTCCCAGAACACGCAGGAGCGGCACCGCTCGGGCACTGCCTCCAGGGAGTCCAGCGTGAGATTGACCATGCGACGATGCACCTACCAAGGCTAGCCGTTCCGTGAAAGGAAATCGGGGATTTGCTCACCCTCGGCATCGTCATGGGAGTCCCCGGCGAGGGTTTCGGCGAAGACCGGCCGCGGCAGCGCCGCTCCGTCGTCTCACGGCAGCGTGCCAGATGATGGAAAGCGGTCGCGGGGGCCGCCTTCCTTGCTAGTAGAGTGGATCGATCGGCGCACTCCGTTCGCGGCGGACGCCGAACCACTCCGAACATCCGTCTCGCTACGTAACCTCAGGTTGAAGGGGGTCGCTGCGTGTCCGGTACAACGCTCGACGATTACACCGGTCGATACGCATCCCGGGTGCACGGTATGGCGCAATCGGAGATCCGAGCACTGTTCGCGGTGGCCAACCGCCCCGAGGTCGTCTCCCTGGCAGGAGGCAACCCTTATACCGCCGCGCTCCCCATGGACGAGCTCGGCGAGATGTTCACGCGCCTCCTCGAACAGAACGGCGCCCAGGCCCTCAGCTACTGTCCCGGCCAGGGCAGCACCGCACTGCGCACCGTGCTGTGCAACGTCATGGAATCGACGGGCATCCACGCCTCCGCCGACGATCTCGTCCTCACCAGCGGCGCGCAGCACGGCCTCGACCTGCTCGCCCGCACCTTCCTCGACCCGGGCGACATCGTGCTCGCCGAAGGCCCCACCTATGTCGGCGCCCTCGGCGTCTTCCAAGCCGCGCAGGCCGACGTCCGCCACCTCCCCATGGACGACGACGGCCTCATCCCCGAAGGGCTCGAGACCGCGCTCGCCGAACTCGAACGCGAACGGCGCCGCGCCAAGTTCCTGTACACGATCCCCACGTACCAGAACCCGGCCGGCGTCACGCTCACCGCAGAGCGGCGCGAACGCATCCTCGAAATCGCCGAGCGCCACGGTCTGCTCATCGTCGAGGACGACCCGTACGGCATGATCTCCTTCGACGGGACACCGCCGGCCCCGCTGCGCGCCCGCGTCGACCGCGGCATCATCTATCTCGGCACCGTCTCCAAGATCTTCGCCGCCGGGCTCCGGCTCGGTTGGGTCCTCGCACCGCCCGCGGTGCGCGATAAGCTCCTCCTCGCCGTCGAGGCCTCGATCCTGTGCCCCTCGGCCCTCGTCCAGGAGGCCACGCTCCGCTTCTTCACCGAGATGGAGTGGCGCCAGCAGGTCAAGGTCTTCACCACGCTCTACCGCGACCGCCGCGATGCCCTGCTGACCGCGCTCACCGACTACATGCCCGAGGACATGAGCTGGACACGGCCGGGCGGCGGCCTGTTCGTGTGGGCCACGCTCCCCGAAGGGCTCGACTCCAAGGCCATGCTGCCGCGCGCGCTCCAAGAACGCGTCGCCTACGTCCCGGGCACCGGTTTCTACTCCGACGGCAACGGCCGCCGGCAGATGCGCTTGAACTTCTCCACGCAGTCCTCCGAATCGATCCGCGAGGGCGTGCGGCGGCTGGCCGCCGTCGTCACCGGCGACATCGAGCTGCGCGACACCTTCGCGGGAGGCACGGCATGACCGAGCACGCGACAGCCGAGGTCCGGGTTCTGATCCTCGCCGGCGGCATGTCCTACGAGCACGAGGTCTCGTTGAAGTCCGGCCGCAGGGCCGCCGCGGCGCTCCAGCGCCAGGGCATGGTCTGCGACATCCGCGATCTCGACGGCGAGCTGCTGCCGGCGCTCCAGGAATACCCTCCCGACGTCGTGCTGCCGCTGGTGCACGGCGCTCCGGGTGAGGACGGCTCGCTGCGCGGCGTGCTGGAGCTGTCGAACATCCCCTTCGTGGGGGCGGACGCCATCGGTGCTCGCCGCGCGTGGGACAAGTCGACGGCCAAGGACGTCCTGCGCGGCGTCGGCATCCCCACCCCGGACTGGACGACGATGCCGCGGCAGGCGTTCTCGGATTTCGGTGCGCGCAAACTCTTGGACCGGATAGCCGCCAAGATGGGCCTGCCACTGGTCGTCAAACCGAATTCGGGCGGTTCGGGGCTCGGCGTGCACGCCGTCCGCAAGGAGGACGAGTTCCCCTCGGCGATGATGGGCTGCTTCTCCTATAGCGACGAGGCGCTCGTCGAATCGTTCGTGGAGGGCCGCGACATCGCGGTGAGCGTCGTCGACCTCGGCGACGGCCCCACGGCGCTGCCCCCGGTGGAGATCACTCCGCTTCACGGCGACTACGACTACGCGGCCCGGTACAACCCGGGGGCGACCCGCTGGACGGTGCCGGCCGACCTCGACGAGGACGTGGCGGCGCGCGTCGCCGACATCGCGGTGGCGGTGCACGAGACGCTCGGCCTGCGCGACATGTCTCGCATCGACCTCATCGTGGACGACGCAGGCGGCATCCAGGTCCTCGAAGCGAACCTGGCTCCGGGGACCACCGAGACCTCACTGCTGCCCATGGCCGTCGAGGCGGCCGGACTGGACTTCGGTGAGACGCTCGCGAAGATGGTGCGGCTGGCGCTGGCCCGCGGCTGAACGGTCGGCTCGCACGGCCGCGATGTTTCACGTGAAACATGGGCGGCGTCCGCGGCCCACCGTTCCCCCACTGCTCGACCGGATCAGCCTCTCACCGCATGCGCGTCACTGCGGCCGCCCCCACCCCGGCTCAGTCATCGGTGAGCCAGGCGGCGATGTACTCCAAGTTCATCCGCCACTCGTGTTCGTCGACCGGCGGCATGATCTCGTCCCACATCGTCATGAACGGCCCGCGCAACTGCAGATAGCCGTGCGGACGGGCCAGGAACCACTGCTGGAGATGCGCCGTGCCATCACCCCAGCGGTTCACATGCACCTGCGATACCGTCTCCAGCGAGCGGATGGCGCGCTCCAAGCGCACCGTGAGCACTCCGAGTTCGGCGGCGTGCATCGTTGAGAGATCCCCGAGGTCCAGGTGCGCCCTGGGTTCGAGGATCACCACGACCGGTAGGCCGCTGGGCGCCGGCGGGTTCTTGAGCCTCCATCGTTCGTCCGTCCAGAGGTAGGCACTGTCGGGCGTATGGCAGGCCGCACACTGTTCCTGGCGGTCGCCGCGCCTGGGCGGCTCGGTCTCAACGGGTTCCTGGAGCGGTTTGAGGCGCATGTCTCCCTCGAAGGGAAAGGCCGGCCAGTTGACGAAGGCCGGCAAGGCCGCACGGGCCTCGCTCTCGGTTCGGTTCCGAGGCGGATGATGGTCGGGATTCACGTGGGTCGGTCGGGGACTCGGGCGGGGGGTATTCGCTGATGCCACACCCGAAAGGTACCGCATCCACATGGGCCGGGAAAGCACCGGAATCCCCCTCTTGGCGAAGCTTGCGTCTCATCGTCCGCCGGAGGGAACGAATCGGCCCCCGTATTGGGTTCGAATGGCACCGACCATGGCCGGACACACCGGTTCGTGTCGGCCAGGCCCTGTTCAAGAAATCAGGGCGAGGCGGTATCCGGGTCCATTGCTTCGCCCCCAGACTCCGGTAC
>JAJYSW010000117.1 GCA_021793335.1 Actinomycetes bacterium
CCAGGTCGACCGGGTCGGTCAGGTCGGGACGCCAGGTGGCGGGGGTGACGGTGAGGAATTCGCCACCGTCCGCGACGTCGCAGCCGGCCGCTTCGAGCATCGCGACGACCGTCTCGCGGTCGTAGTCGACGCCGACCGTCTTCGCAGGCAGGTCGATCGGCAGACGGATCGCCTCCGTGGGCCTGCGGTGGTCCACGTCGGCGACCTCCGCTACGAGCGTCCCGCCGCCGTACTCGACCAACAGGTCGGCGGTGCGCTGGGCCGCGAGCAGGCTCAGCGCCGGGTCGACGCCGCGCTCGTAACGCTTCGACGCCTCGGAGGCCAGCCGGTGCCGTCGCGCGGTTCGCGCGATCGCGACCGGGTCCCAGTGGGCGGCCTCGACGAGCACGTTGCGGGTGCCGGGCCCGACCTCGGAGGTTTCGCCGCCCATGACCCCGGCCAGCGACAGCGGCCCAGTGTCATCGCAGATGACCATGTCCTCGACGTCGAGCGTCCGCTCGACATCGTCGAGGGTGGTGAGCTTCTCCCCCGGTCGCGCGCATCGCACGACCAGGTCTCCTTCGAGCCGGTCGAGGTCGAAGGCGTGGAGCGGGTGGCCCAGTTCGAGCATCAGGTAGTTGGTGATGTCGACGGCCAGCCCGATCGGCCGCATTCCCGCCTGCGTGAGACGCTTCGCCATCCACTGGGGGGACTCGGCGTTCGCGTCGACGCCCGTGACGGCCCGCAGGGTGAAACGGGTGCAGCCGTCGGCCTCGACGCGGAGCGGGTGGGGCGACTCGGCGGTCGGCTTCGGCTCGACGGCTTCGGCGGCCGGGTCGGAGAAGGCGACGCCGAGCCGGTGGGCGACCTCGCGGGCGATGCCGCGCACCGAGAGGCAGTGGCCCATGTCGGGCGTGACCGCCAGCTCGAACACGACCTCGTCGAGGCCGACGGCCGGTCGGGCGTCGGCGCCGACGGCGATCGTCTCGACCGTGTCCTCGGGCAGGACCATGATGCCCTCGTGCTCATCGGAGACCCCGAGTTCCCGCGCCGAGCAGATCATGCCGTCCGATAGACGCCCATAGGTCTTGCGGGAGCCGATCGCGAAACCGCCGGGCAGCACCGAACCGGGCAGCGCGACGACCACGAGGTCGCCCTCGGCGAAGTTACCGGCGCCGCAGATGATCGAGCGCGGTTCGTCCTCGCCGACGTCCACATGGCAGTGGCGAATCGGCTTCTTGAACTCGGTGAGTTCCTCGATCGAGGTCACTCGGCCGACCACGAGCGGGCCGGAGACCCGTTCGCGCAGGTCGTGGACCTCTTCGACTTCGAGGCCGGCGTCGACCAGGGCGGCATCGAGTTTGGCAGTGGACAGGCCTTCGGGCAGGGCGGCGTACTCGGCGAGCCAAGAGACTGGAATCCGCATCGGTTACTCCTCCACTCGCAGGCCGGCGGGGAAACGGACGTCCCCGTCGATGATGTCCCTCAGATCGGTGATGCCGTGACGCAGCATGAGCGCGCGCTCGACGCCCATGCCGAAGGCGAACCCCGAGTAGACCTCGGGGTCGATGCCGCAGGCGCGCAGCACCCGCGGGTCGACCATGCCGCACCCGCCCCACTCGATCCAGCGGGGGCCGTCCTTATGGGCGGCGAACCAGACGTCGACCTCGGCGCTGGGCTCGGTGAACGGGAAATAGGAGGGGCGCAGGCGCGTCTTGGCCTCGGGTCCGAAGACCGATTTCGCGAAGTGGTCGAGGGTGCCTTTGAGATCGGCCATCGTGATGCCCTTATCGACGACCAGCCCCTCGGTCTGGTGGAAGACCGGCGAGTGGGTGGCGTCGAGCTCGTCGGTGCGGTAGACGCGGCCGGGCGCGACGGTGTAGATCGGCGGCTCCTGGGTGAGCATCGTGTGGATCTGCACCGTGGAGGTGTGCGTGCGCAGCACCATCCCCGAGCCGAACCCGCCGTCGCCGTCGGCGATGTGGAACGTGTCCATCATGGTGCGGGAGGGGTGGTCGGGGTGGATGTTCAGCGCGTCGAAGTTGAACCATTCGAGTTCGACCTCGGGGCCTTCGCCGATCTCGTAACCCATAGCGACGAACAGATCGGCGATGCGGTCCATCTGGACGTTGATCGGATGGCGCGCGCCGGTGCGGCGGCGCGCGGTGCGGGCGGTGACGTCGACGGTCTCCTCGCGGAGGATCCGCTCGGCCTCGGCCGCTTCCAGCGTGGCCTTGCGGGCCTCGTAGACGGCGGTGATCTGCTGGCGGGCGGCGTTGACGTTCCGTCCGGCCTCGCCGCGCTCCTTGCCCGGGAGCGATCCGATCGCACGGCGGGCCAAGGACACCGGGGCCTTGTCGCCGAGGCATGCGGTTTTGGCGGCGGCCAGCTCATCGAGGCCGTCGGCGGCCTCGATGACCGCGCTCGCTTCTTTGACGGCCCTGATCAGGGCCTCGGGCTGGAGCAGGCCAGCCTGATCGTCGTTCTCGTTGCTCATGTGTCTCTCTCTTGGCGGGACCTGAAGGAGTCTAGGGAAGGCACGCGGCTCGGCCGCAGCCCGCCAAGGGAGGTGTGGGCGGCCAGGGCCTGTTCGAGAATCCTGGACGGACGCCGTCCGGCCCATTCGCCCGCTCGCCGCGTTCCCGGGCCTCCGGGTGCGACACCGGGATCTGGGGCCCTTCGCCTTGCGAGCGGACCGATGGACTCGGACGCCGCTTCGTCCCGAGTGCTTGAACAGGTCCTAACGCCACAGCCCGCGCTCGGCGGGCCGACTAAATTCGCGGTGGTCGCAGCACATGCCCCGATCATAACCGCATGCGCTGCGCGGATGCGCTCGCGTACAGGCACACCCCGGCGGCCACTGCCAGGTTGAGGCTCTCGGCCCCTCCCCAGAGGGGGACGCCGACGCGGCGGTGCGCCAGGACGGCGGTCGCCTCGTCGAGGCCGTGGGCTTCCGATCCGAACAGCCAGACCGTGGGCGCGTCGAGTTCGCCGTTCGCGGCGAGCGCGAACAGGTCCTCTCCGCCCGCGGCGGCGGCCAGGATCTGCGTTTCATCGAACACGTCCAGCATCTCGGCGGTGTCGGCGCCGCGGATCACCGGCAGGTGGAACAGGCTCCCCGCCGAGGCGCGTACGCACTTGCCGTTGTAGGGGTCGACCGAGTCGGTCCCGAAGACGACGCAGTCGGCCCCGGCGGCGTCGGCGGCGCGCAGGATCGTCCCGGCGTTGCCCGGGTCGGTGATGCCGTGGAGGACCGCGATCAGTTTCGCCTCGACCGGCAGACGCCGGTCGAGGAAGCGGCAGACGGCCACGAGCCCCTGCGGGGTGACGGTCTCGGCCAGGACCGCCAGAGCCTCGTCGGTGACCGGGCGCAGGCGGGCTCCCGAGGTCTGGGCCGCGTCGACCAGTTCGTCGTGGCGGACGTCGGCGTCGAGCGTGTAGAACAGCTCGTCCACGGCGCCGGCGGCGATCGCCTCGCGCACGGCCTGGGGGCCTTCGGCCAGGAACCGCTCGGCCTTATCGCGTCCGCGGCGGCGCTGGAGCTTCCGGGCGGCGACGACCCGGGACGATCGCGGCGTGAGCGCGCCCGCCCCGGGTTCGGCGATGCTCATTCGGCTACTGCTCGACCGGGGCGTTGACGTCCTCGGGGAGGGCCTTCTTGGCGACCTCGACCAGTCCGGTGAACGCGACCGGGTCGTTGACGGCCAGTTCGGCGAGGATCTTGCGGTCGACTTCCACCTCGGCGAGCTTCAGACCCTGCATGAAGCGGTTGTAGCTGATGCCATTGGTGCGGGCGGCCGCGTTGATGCGGGTGATCCACAGCTTGCGGAACTCGCGCTTGCGAGCCTTGCGGTCCCGGTAGGAGTAGGTGTACGAGTGCAGCAGCTGCTCTTTGGCCTTGCGGTACAGGCGGGAGCGCTGGCCCCGGTAACCCTTGGCCTCCTCCAGTACGGTGCGGCGCTTCTTCTGGGCGTTCACCGAACGCTTAACGCGTGCCACAGTTCTTTCTCCTTGCGATAAAGCGGATGTGAGTCAACGGGTGGGAGCTAACGGCCCAGCAGCTTCTTGACCTGCTTCTGGTCGGCCTTGGCCACCTCGGTACGGCCGTCCTTGGACCGCTTGAGCCTGGAGCTCTTGTGCTCCATCAGGTGGTTCTTGCCGGTCTTGCGGCGCATCAGCTTGCCGGAACCGGTGACCTTGAACCGCTTCTTGGTGCCGCTGTGGGTCTTCATCTTCGGCATCGTGCTTCTCCTATCGTTCAACGGCCGCGCTGGTGAGCGGGCGCAGTGCGCCCGCTGCAGCTCGGTGTACTGGTGGTCTACTCCGCGGCGTGCGTCTCCGCCACGTCTTGCTCGCGACCGCCCTTGCGGCCGGCGCTCTTGGCCTCGCCGCTCTTGGGTCGGTGCGGTGCGACCACCATGACCATGTTGCGGCCGTCCTGCTTCGGGGCCGATTCGACGGACCCGAGGTCGGCGATCTCCTCGGCGAGCTTGTCGAGCAGACGACGCCCCAGCTCGGGCCGCGACTGCTCGCGCCCACGGAACATGATGGTGATCTTGACCTTGTCGCCGGCCTTGAGGAACCGCACGACGTGACCCTTCTTGGTCTCGTAGTCGTGCGTGTCGATCTTCGGCCGAAGCTTCATTTCCTTGATGATGGTCTGCTGCTGGTTGCGGCGCGAAGCACGGGCCTTCTGAGCGGACTCGTACTTGTACTTGCCGTAGTCCATGAGCTTGCAGACCGGCGGGCGGGCGGTGGGCGCAACCTCGACCAGGTCCATGTCGACGTCGGCGGCCAACTGCAGGGCCTTGTCTATCGACACGATGCCGACCTGCTCACCCTGTGGGCCGACCAGGCGCACTTCTCGTGCCCGGATCTGGTCGTTAACGCGCAAATCGCTGATGGGGCCTCCTCTTTTCGCGATTCTCGCCGGTGCCTCGCACCGGCGCCCCTTTGGCTATTCGGGCCGTCGCCGGCGGCGACTGCCGCGGCGACCGGTCGCGCAAGCGATACCCAGCACGCCTCAGGAAGAGGTCCCAAAAAGAAAAGACCTCAGCGTCCACGGCTGAGGTCCACTCCTGGGCACGGCGGCGTCGGCCGTCGTGCGTGACCCGGTCGCCGTGGGCGCTTCCGAGGAAGCTCGGCTGCGGGTGGGAGCTGGACTCCGCTTGCTGCATCGCACATGGCGATGCGATCGACAAGCAATGATAGCACTCAGCGGCGCGATTGCTCCAAGAGCGCCCGCAAGTGCTTGACGGCGGCCACAGCCCGCTGCCTGTCGGTCCGCTGGATGGCCATGACCGCGATCTCCTCGTCGTCGGCCAGCTCCAGGGTGGCCCACTGGACCCGGTGGGGCACGGAGATGTCCATGACGACGCCCCACGGCAGGCGGTGGGTGGAGGCCACGTTGCGGACCTCGATGCCGTGCTCGTCGGCACGGACGCGCAGCCGCAGGAACACCAGGATGACCGCGCCGCCGATGAGGCCCAGGCCGATCATGGCGACCTGGTCGGCCGGGTGGATGGCTCCACCGCCCTCGGTCCGGGTGCCCAGCGAGAACGAGAGCGCGGTGAACGCGCCGATGAACATGATTCCGCCGATCCATGCCCCGATGCGTGAATTGCGTGGTTTGTAATCGAGTGGGCCGACCTCGGTCATGGGCTTCTCCTGTACGACGTTCATGCGGCTCTTCCTCCCGGGTCCCCTCGCTCGCGGGGCTCCCGTCGCTTCTCAGTGTTCCCTTTATGGCAGCTGGTCTATCTCCAGACCCGAGTCGAATGCCAGCAGAGTCTTCGGTTCACCGGTCACGATGGGCCAGCCGGGGCGCTTCAGGCCACACCAGGCTACGTGTCCGGCGGCGATGTTGCCGTGTTGACGCGAGCGCGAGAGCATCAGGCCCACATCGCGGGCCGACTTCTTGTCGAGCTCCATGACCACGGTGACCGGCAGGCCCAGCAGGACCAGGAGGGCGTCGCGGTCGCGGCGGCGGGCCTGCGACCACGCCTCGGCGAGCGCACCGGAGGGGATGGCGAGGACCACGTTCTGTTCGAGTGCGGTGAACACCACGGCTTGGGGATACGGCATGGAAGTGGCGAAACCGACGATGGCCGACACGTCCAGGATTCGGCCGCCGATCACTTCTTGCCCTCGCCTTCGTCGTCGTTGACGCCGAGGACTTCGCGGGCCCACGCCAGGTGCTCGGCGCCCGGGCCCTGGCCCTTGCGTTCGAACAGGTCCTGCAACTCGGTCAGGGACCGGTCGCGTTCGAGGCGCTCGGCGACGGCCGCGGCCACGTAGTCGGCCACCGAGTCGGCCCGGCCTACCGCCACCAGTCGGCGTATCTGCTCGATCTGGTCGGCCGGCAGGGAGACGCTCGAACCGGCGGCGTCCGCCCCCGAACCCGAGGGGCGGTTGAGCGGCGAATTGGCGCGATCGGTCACCGCCCCAGGTTAACGGGGGTCGCGAGCGGGCCGGTACCCGACGTGACCGCATTCGAGGCCCCCGGCACAAGGGTACGGTCGAGGAGCACGCTTGAAATCCGAGCTGAAGAGAAGGACCTGTGATGGCTGAGAAGAAATCCGGCGAGCGTCCACACGATCCGAAGTTCCCTGAGAAGTTCCTCGAATTCATGCGTTCGGGCTGGGGCCCTTCAGAGCTGGAAGTCGCCGAGCTTGAGCAGGCTCCGTACTGCGCACGGCGGCGCGAGGCCGTGTCGGCGGCGTTCCCCGGCGAGACGATCATCGTGCCCACCGGCGCGGAGAAGGTCCGCGCGAACGACACGCACTTCCGGTTCCGGGCCGGCTCCGACTTCGCATGGCTGACCGGCGACCTCGACCCCGAGGGTGTGCTGGTCCTGCATCCCACGGGTGCGGGCCACGAGGCGGTGCTGTACCGCCGGCCGCGTAAGGGCACCGACTCGGACGAGTTCTTCCGCTCGGCGAAGTACGGGGAGCTGTGGATCGGCCGCAAGAACTCCCTGGCCGAGGCGGCGACGCTGCTGGGCGTCGAGTGCCGCGACGTGGAGGGGCTCGCCGGTGTGCTCGACGGCCTGCGCCGCTCGCAGGTGCGCGTG
This sequence comes from Actinomycetes bacterium, assembly GCA_021793335.1. Lineage (GTDB taxonomy): Bacteria > Actinomycetota > Actinomycetes > Mycobacteriales > Micromonosporaceae > Glycomyces. The sequence continues at coordinate 7,052 of JAJYSW010000117.1, forward strand.
CTGCGCGGCATCGATCCGGCGATCGACGCCCGTTTCGAGGCAGAGGAGGCCGAGGGGCGGGCACTGACGCGCGACGCCGAGCTGGCCGCCGTGCTCTCCGAGCTGCGGCTGACCAAGGACCCGTGGGAGCTGGCGCAGCTCCAGGACGCGATCGACGCCACGGTCCGCGGCTTCGAGGACGTGGCCCGAGTGCTGCCGTCCACCGGTTCGGTCTCCGAGCGTCTCATCGAAGGCGTGTTCGGCATGCGTGCGCGCGTGGAGGGCAACGGGATCGGCTACGACTCCATCGTGGGCGCCGGCGCTCACGCGACGACGCTGCACTGGATCACCAACGACGGACGTACCACGCCGGGCGAGCTGATCCTCATGGACATGGGCGTGGAGGGCCACCACCTGTACACCGCCGACATCACCCGCACGCTGCCGGTGAGCGGCGCGTTCACGCCGTTGCAGCGGCAGGTGTACGAGATCGTGCACGCCTCGCAGCAGGCGGGCATGGACGTGATCAAGCCGGGCACCGAGTTCCAGGAGATCCACCGGACGTGCATGCGGGTGCTGGCCGAGGGGCTCGCGGACCTGGGCGTGTTGCCGGTGTCGGTGGACGAGGCGCTCGACAAGGACTCGCTGGTCTATCGCAGGTGGACGCTGCACGGTTTCGGGCACATGCTCGGCCTCGACGTCCACGACTGCGCGGCTTCGCGGCCCGAGCACTACTACCGGGGCAGGGTCGAGGAGAACTATGTGCTGACCGTCGAGCCGGGACTGTACTTCCAGGCCAATGACGAGCTCGTTCCTGAGGAGCTGCGCGGCATCGGCATCCGCATCGAGGATGATGTGCGCGTGACCGCCGAGGGCTGTGAGAACCTCTCGGCGGCGCTGCCGAGGTCGGCCGACGACGTCGAGCAGTGGCTCGCCGCCCAGCGCGAATCTCCTCCGCGTCTGCCGTAGGGTCCGATGATCGGGAGCGCGGGCGGCGAAAGGGTGCGTCTTCGCAGGGCAGGGCCCGGAGGCGGGAGCGCCTCGCGCCGCTCGCACGCCGATCGGTAGGCTCGGGTGGAACGCGAGTTCGCCCGCGCGGGCCGCGATCGTGTCGCGTGGCGGTGTTCCGCAAACGTGTTCCACGATCGCGCAGGACTCCGGCAAGGACGCAGCGTCCTTACTGTATGGAGTACTTGCAGGTACTGCATCCAGCGCCGGGGCGGGTGCACGGACCGAAAACCCACCGCGTATAGTCCGATTTAAGGCTTATATCCACCGCACCGGGCCGGCGGCGGCGATCAACACCGCACACCAACCGCCCGCCGCCGCCGGCCTTCATACCGGTGCAGGTGTCCCTCTTCCCCCAACACCAGAACGCCCGGACGCCTACACTCGGCGTGGTAAGGTTATTCACGTTAAATAAGACGGACGTACTGTTTACGTGTCGGGTCCGCTGTGCCGCTGCTCCCCATCCTGGCCGACCTCCGTCGCCGACCCTCGGCGTTGCGGCAGACTGAGTCCGACAACTCAGAGGAGAACCAGGAGATCTAATGGTGAGCACAGACTCCTTCGACGCCCGCGAAGCCCTGCGCGTCGGCGAAAACGAATACGATATCTACCGCATCGACAAGGTCGAGGGCCACGACCGACTGCCATACAGCCTCAAGGTCCTCCTTGAGAACCTGCTGCGCAACGAGGACGGCGCGGACATCACCGCCGACCACATCCGAGCGCTCGGGTCCTGGGACCCGAAGGCGAAGCCCAACACCGAAATCCAGTTCACGCCCGCCCGCGTCATCATGCAGGACTTCACCGGCGTGCCCTGTGTGGTCGACCTGGCCACCATGCGCGAGGCCGTCCGCGACCTCGGCGGGGACCCGAGCCAGATCAACCCGCTCGCACCCGCCGAAATGGTCATCGACCACTCGGTCATCGTCGATTTCTTCGGCCATCCCGACGCCTTCCAACGCAACGTCGAACGCGAATACGAACGCAACCGCGAGCGCTACCAGTTCCTGCGCTGGGGCCAGACCGCCTTCGACGAGTTCAAGGTCGTCCCGCCCGGGACCGGCATCGTCCACCAGGTCAACATCGAGCACCTCGCCCGCGTCATCATGACCCGCGACGGCGCCGCCTACCCCGACACCTGCGTCGGCACCGACTCCCACACCACCATGGAGAACGGCATCGGCGTCCTCGGGTGGGGCGTCGGCGGCATCGAGGCCGAGGCGGCCATGCTCGGCCAGCCCATCTCGATGCTCATCCCGCGCGTCGTCGGCTTCAAGCTCTCCGGCGACCTCCCTGCGGGCGCCACCGCCACCGACCTGGTCCTCACCATCACCGAGATGCTCCGCGACCACGGCGTCGTCGGCAAATTCGTCGAATTCTACGGCGAGGGCGTCACCAGTGTGCCGGTCGCCGACCGCGCCACGCTCGGCAATATGAGCCCCGAGTTCGGCTCCACCTGCGCGATCTTCCCGATCGACGAACGCACCATCGAGTACCTGCAGCTGACCGGCCGCACCGACGAACAGATCGACCTGGTCGAGACCTACGCGAAGGCCCAGGGCCTGTGGCACGACCCGAGCAGCGAGGCCGTCTACTCCGAGTACCTCGAACTCGAAC
>JAJYSW010000118.1 GCA_021793335.1 Actinomycetes bacterium
GGCAGACCTCGGCGCAGCGCCGTCGAGTCCGGTCACGGCGCCGAGGTGTTCGGGCCCCGGGTCTCGGAACGCCGAAGCGAGCGTGTCGCCTCCGGTCTGCCAGGGCAGGTCGATGCGCAGGCCCTCGATCGGCGCCGATGCCAGGCGCACCCGACCGGGAGCGGCCGGGTGCGCATCGGGCGCTGTCCCGGCCGCGACCGAGCGAAGTAAGCGCCTGACGCACCCGGCGGCTGCGGAGCCGGGCCCCGCAGGCGCTCAGAACTTGCGGATCATGACGCCCGCGATCGCCCCGGCCGGGCAGGGGCCGTGGCGGCGGGAGTCCTCACCGGCCGGGTTGTCGCTGAGAAGGAAATAGTGCCCGGCCGGGACCGGCTCGTCCGAGCCGGGCATCGACTCGCCCGGGCCGGCCGCCACGCGCTTGACCCACCAGGGGCCGCGGGGACGTTTCGGCGGCTCGGCCCAGCCGAGCAGCGGATCGGGGGCGACGACCACCACGACCCGACCGGCCTCGATGGTCCGCGTGCGCTTGGCGAGCACCTCGTCACCGTCGCGAAGCTCCGGTTCCATGCTGACGCCCTCGACTTTCACCAGGAGCCAGCGCCGCCGCAGTTGTCGCACACCCTCGATCAGGAGCGCCACGGCCGCGACGAGGGCCAGAGCGCTGAGCCACAGGTTCGCGTCCACCGGTTACGGCAGGTCGTCGATGATCTCGCCGATGCCGCGGCGGCGGCCCGTGAAGAACGGGACCTCCTCGCGCACGTGCCGCCTGGCACGCGAAGCGCGCAGCTCGCGCATGAGGTCCACGATGCGGTGCAGCTCGTCGGCCTCGAAGGCCAGAATCCACTCGTAGTCGCCCAGCGCGAACGACGGCACCGTATTGGCCCGCACGTCCGGATAGTCGCGGGCCTGCATGCCGTGCTCGCGCAGCATGTCCCGCCGCTCCTCGTCGGGCAGCAGGTACCACTCGTAGGACCGCACGAAGGGGTAGACGGACACGTACTGGCGAGGTTCCTCGCCCATCACGAACGCCGGGAGATGGCTGCGGTTGAACTCCGCGGGCCGGTGCAGCGCCATGTTCGACCACACCGGGGCCAGGTGCCGCCCGAAGGCGGTGCGCCGCAGCTCCGAATACGCCTTCTGGAGCTGGTCGGAGGATTCGGCGTGCCACCAGATCATGACGTCGGCGTCGGCCCGCATGCCCGTCAGGTCGTAGGTTCCCCGCAGCGTCACGCCCGCATCGGCGCAGTGCTTCTCGAAGAACGATTCGGTGTCGGCGATCAGGTCCTGCCGGATCGAGGGGAACGGCTCGGCGGCCCGGAACACCGACCACAGCGTGTAGCGGATGGTCTCGTTCAGTTCCTTGATGCGCTGGGCGTTGGGATTGTTCGACTGCTGTGACACGGTGCGATCCTTCGAGACTAGTCGGATTCGGGAGCCAGTTGCGCGATGATCTCGGCCGCGGCGGCCTGCCCGGAGGCGATGCAGGCGGCGATGCCGACCCCGTCGACGGCGGCGCCTGCGATCGCGATGCCGGGACGGGCGCGAAGCTTCTCACGGGCGGCGCGGAAACGCTCGGTGTGGCCCGGCGCGTACTGCGGGAGCGCCCCGCCCCAGCGGTCGACGCGCTGGGCGACCGGTTCGGGGACGCGTTGCCCGAGGTGCTCGCCGAGTTCGCGCAGCGCGGTCTTGATCAGATCGGCGTCGTCGTACTGGAGCAGCGCCTCTTCGCCGAGGCGGCCCATCGAGACGCGCAGGAAGGTGCGCCGCCGCCCCAGGTGCGGCCACTTCCGCGAGGTGAACGTGGCGGCCTTGACGGACTTGCCGTTGCCCGCCGGGGTGAGGAAACCGGAGTGCTCGGGCAGGTCGATGTCCTCGAAAGCGAAGGAGGCCAGGGCCACCGAGGCGTAGGCGACGCCTGAGAGCGCGGCGGCGGCCTCGGGTTCGACGTTGCGCAGGAGCCGGGCGGCGGGCGAGGCCGGGACGGCCAGGAGCACCGCGTCGGCCTCTATCCGCATGGGGTCGGGCACGGGCCCGGCGATGACCTCCCAGCCGTAGGGGGTCTGGCGAAGTTCGCGGACGGTCATGCCCAGTCGCACGTCGGCCCGGGAGGCGGCCGAGGTGGCGGTGATCAGGCGTCCGAGGCCGCCGTCGATGGTGGCGAAGACGCGTTCTTTGGCGCGGGTCCGGCCTTCGGACGGCCGTTTGACCTCGGCGACGGCCTCGGTGAGGCTGGAGTGCCGCCGCAGCGCCTCGGCGAGCCCGGGCATGACGGCGGCGACCGAGAGCCGGTCGACGTCGCCGGCGTAGACCCCGGCGAGCATCGGGGAGACGAGCCGGTCGAGGATCTCCGAACCCAGGTGCGTGCGCACCAGCTCCCCCACCGACATGTCGGCGCCGGGGGCCAGGATCGGGCCGCCGGAGTCGGCGCGTTCCTTGACGTCGGCGATGGCGGCGACGTCGGCCGGATCGGCCGGGATGCCCATCATGGTGCCGGTCGGGAAGTCGCGGAGCCGCCCGTCGAGGCTGAGCGCGGGGGTGAGGCCCGTCGGGTGGACGAGGTCGCCGCCGAGGCCGACGGATTCGGCCAGGCCGACGGCCTCGGGCCGGGCGGCCAGGATCGATTCGGCCCCGGCCTCGATGGGCCGTCCGGCGAGATCGACGGTGTGGATCTTGCCTCCCAGGCGCATGGCGCGTTCGGCGATGACGATCTCGGCGGCGTCGCCGAGCCGTTCGCGCAGCCGGTGCGCCGCGGCGAGACCGGTGATGCCGCCGCCGACGATCAGGATTCTCGCCCGTCCGCCGTTCGCCCTGCGGGGCGGGATCGCCGCGTTCATCGCCGGGTCGTCTCGTGGACGCGGTCGACGACGAGTTTGAGTTTGCCGGGGTCGGAGTGGGGCAGGACGCCGTGGCCGAGGTTGAAGATGTGGCCCTTGGCGGCCCGTCCCGCGCGCAGGACCTCGTCGGTCTCGGCCAGGAGCGGCTCGTCGTCGGCGAGGATCGCGGCCGGGTCGAGGTTGCCCTGGAGCGCCTTGTCCGGGAGGCGCGCGGCGGCCTCGTCGAGCGGGGTGCGGAAATCGACGCCGATGACCTCGGCCCCGGTCTCGGTCATCGCTTCGAGCAGGTGGCCGGTGCCGACGCCGAAGTGGATGCGCGGCACCGATTCGGCCAGACCGGTCAGAGCGGCCGTGGAATGCGGGAGCGCGAAACGGCGGTAGTGGGCCTCCGAGAGCGCCCCGGCCCAGGAGTCGAACAATTGGACGGCGCTCGCACCGGCCTCGATCTGGACGCGCAGGAACTCGCCGCAGATCGCGGCCAGCCTTCCCGCGAGGGCGTGCCACACGTCGGGGCGGGAGCGCATGAGCGCCTTGGTCTTGGAGTGGTCCTTCGAGGGGCCGCCTTCGATGAGATAGGAGGCGAGGGTGAAGGGCGCCCCGGCGAATCCGATGAGCGGGATGTCGCCGAGTTCGGCGGTGAGCAGGCCGATGGCCTCGGTGACGTAGCCGACGTCGCAGGGGTCGAGGTTGCGCAGGCGATCGACGTCGGCCTCGGTGCGCAGCGGCTCGGCGACGACGGGGCCGACGCCGGGCACGATGTCGACGTCGATGCCGACGGCGGCGAGCGGCACGACGATGTCGGAGAAGAAGATCGCGGCGTCGGTCCCGTATCGGCGGACCGGCTGCATGGTGATCTCGCAGACCAGTTCGGGGTTCCGGCAGGCCTCCATCATGGTGGTGCCTTCGCGGGCCTTGCGGTACTCGGGGAGCGAGCGCCCCGCCTGGCGCATGAACCAGACCGGAGTCCGGTCGGGCTCCTCACCACGGCAGGCCGCGAGGAACGGGGAGGTCGAGGCGGGCTTCGCCTCAGCGGAAGTTGCAGCAGCGGTACGCACACGGCCATCTTGGCACGCTGCGGGGCGCTCGTCCCGCATCGGCGAGTGCGATGTGGCGCGTGCCGTCGCGTGGACACGGCGGAAGCTCTACTTATCAGTAGAAACTAATGGTGCAATAAGCCCACGTTCGGGTGTATATCGGTCTCCTGTCCGGCGGGGCAGTGGCGCGACCAGCGGACTTGGCCGTACCGTGAACAGGTGACCGATCCCCAACCCGAACCAGATCCCGAACTCTTGACCGAGCCGCGCGAAGGGATGCCCCCGCTCGTCCAGACCTCCGCCGAGCTCGCGGCGGCGGCGGCGCGCCTCGCGTCCGGTTCCGGCCCCATCGCCATCGACACCGAGCGCGCCTCGGGCTTCCGCTATTCAGGCCGCGCGTACCTCATCCAACTGCGCCGGGCCGGCGTCGGGACCATCCTGGTCGACCCCATCCCCATCGACGACCTCGCGCCGCTCCGCGAGACCCTGACCGGCGCCGAGTGGATTCTTCACGCCGCCAGCCAGGATCTGCCGTGCCTGGCCGAGCTCGGTCTGCACCCGGGCCGGCTGTTCGACACCGAGCTGGCGGCGCGGCTGTGCGACTTCGAGAAGGTCGGGCTGGCCTCCATCACCGAGCAGCTGCTGGGATTCCGCCTGGAGAAGCAGCACTCGGCGGCCGATTGGTCCTCGCGTCCGCTGCCGCCCGATTGGCTCGCCTATGCCGCGCTCGACGTCGAGCTGCTGCTGGAGCTGCGCGGGAAGCTGTCCGCCGAACTGGCCGAGCAGGGCAAGGCGGCCTGGGCCGAGGCCGAGTTCGAGCACGTGCGCACTGCGGGCCCGCCGAAGCCGCGCAAGGAGCCGTGGCGCCGCACCTCGGGCATCCACAAGGTGCGCGGAGCCAAGGCCCTGGGCCGGGTGCGCGCGGTCTGGCAGGCCCGCGACGACCTGGCCCGTAAGCTCGATCGGGCCCCGGGCAAGGTGCTGCCGGACGCGGCCATCGTGGAGGCCGCGGTGAACGACCCCACCGACTTCGCCGAGTTGATGAGTCTGCCGGGCTTCCGCAGGCGTGGCGGGCGGGCCAACGCGCGGCTGTGGCTCGCGGCGCTGGCCGAGGCCAGGGCGTTGCCGGGCGACCGGCTGCCGTCGACGACGCCGCCTCAGGAGGGTCCCCCGGCGACGCACCGCTGGGCCGACCGCGACCCGGACGCGGCCGAGCGGCTCGCCGCCGCCCGCGAGGTCGTCACCGCGGTGGCCGCGGAGCACCGCCTGCCGGCGGAGAACCTCATCACGCCCTCGATCGTGCGGGCCCTGGCGTGGGAGCCGCCGAAGCACATCTCCGAGCAGCACGTGCAGGGCACGCTCCTGCGGGCCGGTGTCCGCGAGTGGCAGGTCGAGCTCTTGGCCGAGGGCTTGACGAAAGCGCTCAAAGGCTGAAGGGAAGGCAACGGGGCAACGGCATTCCCGCCGTTGCCCTCATCGGTCTGCGTCCGGAGGGTGCCGGTCAGTACTCCCAGGGGTTGATCAGGGTGATCCCGAGCCCGTCGAAGTCCTTGGTGTTCCGGGTGGCGAGCACCGCGCGAGATGCAGCTCGCAGCGATCCGGGCATCCGGTACCTCGATCGGGCGCTCGATCCTGCTCCGATCGGCGGTCACTTCGGCGAAGAGTGCTCTGGCTTCTGCTTCCGAAGAGCGCTCGTGCTGAGCGGCACGGACCTTGAGCCATTTGTAGTGTTCCGGGTCGATGCCTCGAATTGACATTGCCCGTGTTTCTGCCATCGTACCCGCCTTCTCAGCATGTCAATGTCAGCGATCACAGGCCGGGAAACGTCATACCCTCAGCTGACCCGATTCGAGATTCCGATGTCCCCGGTGAGCCGCGGCCTCCCTGCGCGGCCGCCCCGCGGTAGCGCGCCCTGAAGCGAATTCGATGGCCGCCACCTGCGTGGACGCACCAGCGCGAGCCCTTCGGACACTAGGCTGGACGGGGCCGTGACAACGAACTTACTTGCGGGTAACATTTCCTGTGACGCCGCATACCCAAAGGAGGGCCAGCGTGAACGACACCATTCGCGATGTCGTCTTCGTCGACGGAGTGAGAACCCCGTTCGGCAAGGCGGGGAAGCTCTACGAGGAGACCCGCGCCGACGACATGATCATCCGCTGCATCAGGACGCTGCTGCGCCGCAACCCGGAGCTGCCGCCTGAACGCGTCGACGAGGTGGCCCTGGCGGCCACCACCCAGATCGGCGACCAGGGACTGACACTGGGCCGGTCCGCGGCGCTGCTGGCGGGCCTGCCCCGCTCGGTGCCGGGCTTCTCGATCGACCGCATGTGCGCCGGCGCGATGACCGCGGTGACCGCCGTGTCCTCCGCGATCGCCGCCCGCCAATACGACGTGGCCATCGCCGGCGGCGTCGAATCGATGAGCAACCACCCCATGGGCGAGGGCGTCGACCCCAACCCGCGCATCATCGCCGAGAAACTCGTCGACACCGACGCGCTGGTCATGGGCAACACCGCCGAGAACCTGCACGACCTGTTCCCGGCCATCACCAAGGAACGCGCCGACGCCTACGCGGTGGGCACCCAGCGGCGCTACGCCGCCGCACGGGACAAGCTCAGCGCGGACTTCGCGACCATGGCCGCCCGCTCCACCGACGAGGGTTGGACCGTGGCCACGGCCGACGAGCTGCCGCGCCCCGAGACCACCCTCGAAGGCCTGGCCGAGCTGCGGACGCCGTTCCGCCCGCACGGCAAGGTCACCGCGGGCACCGCCGCGCCGCTGACCGACGGCGCCACCGCCTGCCTCCTCACCGACGCCGAGACCGCGGCCGAACTGGGCCTCAGCGCGTCGATGCGGATGGTCGGCTTCGCCTTCGCCGGCGTCGACCCCGAGACCATGGGCGTCGGGCCGATCCCGTCCACCGAGAAGGCGCTCGCCCGCGCCGGCCTCACCATCGACGACATCGGGCTCATCGAGATCAACGAGGCGTTCGCGGTGCAGGTCCTGGCCTTCCTCGACCACTTCAAGATCGCCGACGACGATCCCCGCGTCAACCCGTGGGGCGGCGCGATCGCCACCGGCCACCCCTTGGCCTCCTCCGGCGTGCGGCTGATGACCCAGCTGGCGCGCGAGTTCGCCGAGCACCCCGAGGTGCGCTACGGCATCACCACCATGTGCGTCGGCCTCGGACAGGGCGGCACGGTCATCTGGGAGAACCCGAACTTCGAGGGAGACAAGTAATGAGCACCTTCCCCGTCGCACTTCCCGACTTTCCCGACGAGGTCGTCACCGAGGCCCACGTCCGGTACATCGAGCCTCCCGGGCTCGGCGGCCGGGCCGCGCTCATCACGCTCGACAACGGCTACGACCACACCAAGCCCAGCTCCATGGGCCCGGCCGGCATGCAGAACCTGTGGAACGCACTCGACGAGGTACTCGCCTCGGACGCGAAGTTCATCGCGGTCACCGGCAAGCCGTTCATCTTCCTGGCCGGAGCGGACATCAAGATGATGCCGCTGCTGGAGAACCGCGAGCAGGGCCTGGCGATGGCGCAGGCCGGGCACGCGCTCTACAAGCGGCTCAAAGACTCGACGATCCCGACCTTCGCGTTCGTCAACGGCACCGCCCTGGGCGGCGGCATGGAACTGGCCCTGCACTGCCACTACCGGACCGTCTCGACCGGTGCCGTCGCCCTCGGCCTGCCGGAGGTCTCCATCGGGCTCATCCCCGGATGGGGCGGCTCGCAGATCCTGCCGAATCTCATCGGCCCCGAAGCGGCCGTGCAGGTCATCATCGGCAATCCGCTCAACCAGAATAAGATGCTGCGCGGGCCGGACCTGACGAAACTGGGCATCGCCGACGCCCAATTCGAGCCCGCCGACTTCCTGGAGGAGTCCGTGGCCTGGGCGACGGCCGTCGTGAACGGCGAGATCATCGTGGAGCGGCCCGAGATCGACCGCGGCGAGTCCTGGCAGGCGGTCATGGCCGCGGCCCGCAAGATGGTCGATGAGAAGATACACAACGCCTCGCCCGCCGCGATGAAGGCGCTCGACCTGCTGGAACTGGCGCGCACCGCCGATTTCGAGGAGGGCATCCTCGCCGAGGACGAGGCGCTCGCAGATCTGGAGATGGCGCCCGAGTTCAAGACCAGCCTGTACGCCTTCGACCTGGTCCGCCGACTCGGCAAACGGCCGGAGGGCGCTCCGAGCGCGGGCCTGGCCAAGGAGATCGGCAAGGTCGGCATCGTCGGAGCCGGGCTCATGGCCGGGCAGCTCGCGCTGATGTTCGCCCGCCGCCTGGAGGTCCCGGTCGTCATGACCGACCTCGATGCCGAACGGGCCGAGCAGGGACTGGCGCGCGTGCGCGGCGAGATCGACCGGCTCGAAGCCAAGGGCCGGACTTCGAAGCTCAAGGCCGCGAAGCTGCGCGCGCTCGTGTCGGCCAGCGCCGATAAGGACGTCTACGCCGACTGCGACCTGGTCATCGAAGCCGTGTTCGAGGAGCTGAAGGTCAAACAGGCGGTGTTCGCGGAGGTCGAACAGGTCGTCTCCGATGAATGCCTGCTGGTCACCAATACCTCGGGGCTGTCGGTGACGGCGATGGCCTCGAAGCTGGCACGGCCTGAGCGGCTGGTGGGGATGCATTTCTTCAACCCGGTGGCGGTCATGCCGCTGGTGGAGATCATCGCGACCGACTCGACCGACGAGGCGACCCTGGCGACGGCGTACGCGGTGGCCAAGAAGTTGAAGAAGACCGCGGTGGGATCGGCGGACCGGCCGGCGTTCATCGTCAACCGGCTGCTGGGGCGGATGCTGGCCGAGGTCACCGGCGCGGTCGACGAGGGCACTCCGATCGAGGTCGCGGACGTGTCGCTGGACGGGCTGGGGCTGCCGATGCGGCCCTTCGCGCTGCTGGAACTGGTGGGCCTCCAGGTCGCCCGGCACCTGTGCGAGCACCTCCACGAGGATCTCGGTCCGCGTTTCCCGCTCTCGGCGAACCTGCGGCGCTTGGCCGAGGCCGACGTGCCGGTGTTCGACCCCGAGGCCAAGGGCAAGGGCCGGCTGACCGAGGCCGGAAGGGCGCTGCTGGAATTCGGCGACCGGCCTTCGACGTCCGCGGAGGTCGAACGCCGGGTACTGGCGGGCCTGGCCGAGGAGGTGGGACTGATGCTCGACGAGGGCGTGGTCCCCGGACCGCGGCAGATCGACCTGGCGATGATCCTGGGCGCGGGCTTCCCGTTCTGGCTGGGAGGGCTGACGCCGTACCTGGACAGGGCGGGGATTTCGGCAGAGGTGTCCGGAAAGCCGTTCGGCGCCATGGGATAGTGGTAGCGGTCACTATATCTTTAGGCCGAGCTCGGATTGGTCCGTTGGGACGAGTCCGAGCTCGGCCCTTGTCCGCCCCTGGGACCCGCTAACATGGACATCCGGTGCGATAGCCGAAAAGTCTGCCGAGTCCGACGCTATCGGGAGAACCGCACAAGCCGGAAAAGAATTGACGGAACCGCTCCCATCCCGCTCCCTACCGCCCAGTAACATTCTTTGACCTGCGAATTCTTCGTCCTACTGTGGTCGAATGCAATTTCGCGAGATCACCGAAGGCACGACCGGCGCCGTCCGGAGTGCCGCAATTGCTACCCGCAACCGACTGCAATCGCTCACCTCTCAATTGCATGAGAGGCTCGGGCCGTGGGCGACCGTACTGGGAACGGTCACCGCGAACCTCCTCGCCCACATCAAGGGCCTCGTCCTGACC
>JAJYSW010000119.1 GCA_021793335.1 Actinomycetes bacterium
GGTGCTGCCGAACACCGTCATCCTGCCGCGGGGAAATCCTCCGCGCCGAGCGTCGTGACCGTTGCCGCGCTGAGAAGTCCGCGACCGCGGGTCCGGTGACCGCCCGGAACGGTTCGCGGCGGAGGCCACTGCATCCCGCTCGTCCGTGGGCGGGCGCCGAGAGCGCTTCGTGCTATGGTTCATTAGTCAAGTAATGGACCTCTGAACCAATGAACCGATGATGGCGGTGACCATGAAGCCGCACACCAGTGAGGGGGCGAGATGTTCGATGACGGCACGCCGATCTATCGGCAGATCGCCGACCAGATCAAGGGCGAGATCTTGAACGGCTCGCTCGAACCGGGAGGGAAGGTCATGTCGACGAACCAGTACGCGGCGTTCTACCAGATCAACCCGGCCACCGCGCAGAAGGCGTTCCGGGAGCTGGTCGACGAAGGAGTCCTGTACAAGCAGCGCGGCGTCGGGATGTTCGTCGCCGAGGGCGCCCGTGACAGGCTCGCCGGCGAGTTCCGCGCCCGTTTCTTCGACGACGTCCTCAAACCGCTCGTCCACGAGGCCCGGCAGGCCGGGATCTCCCTGTCCGACATCATCGACTACCTCCAATCCCAGGAAGGCGCCCTGAAATGAGCTTCTCAGCCAGCCTGCGGGACGTGACGCTGAAATACGGCGACACCGAAGCCCTCTCCGACATCACCCTCGCCCTCGAACCCGGCAAGATCTACGGTCTCCTGGGCCGCAACGGCGCCGGCAAGACCACGCTGCTCAGCCTCCTGTCCGCCTTCCGCAGGCCCACCGCCGGCGAAGTCCTCGTCGACGACCGCCCGGTGTGGGAGAACATCGACGTGGTCTCCCAGGTCGCCCTGATCCGCGAGGGCGGCGACTTCGATGACACCGACACCGTCAAGGCCGCCATCGAGATCGGCGCGCTCCGGCCCTCCTTCGACCTCGATTACGCCCTCAAGCTCGCCGAACGTTTCGAGCTGCCGCTCGACAGGAAGGTCAATCAGCTCTCGCGCGGCAAGCGCTCGGTCCTGGCCGCGGTCTGCGGCCTGGCCTCCCGAGCGCAGCTGACCATGTTCGACGAGGTCCACCTCGGCATGGACGCGCCCACCCGCGACGCGTTCTACAAGGAACTGCTCGCCGAGTACCTGGACCGGCCCCACACCGTGATCTTGTCCACGCACCTGATCGACGAGGTCGCCAACTACCTCGAAGAGGTCGTCATCCTCGACAGGGGACGCATCATGCGCCACGAGAACGTGGAGGCCTTCCAGGGCATGGGCGCGACCCTGACCGGGCCGGCCGACGCCGTCGACGCCGCCGCGGTCGGCCTCGAAGTGCTCGCCGAGCAGCGTCTCGGCGGCACCAAGAGCATCACCGTCGCCTCGGCCCTCGATGCGGCCGACCGCGGGCGCGCCGCGGCCGCCGGCGTCGAGATCGGCCCCGTCGGTCTCCAGGACCTCTTCATCCACCTGACCGACCCCGACCGGACGGGAGCCTAGCGATGTCCAAGACCGCCACCCTCGCCACCCGCCGCTATACGCTCGGACTCGCACTGTTCGGCGAGAGCGTCAAGTACTTCGCCGCGTGGATCCTGGCGGCGATCATCCTCGCGGCCGTCGTCCCGCTCATCGTCTCGCAATGGCGCTCGATCGACATCTCCGCGTGGTACCTCGCCGCCAACGTCGGCAAGTACCTCGCCGCGATCATCGCGGGCGGATACCTCTACACGCTGCTGCCGATCCTGGTCGCCCAGGGGATGACCCGCCGTGAGACCGCCGTCTCGATGGGCATCTTCGGCCTGCTGTGGTCGCTCTTCCTCGGCACGATCGCGCTCGTCGGATTCCTCGGCGAGCACGCCCTCTACGGCGTCTTCGACTGGACGCAGGCCCCGCAGCAGGGCGAGGAGTACGACCTCGTCCTCGGCTCGTTCGGCCAGGCGCTCGATTTCGCCGCGATCTACCCGCTGTCCTACCTGCTCTACTGCGCCGGCGGCGCCCTCGCCGGGGCCGCGATCTACCGGTCCGACACCGGCTGGCTCATCCTCGCCCTCGTCGTCCCGATCGGCTTCGCCGTCGACGACCTCCTCTCCAGCGCCGACACGTGGGGGCCCGCGTTCGTGGTCCGGTTCATCACCGGCCCCCTCGAGGACCTGGGCACGTGGCCCGCCGTCGTGATCGCCCTCGCCGTGATCGCGATCGGCGCCTGGGGCACCCGCCGCATCATCCTGAACACACCGATCCGAGCAAAGCAGGCATGACCATGAACGCCACCCTCACCCAGCGCCGCTACAGGCTCGGTGTGCACATGTTCACCCGCACCGCCCGCTCCCTCCTCTGGTGGCTGATCCCCGGCGCCGCGTTGACCTTCGGGATCTCGGTGGTCTTCGCCGATGAGCTGGAGATCGGCGCCTGGACCATCACCGCCTCGGTCTTCCAGTGGTTCGTCGCCGTCAGCGCCGGGATCGTGATCCACCAGGTCATGCCGTCCCTGGTCGCCACCGGGCTGACCCGCAGGGAGGTCACCGCCGGGCTCGGCGTGTTCGGCGCCCTGCTGTGCGCCGCCAGCGTCCTGTTCGTCGCCGCCGGGCTCTTCGCCGAGCACGCCTTGCTCGCGGCGGCCGCCGAACCGCCCACCACCCTCGGCGAGACGGCCGGGCAGGCGGCCCGCTACCTCCTGGTCACCCCGCTGTACTGCGCCACGGGCCTGCTCATCGGCGCCTCCGAGATGCGCATGCGCTGGCGCGGCTACCAGCTCCCGGCCGTGTTCGCCACGGCGATCCTCCTCGGCGGTGCGTGCATGTGGCTGGAGTACTCCCGGCCGTGGACCCTCGCCTCGACCGCCGCCGCGCTCGTGCTCATCGCCGCCGCGGCCGCCGGGTTCGTGCTGTGCATGCGCAGCGCCCCGATCCAGCCCAAGCGGGCCTGAGCCATGGGGGTGCAGGCGGCCGACGCGTCCGTGATCGCGGTGGTGCTGTGCGCCTGCGCGGTGGCCGCCGTGGTCGCCGGCCTCCTGCTGGCCTCTGGGCCGTCGTGCACCACAACCCGCGCCGACCCCGCATCCGAGCGCTCCGGAGAATGGGACACTGGGGAACGGTCAGTCCAAGCGTTGAGAGGGCAGCACATTGTCGATCCAGCCCATCCGCCTCTACGGCGATCCGGTCCTGCGCACCGCCGCAGAGGAAGTCGACACCTTTGACAAGGAACTGCGCGGCCTGGTGAAAGACCTGCTGGACACCATGCACGACGAGGGCGGCGCCGGGCTCGCCGCCCCGCAACTGGGCGTCGGCAAACGCGTGTTCACCTTCGACGTCGACGATGTCGTCGGCCACATCGTCAACCCGGTCCTCGAATTCCCCGACGAGGAGGAGCAGGAAGGCCCCGAGGGATGCCTGTCGCTGCCGGGCCTGTACTTCGACACCGTCCGACGCCAGAATGTCATCGCCAAGGGCTTCAACGAGTACGGCGACCCGCTCCAGATCGTCGGCACGGGCATGATGGCCCGTTGCCTCCAGCATGAGACCGACCACCTGGACGGCATCATCTTCATCGACCGGCTCGAAGGCGAGCAGCGCAAAGCCGCCATGGCCGAGATCCGCGCCCAGGACTGGTATAACGACGACGTCAAAGTCAAAGTCACGCCCCACGACGGCAAAGGCGTGTTCTTCAAGTCCTGACCCGTGTTCCCGAAGGAAGGCACCAGCTTGTCCATCCAGCCAGTGCGCCTGTACGGCGATCCGGTCCTGCGCACCCGCGCCGCCGAGGTCACCGAGTTCGACGAGCGGCTGCGCCGCCTGATCCAGGATCTCCACGACACGCTCGACGACCAGCGGGGCGCCGGTCTCGCCGCCCCGCAGATCGGAGTCGGCCTGCGCGTGTTCGTCTACCACGTGGAGGGCCGCCGAGGCCACATGGTCAACCCCGTCCTGGAACTGCCCGACGAGGAGACCCAGGACGACGGCGCCCTCGAAGGCTGCCTGTCGCTGCCCGACGGGCTCCACTATCCGTGTGCGCGACGGCGGCGGGCGATCGCCCGCGGACGCGACCTGCGAGGCGAGCCCATCGAGATCCGCGGCGAGGGGTTCATGGCCCGCTGCCTCCAGCACGAGACCGACCACCTCGACGGACGGCTGTTCATCGACCGCCTCGACGCCGAGCACCGCACCGAATTCCTCGCCGACCTCGAACACCAGACCTGGTACACCGCGCACCGGACCAGCGTCCATACCGACCGAGACGACAGCAAGGGTGTGTTCTTCAAATCATGAGGTTGCTCTTCGCAGGCACCCCCGAGGTCGCCGTGCCGACACTGGAGGCGCTCGACGCCTCCGATCACGAACTCGTCGCCGTGCTGACCCGCCCCGACGCGCGCACCGGCCGAGGCCGGAAGGTCTCGCGTTCCCCGGTGGCCGCCTGGGCCGACGAACGCGGCATCGAGGTGCTCACTCCCGCCGGGCCGAGGGAACCGGCGTTCATGGAGCGGCTGCGCGAGCTCGCCGTCGACCTCGTCCCGGTGGTCGCCTACGGTGCCCTCGTCCCGCCCGAGGCGCTGGAGGTTCCGCGCCTGGGCTGGATCAATCTGCATTTCTCGCTGCTGCCGGCGTGGCGCGGCGCCGCCCCGGTCCAGCACGCCGTGCTCGCCGGTGACGAGATGACCGGTGCGTGCGTCTTCCAACTGGAAGCCGGTCTCGACACCGGGCCGGTCTACGGCCGCCTGACCGAGCCCATCGGCGCACGCGATACCGCCGGTGACCTGCTCGGGCGCCTCGCAGAGGCCGGAGCGGGGCTCACCGTCGACGTCGTCGACGCCTTGGAGGCCGGGGTGCTCCAGGCCGAGCCGCAGCCCGAGGACGGCGTCTCGTACGCCCCCAAGATCACCGTCGAGGACGCCCGCGTCCGCTGGAGCGATCCGGCCTTCGCCGTCGACCGGCGCGTCCGCGCCGTCACCCCCGCGCCCGGAGCCTGGACCGAGGTCGACGGCGCCAGACTCCGCCTCGGACCGATCACGGTCGACCCCGAGGGCCCCGACTTGGCCCCCGGCGAGATCGCGGTGTCCAAGCACAGCGTCCACGTCGGCACCGCCACCGACCCGGTGCGGCTCGGCGAGGTCCAGCCCGCCGGGAAGCGGCGCATGGACGCCGCCGCCTGGGGGCGCGGCCACCAGAGCGTGAACATGCGGTGCGCGTGAGTTCCTCGCGCCGCACCGATCCGCTTCCCGATATCGAGAGCGCCCCGCGCTCGCGGCCCCGGGCCGCCGCCGCTTCGCGACGACTCTCCCCGAACTTGAAGGGCCGTGCCCCACTGTGAGCAGACCGAACCCGCGCCGCGTCGCCTTCGACGCCATCCGCGCCGTCAGCGCCGAGGACGCCTACGCCAATATCGAGTTGCCCCGGCGGCTGAGGGCCGCCGGGCTCGATGCCCGCGACGCCCGCCTGGCCACTGAGCTGACCTACGGGACGCTGCGGAGCCTGGGCACTCTCGAAGCGATTCTGGCCGCCGCCTCCGGCCGTGATCTCCGCGATCTCCAGGCCGATCTGGTCGACGCCCTCTGCCTGGGCGCCTACCAGCTGCTCTATACGCGAGTGCCGGTGCACGCGGCAGTCTCGACCACCGTCAGCCTCGTCAAGGCCGCGGTCAGTCCCCGCGTGTCGGGCCTGGCCAACGCCGTCCTGCGCAAGGTCGCCGCACACGACCTCGACACCTGGGCCGATCGCCTGGCCTCCGGTGACCGCGTCGCCGACCTCGCGTTGCGCCACGCGCACCCCGAGTGGGTCGTCGAGGAGTTCGAGGCGGTCCTCGGCCCCGAGGAGCTGCCCTCCGCCCTGGAGGCGGACAATGTCGCTCCGCCGGTGCACTTGTGCGCCAGACCCGGCCGCATCGAACGGGACGATCTGGCCGCGAAGACCGGCGGGACGCCCGGGCGCTGGTCGCCCCACGCGGTCTATCTGCCGGGCGGCGCGCCGGGGAGGATCAAGGCCGTCGCCGTCGGGCGTGCGGGCGTTCAGGACGAGGGCAGCCAGCTCGTCGCCGCCGCGCTCGCCAACGCTCCCATGGATGGGCCGGATGCCGCCTGGGTCGATCTGTGCGCCGGCCCCGGCGGCAAGACCGCCCTGCTCGGATCGCTCGCGGCCCAACGCGGGGCCACCGTCGACGCCGTCGAGATCGCGCCGCACCGCGCCGAGCTGGTCACCAAGGCGACCAAAGGATTGCCTGTCACCGTCCACACCGGGGACGGTCGCGATTTCGGCACGGACGGCAGCGCCGACCGGGTCCTGGTGGACGCCCCGTGCTCGGGACTGGGGGCGCTGCGCCGCCGCCCGGAGGCGCGCTGGCGCAAACGCCGTGAGGACATGGAGGGACTGTCCCGGTTGCAGCGCGAGTTGCTGGGCGCGGCGATCGGTCTCGTCCGGCCCGGTGGCATCGTCGCCTACGTGACCTGTTCGCCCGTGCGCGCCGAGACCGTCGAGGTCGTCAGTGACCTCCTCCGAAGTGGGGGAGTGGAGACCGTTGCGCCCCAAGTGATCACGGATAGCGTTCCCGGGGCTTCGCGGGACGGTTTCGTGCAGCTGTGGCCGCAGCGCCACGGCACCGATGCGATGTTCCTGGCGTTGCTGCGCCGTATCGGCTGAGCAGCGAATTCGACGAGTTTCGACGCCCCCTGTCGACATCCTGAAGTGGTAGCGCTACCATCGCTATATCGATGAACGTGAATTTCACCGTCTGTGCCGGTGAGTCGACCACGAAGGGGCAACCCATGCAACGAAGAAAGAGGCTCGCGGCGATCGCCGCGACGGCGGGAGCCGCCGGCCTGGCCGCGGCCACCGCGCTCCTGCTGGCGCCGACGGCGTCCGCCCAAGGCGAGAGCCTGTGGGTGAATCCCGAAACCCAGGCGGCCGAATGGGCCGCCGAGAACCCGAACGACCACAGGGCCGCCATGATCGGCGAGCGCATCGGCGACACTCCGGCCGGCACCTGGTTCACTCAGCACAACCCCGCCACGATCCAAAGCGAGGTCGCCTCGGTCGTGGCCGCCGCCGCAGCCGACGGCGCCGCGCCGATCCTGGTCGTCTATAACATCCCCGACCGCGACTGCGGCGGCCATTCCGGCGGTGGCGCTCCCAGCCACGAGGCATACCGCGACTGGGTCGACCAGTTCGCCGCCGGACTGTCGGGCCCCGCCTACATCGTCGTCGAACCCGACACCCTCCCGCACAACTGCGCCGACCAGAACCAGCGCCAGCAGATCAACCAGTCGCTGACCCACGCGGTCCAGGCCCTCAAGTCCGCCTCCTCGCAGGCCCGCGTCTACATCGACATCGGCAACTCCGCCTGGCTCGAACCCGGCGAGGCGGCCGGCCGTCTCCAGAGCGCCGGCATCCAGCACGCCGACGGCTTCGCGATCAACGTCTCCAACTACCGCACCACCCAGGAGGCGACCGACTACGCGCACCAGATCCAGAACATCGTCGGCTCCGACAAGGGAGCGGTGATCGACACCAGCCGCAACGGCAACGGGCCGCTGGACCCGCCCGACCCCAATGACTGGTGCGACCCGCCCGGCCGCGCCATCGGCGACCACCCGACCACCTCGACCGGCGTGCACGGCATCGACGCCTACCTGTGGGTCAAGCTCCCCGGCGAGGCCGACGGCTGCGCTGGAGCAGCCGGCCAGTTCATCCCCGACCTGGCCTACGACCTGGCCCAGGCCGCCGGCCCCGACTGGCCCGGCGACCTCCCGGTCGACCCGACCACCGACCCCGGCGACCCGACCACCGAGCCCGACCCTCAGCCGGGCACCGGCGACTGCACCGCCGAGATCGTCGTCACCAATGACTGGGGCTCGGGCTGGCAGGGCGATGTGCACATCACCGCCGGCGACGCGTCCCTCAACGGCTGGACCCTCACCTGGACTTGGGACAGCGGCCAGACCGTCTCCAGCTCCTGGAACGTCGACCTCTCCCAGACGGGCTCGTCTGTGACCGCCTCGGACGTCGGCTGGAACGGCTCCATCGCCTCCGGCCAGTCGCAGAACGCCTTCGGGTTCATCGCGGACGGCTCCAGCTCCACCCCGACCGTGGAGTGCAGCGCCTGACCCACGCTTCACTTCACACCCGGTGTCCGGCCTGTGTCGCAGTCTTGGGACCTACACTGTCCGTGTGGCACAGATCGAAGCGGCACAGGCCGACACCGTCATCGCCCCGAGTCTGCTCGCGGCCGACTTCGCCCGCCTCGCCGAGGCGGCCGAGTCGGTCGACGGAGCCGTCGACTGGCTTCACGTCGACGTCATGGACAACCACTTCGTCCCCAACCTCACCCTCGGACCGCCCGTGGTCGCGTCCCTCAAAGCCGCCACCGACATCCCACTCGACTGTCACCTGATGATCGAGAACCCGGAGCGGTGGGCCGTCGGCTACGCCGAACTGGGCGCCTATAACGTCACCTTTCACGCCGAGGCCAGCGACGATCCCGTCGCCCTCGCCAAACGGCTGCGAGCCGCCGGGGCCAAGGCCGGGCTCGCCCTCGACCGCGACACGCCCGTCGAGGACTACCTCGACATGCTTCCCGAGTTCGACATGCTGCTCGTCATGACCATCAAGGCCGGTTTCGGCGGCCAGGACTTCATGCCCGAGCTGCTCGACAAAGTCCGCACCGCCCGCAGCCACGCCCGGTCCGGCCACCTCGAACTGCGCATCGAAGTCGACGGCGGCATCGCCGAGGACACCATCGCCCAGGCCGCCGAGGCCGGGGCCGACTCATTCGTCGCCGGCACCGCCGTCTACGGCGCCGCCGACCCCGCCGAGGCATGTCGACGCCTGCGAGCCCGCGCCGACGCCGCCAGATGAGACCGCCATGTCCGCCCCTCGCCAGTCTCCCGGCACCGCTCGCGCCGGAGTGAACCCCGCGCCCGAGACTCCTAAGGACCTGGTCCTCATAGCGGACTCCGATGCCGAGGTCGCCGAGTTCCTCGCCGGGCGGCTGCGCGCCGACGGCTTCGACACCGCGCTGGCTCGCGACGGCTACCAGACGCTGGCCGGGATCGCGCTGGGGCGACCGGGCATCGTGCTGCTGGAGGTCGACCTGCCGTTCATCGACGGCCTCGCCCTGACCAGGCAGCTGCGGTCCGACCCGGCCACGGCGAGCCTGCCGATCATCCTGGTGTGCGCCCGCCCCACCTCGGCCGATAAGATCGCCGGACTCAAGGCCGGCGCCGACGACTACGTCGCCAAGCCCTTCGATCCGGCCGAGGTCTCGGCCCGCATCGCCTCGGCGATCCGCCGCCACCGCGAGGTCCGCGAGTCTTCACCGCTGACCGGCATGCCCGGCAACGACCGCATTCTGCGTGAACTGACCTCCTGGATCAGTCGTGGCGACCCTTTCGCCTTGTGCTACATCGATATCGACCATTTCAAGGCGGTCAACGACGTCTACGGTTTCGTACGCGGCGACGAATTCATCAGAGGTCTGGCCGCATGCGTCTACGCCGCGGCGGGCGACGCGGGCGCCGCCCCGGTCTTCCTCGGCCACGTCGGCGGCGACGATTTCACGATCCTG
>JAJYSW010000120.1 GCA_021793335.1 Actinomycetes bacterium
GGCCGTGCCGACCCGTCAGCAGGTAGCCCTCCAGCCAGCCCTCGCACAGGTGCTCGGAGAGGACCTCCATGACCCGCCCGTGCGGGGCCTGCCCCTCGTCGGTCGGGTACAGCTCCACCTCGTACTGCCGGTCGGTGGCCTCCAGCGTCGCGCCCAGCCGGTTCGAGACCACCTCGTCCGGCCCGAACAGGCGGAACCGGTCCGGGTTGGCCGCGATGACGTCCCGCAGCCAGACGCCAAGCGTCTTCGTGGCCTCGCCGAAGGTCCGGCCGTGGGCCTCGACCTCGACGGCGTACTCGCGGTAGTCAGGGAGGACCAGGTCGCGCAGCAGCAGGCCCCCGTTCGCGTGCGGATTCGCGCTCATCCGGGACTCGCCCCGGGGCGGCAGCTCCAGCAGCTCGGAAACCGGTGCGCCGGTGGCGTCGAACAGCTCCTCCGGCCGGTAGGACCGCATCCATCGTTCGAGCGCGGCCAGGTGCTCGGGGTTGTCGCGCACCTCGGCCAGCGGCACCTGGTGCGCCCGCCACGTGCCCTCGACGGGCACGCCGTCGACCTCGGCCGGGCCCGTCCATCCCTTCGGGGTGCGCAGCACGATCATCGGCCAGCGCGGACGCGGCGGCGAGACCGGGTTCCGGCGGGCCTCCGCGCGGATCTCGGCGATCCTGTCGAAGCACCGATCCAGCGTGGAGGCCAGCTCCCGGTGCACGGTCATCGGGTCGTCGCCCTCCACCGTGAAGGGCTCGTGGCCGAGGCCGCGGAAGAGCGACACGCGGTCCTCGTCCGAGATGCGGGCGAGCATGCTCGGGTTGGCGATCTTGTAGCCGTTGAGGTGCAGGATCGGCAGGACCGTCCCGTCCGAGACGGGATTGAGATACACGTTCGACATCCACGACCCGGCCAGCGGCCCCGTCTCGGCCTCACCGTCGCCGACGACGCACGCCACGGTCAGGCCGGGGTTGTCGAACGCCGCGCCGTAGGCGTGCGCGAGCGAGTACCCGAGTTCGCCGCCTTCGTGGATGGAGCCGGGGACCTCGGGTGCGCAGTGCGAGGGGATACCACCGGGAAAGGAGAACTGGCGGAACAGGCGGCGCATGCCCTCCTCGGAGTGGTCCACCGAGGGGTACAGCTCGGGGTAGGTCCCTTCCAGCCACGTGTTGGCGACGATGGCGGGTCCGCCGTGGCCGGGGCCGGTCACGTAGATCATGTCGAGGTCCCGGGCCTTGATGCACCGGTTGAGGTGCGCGTACAGCAGGCTCAGGCCCGGGCTGGTGCCCCAATGGCCCAGCAGGCGCGGCTTGATGTGGTCGCGGTGCAGCGGTTCGCGCAGGAGCGGGTTGTCGAGCAGGTAGATCTGTCCGACCGTCAGGTAGTTGGCGGCGCGCCAGTAGGCGTCGATCCGCGCGAGTTCCTCGGTCGGCAACGGGTGCTTTCGCAGGTTCGTCTCAGTCGCGCTCATGGGTCCGAGCGTGCCGTATTCGGTGCCCGAAACGACCTATTCGCAAGAATTGTTCGCAGTTCTCGGCGGTTCGCGCCGGTACAGGTCGCTCGACTGCTTCGAGCATGCGCTCGATCGCGGCCACCCGGCCCTTGGTCTCCGAGAGCGACGCCTTGACTTCGGCGGCGTCACGATCGGCCTTCTCGGCCGGCTCGCGGTAAACGGCCGCGTGCGCGGCCGAGGACTCGGCCCTCGCAGAGGTGGCCGCGTCGATGATCCCCCTGATGACGGTGACCAGGAGGCCGAATCCGAAGACGAAGAGCGTCCCGGCGTTCTCGGCGGACACCAGTCGGTTTTCCCCGATCGGCCGGTCCGGGCAGCGTCGGCGCGAGTGCGCTGATGGTCTGCGGTGTGAGGTGCGGTGAGAACGACGTGCGCTCGAAGTCCTTGACGGCTCGTCGGCCCTCGGACGACTCCGGTCCGCCCTGCATCGGGCCTGCGGCCTGGAGTTGTTGCAGGCACATGTGGAGAGCGGGCGGCTCGTGCCGAGCTGCCGGGCCGGCAGGCTCACGTACCGCCCGCGAGCGCCGGGAGGCCGCGCGCGGGCACCGGCTCGCCATCGAGGGGCGCGGCGGCGTTCTGGAGGTGTTCGGCCTGGCCACGGCCGGAGAGCGCAAGGCCCCCTGAACGATGCCGGGAACATGCGCTACAGTAGGCATCGATCGCGGCGAACAGCCGACGATCTGCGGACGTAGCGCAGTTGGTAGCGCGACACCTTGCCAAGGTGTAGGTCGCCGGTTCGATCCCGGTCGTCCGCTCGCATACGAGGGCCCGGCGATCACGCCGGGCCCTTCTCTTCGTCGCCCGGCGTCCGCCGTCAGCTCTGCTGGCCGACCCCCAAATACCCGAAGATCACGATCATCGCGACCGCGGCGACCACCAGCCACAGCGTCGCGCGGCGGAACTTGTGGCGCGCTCCGGGAGAGAACCACATGACCGCTGCGATGATGAGCAGGATTCCCACGACTACGCCGGGGGCGGCGTCCAAACCCTCGTTCATATGAGAAGACCAATCACATCAGGGGGCAACCATCTGTTGATATCGTGCCAGAGAGGCCGGTTTCGCATGAGAGGTGACACAGCTCCCCGCTGCTGCGGCAACGACCAGCAGTCATGGGACTACTCTTCGGTCGCAGGACCGGTTCGGGACGAACCGTGCCGATCCATGTCTCGCAAGCTTCGTCGTCGGGAGGACCTATGACCGAATTCATCGAAGTGCCCCGTGGCCTTGACCGCGTCATCGTAGCCGAGACCGAGATCGGCAATGTCCGCGGCGAAGAGGGCTTCTACCACTACCGCCAGTATAATGCCGTCGAACTCGCCGAGCACTGCTCCTTCGAGCAGGTCTGGCACCTCATGATCCACGGCGAACTCCCCACCGACGAACAGCTCGCCGACTTCAAGGCCACCGTGGCCCCCTACCGCAGCCTCACGCCGCAGCTCGCCGCCCTGCTGCCGCACCTCAAAGGCTCCTCACCGCTCGACGGGCTCCGCACCGCACTGTCGGCCGCCTGCGCCGCCCGACCCATGCGACCGGTGCTCGACATCGACGAGGCCGCCCGCCGCGACGACGCCCTCTACGCCTCCGCGGTGACCCCCACCATCCTCACCGCGATGTGGAGGATCAGCCAAGGGGCCGAGCCGCTCCAGCCCCGCGAGGACCTCGGCTACGCCGCCAACTACCTCTACATGATGACCGGTGAGGTGCCCTCCGAGGCGAACGCCCGTGCCATCGAGCACTACCTGATCCTCACCATCGACCACGGCTTCAACGCTTCCACCTTCACCGGCCGCGTCATCGCCTCCACCGGCGCCGACCTCGGCGCGGCCCTGGTGGGCGGCGTCGGAGCGCTCTCCGGCCCGCTCCACGGCGGCGCCCCCTCCCGTGCCCTCGACGCACTCGACGCCATCGGCTCGGTCGACAACATCGACAATTGGATTCGAGGCGAGCTCGAAGCCGGACGCCGCATCATGGGCTTCGGCCACAACGTCTACAAGACCGAGGACCCGCGCTCGAACCACCTGCGCGACGTCGCCACCGGACTCGACGGCGACATGGTCGAATTCGCCAAGACCGTCGAGCGCCGCGTCGTCGAGATCCTCGCCGAGGTCAAACCCGGCCGCAGTCTCTACACCAACGTGGAGTTCTACGCCGGCGTCGTCATGGAGCTCGCCGGCGTCCCGCGCCAGATGTTCACCCCCACCTTCACCACCAGCCGCGTCGTCGGCTGGAGTGCCAACATCCTTGAGCAGGCCCGCGATTCGAAGATCATCCGGCCCCGCGCCCGCTATGTCGGGCCTCCGCCGCCGCAGCCCGTCCCGGTCGAGCACCCGTAGAAGGCGTGTTCCGGTCACCGCCAACGTCACAGGTGAGCCGCCGCGCAGATCACCTGCGCGGCGCTCCACCGGTGGATACCGTTGGAGCCGTGGCTCAAAGTCTCTACCTCGCAAGCCTGGACGCCAACAGCGGCAAATCCGGTGTCGCCTTCGGCGTCATGAACCTGCTCACCAGGCGGGCGGGCTCCGTGGCCGTCTTCCGGCCGATCGTCCGCGACGAGCACGCCCGTCCGCCCGCCCCGCCGATCCTGAATGGATTGGAAACCGAAGTCGTCACCGGCGATCCCGTCATCACCCTGCTGCGCGAGCACTACCGGCTCCCGCAGACCTATGAGAGCGCCGTCGGGGCTACTTATACCGACGTCCGCACCGACGCCGACGAGGCCCTGTCCCGCATCGTCGACCGCTACCACGCGCTGGCCGCCGAACACGAAGTGGTGCTGGTGGTCGGCAGCGATTACTCCGATGTGGGCGCCTCGGTCGAGTTCGCCTTCAACACCCGCGTCGCGGTCAACCTCGCCGCGCCCATGCTCCTGATCATCACCGGCTACGGCCAGACCCCCGCCGATATCGACGCCGCCCTCAGCTTCGGCGTCGCCCAGGCCGAGTCCGACCACGCCACCGTCCTGGGCACGATCGTCAACCGCGTTGACCCCGCCGACGTCGAACAGGTCCGCGCCGCGCACCCCGGCACGGGCGTCATCGTCGAGGCCCCCGAACTGGGCGCCCCCACCGTCGCCGAACTGATCGAGGCCGCCGACGCGACGCTCCTGTCCGGCGACCCCGATGTGCTCACCCGGATCGTGGGCGACGTGGTCGTCGCCGCCATGACCCTCCCCAACCTCCTGCTGCGCCTGGCCGACGACAAGGCCGTCATCCTCCCCGGCGACCGCTCCGACGTCATGCTCGGCCTGCTCGCCGCCCACCAGGCCGAGGGCACTCCGAGCCTGTCGGGCATCTTCCTCACCGGTGGCCTCCGCCCCGCCCCGCAGGTCCTCGACATCGTCGCCGGGCTCGACTCCCGCCTGCCGATCGCCCTGGTCCAGCACGACACCTTCGAGACGGCCAACCTCATCGGCGATGTCACCGGCACCATCGCCTCCGGCGGCGAACGCAAGGCCGCCCTGGCGCTGGAGGCCTTCGCCGCCGGCGTCGACGGCGACGACCTGCTCGACCGCCTGCGCCTGGCGAAGCCGACCGTGGTCACCCCGATCATGTTCGAGCACTCCATGATCGGGCGCGCCAAAGAACTCGATAAGCACATCGTGCTCCCCGAAGGCGCCGAGCCGCGCATCCTCAAGGCCGCCGAGATCCTCCTGCGCCGCGGCGTCGCCCGACTCACCCTGCTCGGCGAAGAATCCGAGGTCCGTTCGCAGGCCTCGCAGCTGGGCGTCGACATCAGCGCCGCGAAGGTGCTCAACCCCGGCGACCACGAGATCCGCGAGCGGTTCGCCGATGAGTACGCGCGCCTGCGCGCCCACCGGGGCGTCACGGTCGAGGCCGCCTACGACACCGTCGCCGACGTGTCCTATTTCGGCACCATGATGGTCCACACCGGCATGGCCGACGGCATGGTCTCCGGCGCCGTCCACACCACCGCTCACACCATCCGGCCCTCCTTCGAGATCATCAAGACCAAGCCCGGCGTCGCCATCGTCTCCTCGGTCTTCTTCATGTGCCTGGAGGACCGCGTCCTCGTCTACGGCGACTGCGCGGTCAACCCCGCCCCCGATGCCGCACAGCTGGCCGACATCGCGCTGTCCTCCGCCGACACTGCCGCCGAATTCGGCGTGGACCCGCGCGTGGCGATGCTGTCCTACTCCACCGGCAGCTCGGGCGGCGGCGAAGCGGTCGAGAAGGTCCGCGAGGCCACCGAGATCGTCCGGTCCCGCAGGCCCGACCTCCCGGTCGACGGACCGATCCAGTACGACGCCGCCGCCGACGCGGGCGTCGCGGGCACCAAGATGCCCGACTCGCCGGTGGCGGGCAAGGCCACCGTCTTCATCGTCCCCGACCTCAACACCGGCAACAACCTCTACAAGGCCGTGCAGCGCTCGGCCGGCGCGATCGCCGTCGGCCCGGTGCTCCAGGGGCTGCGCAAACCAGTCAACGACCTCTCGCGCGGCGCCACCGTCCCCGACATCGTCAACACCGTCGCCCTGACCGCCATCCAGGCGGACGGCCGGACGGACACACCCCAAGCGGAAGGACAGCAATGAGCGCACCGGTCCTGGTGATCAACTCCGGTTCGTCGTCGATCAAGTACCAGTTGGTCGACGGCGACACCGGAGCAGTGCCGACCTCCGGACTCATCGAGCAGATCGGACAGCCTCAATCGGTCATCACGCACAAGACCGAGGGACGCGAGCACGTCCAACACGAGTCGGTGCCCGACCACACCACCGGACTGGAGGCGATGGTGCTCGCGTGCAGCGCCTTCGGGACGCCGCTGTCGGAGACCGGGCTCCTGGCCGTCGCCCACCGCGTGGTCCACGGCGGCGAGCGCTTCGTGCAGCCGGTCGTCATCGACGACGAGGTCGAGGACGCGATCGACGCGCTCGCCGAGCTCGCACCGCTGCACAACCCCGCCAACCTCGAAGGCATCCGGGTGGCACGCAGGCTGTTCCCCCACCTGCCACAGGTCGCGGTGTTCGACACGGCCTTCCACGCGACCATGCCCGAACGCGCCCACATCTACGCCGTCCCGACCGAATGGCGCGAGCGGCACGGGGTGCGCCGCTACGGCTTCCACGGCACCTCGCACGCCTACGTCTCCCGGCGGGCCGCCGAGATGCTCGGCAAGGACCCCAAAGAGGTCAACGTGATCGTCGCCCATCTCGGCAACGGAGCATCGATCACCGCCGTGGAGCGGGGCCGCTCTATAGACACCTCGATGGGCCTGACTCCGCTCGAAGGGCTGGTCATGGGCACGCGCTCGGGCGATATCGACCCGGCGATCGTCTTTCACATGCACCGCCGGACCGGCGCCTCCTTCGATGAGCTCGACACGGCGCTGAACAAGCGGTCGGGGATGCTCGCGATGACCGGGGCGATCGACATGCGGGGGATCGTCCAGGCGGCCTCCGAAGGCGATCAGGCGGCCGGGACCGCGCTCGAACTCTACTGCTACCGGGTCAGGAAGTACATCGGCGCGTACATCGCCGCGCTCGGCGGGGCCGACGTCATCGCCTTCACGGCCGGGGTGGGGGAGAACAGCGCCGAGGTGCGGGCCAGGACGCTGGAGCCGCTGGGGGCTCTCGGGGTCCGACTCGACGAGTCCGCCAATCAGGCGGGCGGGCCGATCATCTCGACCTCGGACTCGTTCGTCACTGCGATGGTCGTCCCCACCAACGAGGAGGGCGAGATCGCCGCTCAGACCACGGCGCTGCTGCGTTCCTGAGGCGTTCGGACGTGCGCGGGGGCGGTGGGGTCTCCCGGCCCGCCCCTTCGGCCCGTCGACTCACACGCCTCCGGCCAGCAGCTTCGTCAGCGTGGAGTCCAGGTCGACATGAGCCGATTCGCGGCCGCGCGGCACCAGGCCGTACGCCCGTCGCAGGAAGCGCTGCACCACCGCGCGGTTGATCTCGAACAGTGCGTTCCCGTCCGGGGAGGAGAGCGCGAGAGCGATCGACTCGCCCCGCGGGGTCGTCCACGGCCAGACCCGCACGTCTCCGATGCCCGTGGGCTCCTCCAGCCCTTTTGCGAGGAGTTCTCGCGAGAATGACCACGCCACCTGATCGGCGTCGGAGCCGTCGGGATGGAACATGACGCAGACCGCGTACGGATCGTCCGGGTCGTAGCGCAGACTCGCGCGCACGCTCACCGTCGCGAAGTCGGGTGCGACGAGTCGCATGGTCGTGCCGATGTCGACCGTCGCCGATCGTGCCATGCTCATAGCGATACCCCCCAGTGTGCGGCAGACTCCCCGAAGCCGGCCGGCATTCCTGCCCCCGCCCGCCGGTACCGATCCGGATCCACGGCGGTGAACATGTCGTGATTCAGGTCTATCATTCAAGTTGTTGCGCCGTACGACGATCGGCAAGACCGATCGCGGCGCGTTCTGGTGATACAGGGGCAAAAACCTACAAAAGTCCACCATGTTTTTTCTGTCTATGCAGTAATTACAACAACGTCGTTCACGCTTTAGGAGTACCATTCCCCGCCTCGGTCGAAACCCGCTCGGGATCGGCGGCCCTCACAGCGGGAATGGGGCGGCGGCACCGTCCGGTGGGGACGCCGGTCGGCATCGGCGCCGGTCCCGCGCAGGAAGCGAGTGGTACCGTTCCTCCAAAGCCCGGGAACGTCGTGGAAGGAGCAGCCCGATGGGACAGGCGCAATGGACCGAGGTCGACGAATTCCTCGACTCACTCCTCATCGGAGAGGACGACGTCCTCACCGAGGCGGTCACTGAGAGCGACCGGGCGGGACTGCCGCCGATACAGGTCTCGGCCGCGCAAGGCAAGCTGCTGCACCTGCTGGCGAAGATCCAGGGCGCCCGGCGCGTGCTCGAAATCGGCACGCTCGGCGGCTACAGCGCGATCTGGATGGCACGGGCCCTGCCCGAGGACGGGCACCTCATCAGCCTGGAGGCCAGCGCGAAGCACGCCGAGATCGCCAGTGAGAACGTCGCCCGTGCGGGGCTGGTCGGCACGATCGAGATCCGCGTGGGTCTCGCCTCCGAGAGCCTGCCGCAGCTCGCCGACGAACGTCCCGAGCCGTTCGACATGGTGTTCATCGACGCCGACAAGGCCGGATACCCCCTCTATCTGGAATGGGCGCTGCAATTGACGCGCCCCGGCGGCCTCATCCTCGCCGACAACGTCGTGCGCGGCGGGGCGGTGGCCGACGAACTGAGCCGCGACGCCAACGTGCGGGGCGTGCGCGCCTACCTGGAGGCGGTGGCCGCGGACCCGAGGCTCGAAGGCACCGTGATGCAGACCGTCGGCATCAAGGGCTACGACGGCCTCTCGATCGCCCGCTTGCGCGACTGAAGGACGCCGCTCTCCTCATCGAGGAGTCGCCGCCCTTGAGGAAGACCGTCCTCAAGGAAGATTGACGGCACCGCCTTCCGGGTACAGCCGTGCCATGCGAGGTTCGACCAGACCCGGTGCGCCGGACAGCGGTGCGCGCCGCACGAGGCCCCCGGCCGAGGCCGCCGCGGCCCGCGAGCCCGAGCACGGCGGTGCCTCATGAGCGATCGCCGACTCCGCGTGCTCTCCTGGCACGTCCACGGCTCCTGGCAGCATTCCTTCGTCCAAGGGGGACACGACTACCTCCTGCCGACGCTGCCCGAACGCGGCCCGTGGGGCCTGGGCCGGGCCGGACGTCCCTGGCCGCCGAACGTGATCGAGGTCCCCGCCGCCGAGCTGCACGAGACCGAGGTCGACGTCGTGGTGCTCCAGCGGCCCGAGGAGATCGCCCTGGCCGAGCGCTGGCTGCACCGCCGCCTCGGCATCGACGTCCCGGCCGTGTACGTCCAACACAACACGCCGCATGGGAACGCGGCCACCACCGAGCACGTCCTGGCCGACCGCGGCGACATCCCCGTCGTCCACGTGACCGAGTTCAACCAGCTGATGTGGGACTGCGGCGAAGCGCCGACCACCGTCATCGGGCACGGCATCGTCGACCCCGGCCCCCGCTACGAGGGCGACCTCGCCAGGGCCGTGGCGGTCATCAACGAGCCGGTGCGCCGAGG
>JAJYSW010000002.1 GCA_021793335.1 Actinomycetes bacterium
CCCGGCCGGTGCCGGTGCGGCTCCTGGCCGACCCGACCGGGCTGCTGTCGCGCTCGGGCATCGACTTTCGCGACCACGCGCTGCTCGTCGGCCTCGACCTGCCCGACCCGGTCGTCCCGGTCCATCCCTGGCAACTCGAACACCGGATCCTCCCGGCCCACCGCAACCTGTTCGACACCGGCCGCCTGCGAGTGCTGGACACGGTGATCCCGACCTGGCCGACCGCCGCCGTCCGCACCGTGTGCGGCGCCGACCGGCCCGGCCACCTCAAACTGGCGCTGGGCATCCACATCACCTCCACCAGGCGCGACATCGCCCCGGCCACCGCACGGCTCGCCCCGGCCTTGACCGCCGCCGTCGCGGCCCTGATCGCCGACGACCACTCGCACGCGATCGCAGCCGACCAGGCCGGCGCCTGGCTCCCGGGATCACGCGACCTGACCGCGATCGCCCGCGCCCCCTTGGCCCAGGCCGCACCCGCCGGCACGGTCGTGATCCCCGCCGCGGCCCTGTGCACCGCCTCACCGGTCACCGGCCTCGCGCTCGCCACCGAATACGCCCACTGGTCCGGCGACCCGGAGACCTGGATCCGCTCCTACGCGGCCCTGGTGTCCCCGCCGGTGCTGCGCCTGGCCTCCCACCACGGCATCGGGCTCGAAGCCCACCTCCAGAACACCCTGGTCGCCTTCGACGGCCCCACGCCGGTGCGTCTGATCACCCGTGACCTGGGCGGCGTCAGGCTGCACCGCCCCCACCTGGACGTGGACCTGCCGGCGGGCAGCCCCATCGTCGCCGAGGACCGCACCGCCGTCCTGGCGAAGGTGGCCTATACGCTGTTGCAGAACCAACTGGCCGCGATCGTCGCAGCCCTGGCCCGCGACTGCGGCCTGAACGAGGCCCGGTTCTGGGCCGACCTGGCCGACCTCATCGCCGGCCTCGACCTGCCCGCGGCCGACCGCGACCTGTACCTGGCCGAGCACCTGCCGACCAAGGCGCTGCTGACGATGCGGCTCCATCCCGGAACGGAGGCCGAAGCATGGGTGGACAATCCCCTGCACCGCGGCGATCGACGACGACCGTGGCCGACTTCGCCCGCCACCTGCCCTCCCCGGCATCCGCCTGGATCTATTCGCCCGCCCGCCTGACCGACCGGCTCGAACGGCTCCGCGAGGCGCTGGGCGGGCACACCGTCTTGTACGCCATGAAAGCCTGCGCCAACCCCGCGGTCCTGGCCGCCGCCGCCGAGCACGCCGACGGCATCGAATGCGCCTCGGCCGATGAACTCACCGCCGCCGTCGACGCCGGAGCCGACCGCCTGGCCTTCTCCGGCCCGGCCAAGACCGCCCGCGACTTCACCCGGGCCGCCTCACTCGACACGGACCTGTGTGTCCACGTCGAAGGACTGCGCGAACTCGACGGCCTGGCCGCGGCCGGTTTCACGGGCCCGGTGGCGTTGCGCGTCAACCGCGGCCGTCCCCTACCCGGCAGCCACCGCATGGCCGGGGAGGCGACCCCGTTCGGCTTCGACGAGGCCGCGGCGGGGGCCGCGGCCGCCCACGCCCGCGACCTCGGCCTGGACGTGATCGGCTTCCACCTGCACGCGGTCTCGAACTGCCTGGACGCCGACGCCTACGCCGACCACGTCCGCGACGCACTCGACTGGTCCCGCCGCGCCGCCGCCCGGTGGCGCATCGACCTGCGGTATGTGAACGTCGGCGGCGGCCTCGGCGCCGACCCGCGCGGCGAAACGATCGACCTGCGCGCCCTGTCCGCCGGACTGGCGGGACTCGACACCACCGGCATCGAACTCGTATTCGAGCCCGGCCGGTATCTCGCGGCCGCCGCCGGCTGGTACCTCACCGAAGTCGTCGACGTCAAGACCATCGCCGGTCAGGCCTTCGCCCTCGTCCGCGGCGGCACCCACCATTTCAGGCTGCCGGCGGCATGGGGCTACTCGCACCCGTTCACCGTCATCCCCGTCGACCACTGGCCTCATCCGTGGCCCCGCCCTCGCCTGACCGAGGTCGAAGTCCGCGTCTGCGGCGAACTGTGCACGCCCCGCGACGTCCTCAACGCCGGCCAGGCGGTCGCATCGCTGGCCGTGGGCGACCGGCTCCTGTTCGGCAACGCCGGCGCCTACGGCTGGGAGATCTCCCACGACCGGTTCCTGAGCCACCAGCGGCCCCTACAGGTCGTCATCGACGGCGCCTGAATCCGCCTGCCGCGCCCGCGCCCGGGCCTGTGACTACGATGAGGGGCCGGCCGCCGACCGGTGCGCCGCGCCCGAACCGCCACGGCCATGCCCGTGGCGACCACCGTCCCCGGGCGCACCGCCACGGGTCGGGTGACGGACACCACGCGTCACATGACAACCTAAGAGCCTCTAAGATCCCCCTCTCCTTCGAGGAGCCGTCATGCCCAGTAAGCGTCATGCCCGCCGAATGCACCGGGACGCGGCACGGCTGGCCTCCACCGGGAACCACCGGACCGCACTGGCCGGCTACCGGCGAGCAGCCGCCGAATACCGCGCCTACCTCCAGACCCGAACCGGCGACCACACCGCCCGCACCGAACTGGTCGACCTGCTCGCCGACGTCAGCACCGCCGAGCAGGCATTGAACGAGCACGCCCGGTCCGCCGCGGCCCTGACCGAACGCCTCGACCACCTGCGTGAGCTCGACCGGCCCCGCGCCCAGATCGCCGCCGCCGAACTCGACGTGGCCGAAACCCACTTGCAGTCCGGTCACCTGCTGACCGCCGCCACCCGCGCCGACAGCGCCGTCCGCTCACACAGCCGCCGCGACGCGGCCGACCCGCACACCGCGGCGTTCTGGGACCTGGCCACCGCCTTGGCGCGCAACGCCCGCATCCTCCACCGCACCGCCGACCCCGACCTCGCCGTCGGCGCCGCGGACCAGGCCGTCCGCATGCTCCTGGCCGCCCCCGACCGGGACCGAGACCCGCGCGGCCGCGACTATCTGCGAGACGCGCTCGGCCTGGCGGTCGAACTGCACACGGCCGCCGGCCGCACCGCCTATGCCCGGACCGCCGCCCGACTGTTCGAGTCCCGTTTCCCCGAGGCCGGGCCGGCCGCCGCCGCGGCGGCGGCGCCGCCGCTGACACTGCGAGCTGCGCTGACCGCAGCCGGGCGGCTCGGCGTCTTCACCGAAGCGAACCTGATCGACCGGCTGTGCCCCGACCCGGTCGCCCCCGACGCGCCGCCGGCGGTCACGGCACGCTGCGACCCCGGCTTGGCTCCGATCGCGTTGCATGCGATCGGACCGGCCGTCGTGGATCTGCGGACGTCGCATCCGAGTCTGGCTTGGCGGATGGCCACCGAGATCCATTACCTGTTGACCGCCGCTGACCGGGAAGGCGAGCGGAACCTGCGGTCGAACTTCCGTGATCACGGGCCGGTGTGGCTGGGCATGCTCATGGCGCTGACCGAGGGGGTCGCCCGCCGCCCGAACCTCGCGGCCGACCTGTCGGCGGTCGTGACCGACCTGCTGGGGCGGATGCGGTCGCGTTATGCCGGTGAAGGGCCCCTGGTCGAAGCGGCCCAGAGGTTCGTCAACGCGCACCGACCCTGGCGGTGAACCGCAGGAACGGACACGGTCCGGCCGGGCCGGGCCTTCAGCTCACCTGCCGGTCGGCCCACACGTGCATGGCCGCCCGCAAGTAGACGGCGAGGCCGGCGGCGACGGCATCGAACACGGCCGCGAACTCGGGACTGTCGACGTACAGATCGCCAAGCCCCCGGTACGCCTGTGCTTCGGGGGCGGCGCCCCACGTCGAGGCGACGATCGCATAGTGCTCGGCGACGACCTCCTGCACGGCCGCATCGTCGGCGGCGCAGCCTCGCTCGCGCAGTTCGGCCATGCGCCGGTGGACCGCCTCGAACCGCCCGGGGACGGCCTCGCGCTCGGCCTCGCCCATGCGCCGCATCGCGGCCGCTCCGGCGTCGACGGCGGCATCGCCCCAGCGGCGGCGCGCTTCGGCCTCGTATTCGGAACGGCGGCGGGCATCGAGCCCCGCGAACCAGGTTTCAGGTGCCATCGGTCGGCCTCCTTCGAGTTGTCGGATGGTGTCATCGACGGTGGCGGCCAGACGGTCGAGCCGTTCACGTTCGGTCTTGAGCTGCTCGGCGTGCCGCCGGAGCGCGGTGACGGCGTCCAGGCCGCCGTCGAGGATGTCGCCGATGGTCGCCAGTCCGAGTCCCAACCGCCGCAGCAGCAGGATCTGCTGGAGGCGCAGCAGCTCGGCCTCGCCGTAGCGGCGCAGGCCGCCGTGACCGGTGGCGGCGGGTTCGAGCAGCCCGATCGCGTCGTAGTGTCGCAGCGTGCGCGCGGAGACGCCGGCCAGCTTCGTCACCTCGGTCATCGGCCAGGTTCGCATGTCGCTCCTCGGTTCGTCGATGTGTCTTCGACGGTAGGCGCTGACGCCGCGTCAACCGCAACCCCGGAGCTCAGAGACGCGCATCACCGATTCGGGCCGCTACTCGGGGGCGGTCGCGTCGTTGTTCAAAGTGACTGCTCCCTGCGTGGACGGGGGCCGTCACCGACGGGCCCACCGGCGCGGCCCGGACCATGCTCCCCGCTCACGCGGGGCTGGAAGCGCGTGCGGCCCCCGGCCGGTGAGCCGGGGGCCGCACGCGTAAGGCGAAATCGTCAGGCGGCGCGGGTCGCGGCCTTGCGGAAATCAGCGTTGAGACGGCCGATCACGTCCAGGCCGATCTCCTTGGGACAGGCCGCACTGCATTCACCGGTGTTGGTGCACCCGCCGAAGCCGGCCTCGTCATGTGCGGCGACCATGCCGAGCACGCGCGTGTGCCGCTCGGGCTGCCCTTGGGGCATCAGCCCCAGGTGCGCGACCTTCGCGGCCATGAACAGCATCCCCGACCCGTTCGGGCAGGCCGCCACGCAGGCACCGCAGCCGATGCAGGCCGCCGCCGAGAAAGCGGCGTCGGCATCGGGCTTGGGCACCGGCACCGCGTGGGCATCGGGTGCGGTCCCGGTCGGCGCCGAGATGTACCCGCCGGCCTGGATGATCCGGTCGAACGACGACCGGTCGACCACGAGGTCCTTGACGACCGGGAACGCCCCGGCCCGCCACGGCTCGATGTCGATGGTGTCCCCATCGGAGTATTGACGCATGTGCAGCTGGCAGGTCGTCGTCGCCCCTTGGGGCCCGTGCGCCTGCCCGTCGATCATGAGCGAGCAGGCCCCGCAGATGCCCTCACGGCAGTCGTGGTCGAACGCCACCGGGTCCTCGCCCTCGGCGATGAGCTGCTCGTTGAGCACATCGAGCATCTCCAGGAAGGAGGCGTCCTCGGAGATGCCGTCGATCACGTAGGGCACCATCTTGCCCTTGTCTTCGGCGCCGGCCTGACGCCAGATTCGCAGGCGTAGTTTCACTTGTAGCTCCGTTGGGTGGGCTTGACGTATTCGAATTCGAGCGACTCTTTGTGCAGCACGGGCTCGCTTTCGGCGAATTCCCAGGCCGCGACGTACGAGAAGTGCTCGTCGTCGCGGAGGGCCTCGCCGTCCTGGGTCTGGGACTCGGCCCGGAAGTGCCCGCCGCACGACTCGGTGCGGTGCAGCGCGTCGATGCACATCAGCTCGCCCAGTTCGAAGAAGTCGGCCACGCGCCCGGCCTTCTCCAGTTCCTGGTTGAGCTCGGCGGCCTTGCCGGTGACCTTGACGCGCTTGTAGAACTCGTCCTTGAGGTCGCGGATGAGCCCGATGGCTTTACGCAGGCCCTCGTCGGTGCGTTCCATCCCGCAGTACTCCCACATGATCTTGCCCAGTTCACGGTGGAAGGAGTCCACGGTGCGGTCGCCGTCGTTGCCCAGGAAGAACGCGATGCGGTCGTCCACGGCCTTGCGGGCCGCGTCCACGGCCTCGTGCCCCTCGGGCACGGCCTCGAACGGCCCGTCGGCCAGATAGTCCGAGATCGTGTTGGGCAGCACGAAGTACCCGTCCGACAGGCCCTGCATGAGCGCCGAGGCGCCCAGGCGGTTCGCGCCGTGGTCGGAGAAGTTCGCCTCCCCGGTCACGAACAGGCCCGGGATGTTCGACTGCAGGTCGTAGTCGACCCACAGCCCGCCCATGGTGTAGTGCACGGCCGGGTAGATCCGCATGGGCCGCTCGTACGGGTTCTCGCCGGTGATCCGCTCGTACATGTCGAACAGGTTGCCGTATTTCGCCTTGACCGCGTCTTCGCCGAGCCGGCCGATCGCATCGGCGAAGTCGAGGTAGACCCCGAGCCCGCCGGGGCCGACGCCGCGGCCCTCGTCGCACACGGCCTTGGCCGCCCGCGAGGCGATATCGCGTGGGACCAGGTTCCCGAATGCGGGGTAGCGCCGCTCCAGGTAGTAGTCGCGCTCGTCCTCGGGGATGTCGGCCGGCGCACGGTCGTCGCCGTGCGCCTTGGGTACCCACACGCGGCCGTCGTTGCGCAGGCTCTCGGACATGAGCGTCAGCTTCGACTGGTGCTCACCGGACTGCGGGATGCACGTGGGGTGGATCTGCGTGTAGCACGGGTTCGCGAAGTACGCGCCTTGGCGGTGCGCCCGCCACGAGGCGGTGACGTTGCATCCCTTGGCGTTGGTCGACAGGAAGAACACATTCCCGTAGCCGCCGGTGGCCAGGACCACCGCGTCGCCGATCTCGGTGGTGACCTCGCCGGTCACCAGGTCCCGGACGACGATGCCGCGGGCCCGGCCCTCGACCACGACCAGTTCGAGCATCTCGTGCCTGGTGTGCAGCTCGACCGTCCCGGCCGCGACCTGACGCTCCAACGCCTGGTAGGCGCCCAGCAGGAGTTGCTGGCCGGTCTGGCCGCGGGCGTAGAAGGTGCGCGAGACCTGCGCGCCGCCGAAAGACCGGTTGTCGAGCAGGCCGCCGTATTCGCGGGCGAAGGGGACGCCTTGGGCCACGCACTGGTCGATGATCTCGGTCGAGACCTCGGCGAGGCGGTGCACGTTCGATTCACGGGAACGGAAGTCGCCGCCCTTGACCGTGTCGTAGAACAGCCGGTAGACCGAGTCGCCGTCGTTGCGGTAGTTCTTCGCGGCGTTGATTCCGCCTTGGGCGGCGATGGAGTGGGCCCGCCGCGGCGAGTCCTGGAAGCAGTAGTTCGACACCCGGTAGCCCAGTTCGCCGAGCGTGGCCGCGGCGCTGGCGCCGGCCAGGCCGGTGCCGACGACGATGACGCGCAGTTTGCGGCGGTTGGACGGGTTGACCAGGCGGCCGGTGAAGCGGCGGCGCTCCCACCGTTCGTTGATCGGCCCGTCGGGGGCCTTGGTGTCGGCGATCGGATCGCCGTCGACGTAGTACTCGTGTGTGCTCATGTTCAACTCACCAGCCCGAAGGTGACCGCCAGGGGCACGATCGCGAACCCGGCGGAGACGATGACGGCGACGGCGAGCGCGATGATCTGCGTCCGCTTGCGCCACTTGTGGTCGGGCCCGGCGATGGTCTGCACGGCCGACCAGATGCCGTGCCTCAGATGGAATCCGAGGGCGATCACGGCGAGCAGGTACAGCACGGTGACCGGCCACCGTTCGGGCGTGAAGGAGGCGACGACGGCCCCGTAGGCGTCGGGGGCGTCCTTGACGGGGTTGACCGTCCGGAAGGTCAGGTCCAGCAGGTGCCAGACGAGGAAGAAGACGATGACGACCCCGCCCCAGCGCATCGTGGCCGCGGCGTGACGCGACTCGCCGCGGGCGGGCC
Organism: Actinomycetes bacterium; assembly: GCA_021793335.1. Lineage (GTDB taxonomy): Bacteria > Actinomycetota > Actinomycetes > Mycobacteriales > Micromonosporaceae > Glycomyces. The sequence continues at coordinate 7,734 of JAJYSW010000002.1, forward strand.
GCCGGTGGGCGTAGCGCACCGGGCGGGCGCGGGCGGCGCGGCGGGTGAGCACGATCGCCGAGGCGATGTGCGCGACGGCGGCGGCGATGAGGCCCAGGCGCATGATCCACAGCAGCGTCTCGTGCGGCAAGAGCGGCTCGCCGAAGGTCCGCAGTCCGTGGGCGTAGGCGTTCATCTCCTCGGGGCCTTCGAAGACGTGGAGGTTGCCGGCCATGTGGGCGATGATGAACAGCACCAGCAGCACGCCGGAGACGGCCATGGTGATCTTCAGGCCGATCGAGGAACGCCATCGTGGCGTGGGGCGGGCGCGTCCGGGGCCGGGGGGCGCGGCCGCGCGCGTTGCAAGTTCCGTAGACACGGCCCCACGCTAGACGCGAGACACGTCACGAGTCCAATTCATGGTAGCGGCATGTTCCATGCCAGTAAGTTATGGACATGCGCATTCAGCAGCTCAACGCTTTCCTCGCCGTCGCACAAACCAGGCATTTCACGCAAGCAGCCGGAAACCTGGGTGTGACACAACCGTCATTGAGCAAACAAATCCAAGCACTCGAACACGAACTGGGCGCACCCCTGTTCACCCGAACCCGAGGCCGCATCGAACTGACCGACATCGGCCACACCCTCATCGGCCACGCCCGCCGCATCACCGCCGCCCACGAAGCCGCCCGAGCCGACATCGACGACGTCCTCGCCGTCCGCGCCGGACGCCTCCGACTCGGCGCCACCCCCAGCCTCTGCTCCTGGCTCATCGCCCCCCTCCTCGTCCGCTACGCCGAAGCCCACCCCGGCGTCACCGTCACCCTCACCGAAGACGGCTCCGGCCCCCTCACCGAACACCTCAGCGCCGGCGACCTCGACCTCGCCTTCACCATCGGCGAGACCCCCACCGAAACCGGCCTGGCCGTCCAACCGCTCCTCTCCGAAGCCCTCGTCGTCGCCTCCGCCGCCGACCAGCCCCCACTCACCCGCCAGGCGTACATCGGCCTCCCACAACTGCGCGAACAACCCTTCGTCCTCCCCGCACACGGCTACGACCTGCGCAACCTCACCGTCACCACCTGCCAGGACGCCGGATTCACCCCCATCGTCACCGTCGACGGCGGCGCCACCGACGCCGTCGCCGGCCTCGTCGAAGCCGGCCTGGGCATCGCCCTCCTCCCGGCCATGATCGTCGCCGCCAACCCGGGCCTGCGCGCCACACCCCTCGCCCCACCCGGCGCCAGCCGCACCATCGCGCTCACCGCCCGAGCCGACACCCCGCTCACCAAAGCCGCGAACGCCTTCGCCGGCTGCCTCCAAACACACCTGACCGACCTCCACGCCTGGGGACGCCTCCCCGAAGGCATGAGCGCCATCTGAACCCGACGGGCCCGCACCGACACCACGACCCATCACAGACCTCATAGCCCGAACCCCCACCCCACCGACCGACAGGGCCGCAACGCACCGCCCACTCCCCAAACCACGAGGCGATGCATACCGGCTCCCACTCCACGAGGCCCCAGCACCCATCAGCGCTCGCCGGCCACCCCCAAACGACGATCGAACATCGCCGCGACCTGCCGCGCCGAAGGATCACCCGCATCGGGATCGGCCCCGGCCTCCAACAGCACCGCCACGACCGCCCCGAAATCCTTGAACACCGCCCCGGCCAACGGCGACTGCCCGCGATCATTGCGCCGCTCCACATCAGCACCACGATCGATCAACGCCCGCACCGTCCCGGCATGCCCGTGATACGCCGCCAGCATCAACAACGAATCCCCCGACCCGTTGACCAAATCCACCGGCAGCCCCGCCTCAACGAACGCCAACAACCGCGCCGTCTCGCCCTGCCGGGCCAAATCGAACGCGGCCTCACCGATCCGACGAAACTCCTCATCATCACTCATGCCCGACAGCTTGGCACACCCCCACAGCACCCGACGAACGAACACGACACTAACGGGTAACCGACACTGCACTGTCCTTACCCGCCCTGTCCAGCAGATTCACCCACCGAACCACCGAACCGGGTATTGACATCGGTGCAGCACGAACGCCAAGATTGAGCACGAGCGCGACCAAGGCGGGACGCTGACACCCCCGCCGGGCATCGCGCCACAACGGTGGGAGCAACACGGTGAAGGACTCGCGCATGAACGAGCCGAACATTCTCGGACAATTCCAACTCGAACACCGCACGATCCAAGTCAGCGGCGACGGCCGCACCAGCGGCACCGTCTGGCTCGAACGCCTCCACCCCGACCCGCCCATGGCCCTGGGCTGCGTCGTCGAACTCGACACCCCCACCCCCAGACTGCGCCTCTACCGCGCCGAATGGTCCCCCGACCTCCGCGACGAAGCCAAAGAACGCACCATCGCCGTCTGGCGCAACTCACAATGACGACAACGCCCGCACCACACCCGCGGCCTTCGCCTCAGCCTCGGCCACCTCCGCCACCGGATCCGAACGCCACGTGACCCCACCCCCGGCCCACACGTGCACCGACTCCGCATCGAACGCCACCGTCCGAATCGTCAACCCCAACCGCAACCGGCCCCCCGAAAGAAACCCGAACGCACCCATCGCCGGACCCCGCCCCACCGGCTCGATGCCGCCGACCAGATCCAGCACCGCCGCCTTCGGCGTCCCCGTCACCGACCCCGGCGGACACACCGCCCGCAACAACGCCGCCAACCCCGCCCCCGGAACCAAGCGACACGACACCGCCGACTCCGCCTGCCACAGATCAGCCCACCGGCGAACGGTGAACAACCCCTCGACCTCGACACTCCCGGGCACCGCCACCCGCGCCAGATCATTACGCGCCAAATCCACGATCATCACATGCTCGGCCCGCTCCTTGACCGACGCGAGCAACGCCGCCCGCCCCGCCACCGTCGCCGGAGCCGTCCCCTTGATCGGAAACGTCGCCGCCCGCCCCGCCCCCGACTCCAGAAAACACTCGGGCGAACCGGACACGACCATCCAATCCTCCCCGGCCAACACCCCACCCCACACCGCACCCTCAACACCCATCACCGCCGCAGCCGCACCCGCCACATCCCCCCGCCACGGCGCCCACCGATGCCCCACCACACACGCCTGATACACCTCACCGCGACCGATCGCCTCCTGCACCACGGCCACCGCCTTCGCATGATCGGCCCGCGACCAAGAACGACGCCACCGCCCCACCGAGAACGACCCGGACTCGGTCACCGCCGCAGCCGACCCATGCGCATACGCCACCAGCGCCACATCCGGCACCGCAGACACCGGCGTAGGCGCCCCCACCGCCCCACCGGCCATCACCGCACCCGCAGCCGCCGACACCAACACCGCCACACCGCACACCGAACCCCGACCCGAACCGTGCACACCCCCGAAACCAGCACAGAACGCATCGACGATCGCAGCCGGATCACCGCCGTCACCGACCCGCCACTCCACCCGATCGACCTCGACCAGACCACCCCGGCAACCCGCCGGCACCCCCGGCGGCACCGCGCTCACAGCAGCGAACATCGACATCGAACCAGTATGCGCACCACCCGGACCGGACCTCCCGGACCGACCCCCACCAGTGGGTCAGTTCACGCCCGGCCCGCTCAACCGCCCCGCAACCGATCCAACAGGCCACCCGCATCCGGCGCCTCGATATACGAACCCTGCGTCGCCTCCGCCAACACCGCCAAATTCGCCGCATCGGCCGAACCGAACCCCACCGTGTACACCGACACCGGCACCGACTGCGACGCCGAAGCCTCCGCCAACGCCGCCGCCGTCTCCTCGACCGTCGGCAACGACACCGCATCGACCCCGCCGTTGGTCAACACCACGATCACATTGTCAGCCCCCTCGACCGCATGCTCGCCCATATGGTCATAAGCCGCCACCACCGTGTCGAACAACGGCGAACCGCCCTCATGCGCCCCCTGCTCCGACAACCCGTACAAATCCATGGTCAACGCCTCACGCTGATCCCCCGACAACGCACCGATCGCCGTCACCGACCGCCACGGACCACCATCACCCCCCGCACCCACACCGAACTCCCACAACCCCGCCCGCGACGACGCCCCCAACTCATCGACCAACGCGATCGCCAAACGAATCTGCGCGACCGAAGCCGCCACCGACTCACCGCCGTACTCGACCATCTCCTCATCGCCGGCCTGCGACCGATCCACCACCAGCAGCAGATTCACATCACGCCGCGTCTCCTGCCAACGCCGCACCGCATCGCGCACCGTCTCACCGGTCACCACCCCATCGGCCACCGCATCGGCCTCCACCGACGCCAACCCCGCCTCCGCGAACGCCGCCGCAGCCGCACCCGAACGCAGAAAATCACCGAACAGCAACGCGATCGCCGCATCACTGTCCGAAACCCACCCGGCGCCCAACACCATGTACGACGACACCGCATGCACCTGCGCCCCACTGGGCGCAATCGGCACCAACGGCGGCTCGACCTCCGAACGCCGATTGAAATCCTCGACCTGATAATCCAAGGCCGTGAACACCTCCGCGAACGCCACCGGATCATCCGCAGCCGCATACTCGGCGAACAACGCCTCCGCGCTCTCACCCACCAGCCCGGCATCCAACGCGGCGACATACCGCCCCATCGCCTCCGCGTCCACACCACCCGAACCGTCGCCCACGGCGTTCAACATCGACTGCAACCCCTCGGTCGAAGTACGCGGATTGGCCGCCGCCACCGTCACCTCGCCCGACTCGACCGCCGAAAGCACCTCATCCCACGATGGCGGCTGCCCCCCGACCCATCCCCGCTCCTCCGCGACCGGCTCCGGCACCGCCAGCACCGTCTTCGACTGCCCCAACACCACCGGATCCGACGAGAAGTAATCCGCGGTGACCTCCGTGCCGGTCACCCACTCGGCCCACACCCCCGAATCAGGCGCCCACGCGATCGGCCTCGGCCCCAGCGACACCGTGTCCCACTCCCCGGTCAACCCCCGCGAAGCGTCCACCGGCGACACCTTGTGCACCGACACGCCCACACAGTTCCCATCGATCTTCGGGTCCTGCGCCTCCCACTCCCGCGCCAAATCCTCCATCGTCGAGAACACATTCGGCGCCGCCGCCACCGGCACCCGGTAGACGTCACTGCCGCAACCGGCACGCAGCAACATCACGAACCCCGTCGTCAACGCCGACGCCACCAACACGGACACCAACGTGAACAAAATCCACGGCGCCACCGGCAGCTTCGAACCACCCTTCCGACGCCGCCGACCCGTACGATGGGACTTCACAGCCCGCGTGTGCCCGAAAACCATCAGCTACTCTCCTGGGGGAACCTCGGCAGCCAGTGTAGAACCCGCAGCACCCGCCGCCGCGCCACCCATCACCCCGCCCCGGCCCTACGCGCCCCCATACGCCTCGATCGGCGGACACGTACACGCCAGGTTCCGATCCCCCCACGCATTGTCCACACGACCCACCGGCGGCCAATACTTCGACGCCACCACACCCGCCGGCCACGCCGCCTCCGCCCGCGAATACCCCCGATCCCACACCTCGGCCGTCACCACCGCAGCCGTATGCGGCGCCGACCGCAACACCGAATCCTCCAACGCCACCACACCCGAGACGACCGCATCGATCTCCGAACGGATCGCGATCATCGCCGCACAGAACCGATCCAACTCACGCAGATCCTCCGACTCCGTCGGCTCCACCATCAACGTCCCCGCCACCGGAAACGACATCGTCGGCGCATGGAACCCGTAATCGATCAACCGCTTCGCGACATCCTCGACCGTCACCCCGCTCACCCGCGTCAACTCACGCAGATCCAAAACACACTCATGCGCCACCAGACCACGCTCACCGGTGTACAACACCGGAAACGCCTCCCGCAACCGCACCGCCACATAATTCGCCGCCAACACCGCCGACGCCGTCGCCGACCGCACCCCCTCAGGCCCCATCATCCGCAGATACATCCACGGAATCTGCAAGATCCCCGCCGAACCCCACCGCGCCTGCGAGACCGGCCCCACCGCCCCCGGCTCCTCCGCCAACGGATCCGACGGCAAATACGGCACCAAATGCTCCGCCACCGCCACCGGACCCACACCCGGACCGCCCCCACCATGCGGAATGCAGAACGTCTTATGCAAATTCAAATGCGACACATCCGCACCGAACCGACCCGGCTTCGCCCACCCGAGCAGCGCATTCAAATTCGCCCCGTCCACATACACCTGCCCACCCGCATCATGGACCCGAGCGCACACCTCCACGATCGACGACTCGTACACCCCATGCGTCGACGGATACGTCACCATCAACGCCGCCAGATCATCCCCATGCTCGGCCACCTTCGCACCCAGATCACCCACATCGATGTTCCCGGCCGCATCGCACGCCACCACGACCACCCGCATCCCCGCCAACACCGCCGAAGCCGCATTGGTGCCGTGCGCACTGGCCGGAATCAGACACACGTCCCGACCCCCCTGGCCCCGAGCCTCATGCCACGCCTTGATCGCCAGCAACCCCGCCAACTCGCCCTGCGAACCAGCATTGGGCTGCACCGACACCGCCGCATACCCGCACACCTCGGCCAGCCAGCCCTCCAACTGCCCGATCAACCCCCGCCACCCCGCCGTCTGATCGGCCGGAGCGAGCGGATGCACATCGGCGAACGCCGGCCAACTGACCGGCTCCATCTCAGCGGCCGCATTCAACTTCATCGTGCACGACCCCAACGGGATCATGCCCCGATCCAAACCGTAATCGGCATCGGCCAACCGCTTGAGATACCGCATCATCGCCGTCTCGGACCGATACGAAGAGAACACCGGATGCCCCAAATACCCCGACGCACGCCGCAACCCCGCCGGCACCGCCACCGCAGCACCCTCCGCCGACAACCGCACCCCGAACGCATCGCACACCACCCGCAGATCCGCCTCGGTCGTCGTCTCATCACAGGCGACCGCCACATGATCCGCATCCACCCGCCGCAGATTCAACCCACCACTCGCCGCCGCCGCGACCACCCGCTCAGCCCGCCCCGGCACCGAAACCACGACCGTGTCGAAGAACGCCGCACCGGACACCGACACACCCGCCTCCCGCAGCGAAACGGCCAACCGCGCCGCATGCCCCGCCACCCGCTCGGCGATCGCACGAACACCCTCGGGACCATGCCACACCGCATACGAAGCCGCGATCACCGCAGGCAACACCTGCGCCGTACAAATATTGCTCGTCGCCCGCTCACGCCGAATATGCTGCTCACGCGTCTGCAACGCCAACCGCAACGCCGCAGCCCCGCCCGCATCACGCGACACCCCCACCAAACGCCCCGGCAACTGCCGCTGCAAGCCCTCACGCACCGACATATAACCCGCATGCGGCCCCCCGAAGCCCATCGGCATCCCGAACCGCTGCGTCGAACCCACCGCGATATCCGCCCCGAACTCCCCCGGCGCCACCAGCAAAGCCAACGCCAACAGATCCGCGGCCACCGCCACCGACGCGCCACGCTCATGCGCCGCAGCCACCGTGCCCGCCCAATCCAACACCGCACCATCCGCACCCGGATACTGCAACAACATCCCGAAGAACGACTCGGGCAGACTCGCCGCATCCGCACAATCGGCCACCACCAACTCGATGCCCACCGGCCTCGCCCGCGTCCGCAGCACCGCCAACGTCTGCGGCAGCACCCGCACATCCACCACGAACACATCCGCGACGCCCCGCCGCGACACACGGCGGGCCAACAACATCGCCTCGGCCGCCGCCGTCGCCTCATCGAGCAGACTCGCACCCGCCACCGGCAGCCCCGTCAAATCCGCCACCATCGTCTGGAAATTCAGCAGCGCCTCCAACCGGCCCTGACTGATCTCCGCCTGATACGGCGTATACGCCGTATACCACGACGGATTCTCCAACACGTTCCGACGAATCACCGCCGGCATGCGCGTACCGTGATACCCCAGCCCGATCATCGACCGCAACGGCCGATTCCGCTCCACCAAAGCCCGCAACTCCGCCTGCGCCGCATCCTCCGAGACCGCAGCCGGCAACGCCAAGCCATCACTGCGAATGAGCTCCGGCATACAGGCGTCCATCAACGCCTCAAGACTCGAAAACCCCACCGCCTTGAGCATCGCATCGCGATCGGCGGCATCAATACCGATGTGGCGCGCAGAAAAAGAACGGTCGGACACGGAACCCTCCGGTGACGAATCGACGGCAACTGCAGTCCCCTCGTCTGTCACCGACGCCCCGACGGACCCAACCGACCGAGACACACCACCGGCTCCAGAGCGGCCAACCCCGAGCAGTCCTGGTACCTGAGAGTTTCAAGCGAGGGAATTGCCCCTTCGGTGCCGCGCGGCCACAACGGCCCACGGTCTCTCCCGCCCGGTCTTCCGGCTCTAGGACTGGTTCGAGAACCCCGGACGAGCGCTGCCCGACCCATTTCCCGCTCGCCGCCTCGCCCGGACCCCCGGACCCGACACCGGGATCTGGAAGGCCCCGCGCCTTGCGAGCGAACAAAACGACTCGGATACCGCCTCGCCCCGAGCTCTGCAACAAGCCCTAGCGCACATCGTAGGCCACAAGACGACTACCGTCGAGTCGGCACCTCACCGACCCCACGCCGCACCTGCACCGGCGCCTCCACACCCGGCAACGCCGACAACCGCCCCATCACCTCGGTCACCGTCGACCGCACCGCGATCCCGAACACGCCCTGACCGCCCCGCAGCAACTCGATCACCTCACCGGCCGACCGACACTCGTACACCCTCGACCCGTCCGACATCAGCGTGATCTCGGCCAAGTCCTTCACACCCCGGCACCGCAGCGCCTCCACGGCCATACGAATGTTCTGCAACGACACACCCGCATCCAGCAAACGCTTGATCACCTTCAACACGATGATGTCCCGAAACGAATACAGCCGATTCGAACCCGAACCCGACGCACGCCGCACACTCGGCTCGACCAGACCCGTACGAGCCCAATAATCCAACTGCCGATACGTGATCCCGACGACCCGACAAGCGGCCGTACCGCGCCAACCACGAATCTGCGCAGCCGGAACCGGGCCACGCCCGACCGCGTCACTCTGGGCATCCATCGCATCCTCCGCACCATGAGGCTCCTGGAAGGTGAGAGTAACGCCCCAACCCAACACAATGGGCAGAACCAGAATATTGCTCGCCAGGTCACCACATCGACCCGAACGAAGCACGCAACGAACCGACTCAACCGAAATCGTCGGGACTGACCTCTTCGAGGAACTCGCGGAACCGCTCCACCTCGTCCTCCTGAGTATCCGGAAGCACCACACCGGCCTCGTCCAGCACCGCCTCCGCACACCAGATCGGCGCCTCCGCACGCAACGCCAACGCAATCGCATCCGACGACCGCGACGACACCCGCGTCTGCCCGTCCAACACGAGCTCCGCGTAATACACCGTCTCCCGCAACTCCGTGATCTCCACCGACGTCAGCGACACCTCCAACGCCTCCAGCACATCACGCATCAGATCATGCGTCAGCGGACGCGACAGCTGCACCTCCTGCTGCCGATACGCGATCGCCGCCGCCTCCACCGTCCCGATCCAAATCGGCAGATACCGATGGCCCTCGCTCTCCTTGAGCAAGACCACCGGCTGATTGCTGGGGAGCTCCACGCGGACCCCGACTACGGTCATCATCCGCACCGGTTCGCCTCCAACGCATGCCGTCGTCGCTGATGCCGGACCCGCCACGGGCATACCCCACGGCGGGTCCCTTGTCTCCCAGACTACTCGCAAATCACGACGACGTGACGCAAGCGGTCGACGATCTCAGGCCGCAGCGGGCTTCGGACCGCTGACGAACACCAAGCGGAACTTCCCGATCTGCACCTCGTCGCCATTGCCGAGCGCCGCGGTCTCCACGCGCTCGCGGTTGACATAGGTCCCGTTGAGACTGCCGACATCGCGAACCGCGAAACCCGAGGCGTCCCGATGGAACTCGGCATGCCGCCGCGAGACGGTCACATCATCGAGGAAGATATCGGAATCGGGATGGCGACCGGACGTCGTCACTTCCGTGTTCAACAGGAACCGAGCGCCGGCGTTCGGTCCACGGCGAACCACCAACAGCGCGGTCCCCGCCGGCAGCGAATCCGCCAGCCGCGCGGAGTTCAACTCCGCGTCCACCTCGCCGCTCTCCTGCAACGCGGAGAGGTTCATCGTGGCCGTCACATCCGGCGGAGGGAACTCATCATTCGAACGCGTCATGGATTGCCACCTTCTACAAGTCTGGACCCTCTGGTCACTCAGTAAGCTTCGCATACGCCCCTGCGTCGAGCAAAGCAGTGAGCGAGCCGGAATCCTCGATCTCCATGTCGAACATCCAGCCCGCCCGATAGGGGTCGCCGTTCACCAGTTCCGGAGATTCCGACAGTTCGTCATTGCATGCCTGAATCTTACCGGTCACCGGAGCGTACACGTCAGAGACGCTCTTGGTGGATTCGACTTCACCGATCACGTCTCCCGCCTGCACCCGGGCCCCCACTTCCGGGAGCTGGATGAACACGACGTCACCGAGCGCGTTCTGCGCGAAGTCGGTGATGCCCACTCGTATCACGCCCTCACCGCGCGACTCGATCCACTCATGCTCCGCGGTGTAACGCAATTGCTCCGGAATCACCTGGTCTCCCCTCTGACGCTCCTGCTGCACGAACCCGCAGGTTCGCACGATTCGCCGCGAACGGCGACGGGTCGGACGCAATGACCGTATCGCCCAACCGTATCGCGCCGACGGCGGGGCCGCGTTTGCGTACTCACCCGGCCTCGTTGAGCGACGAGCCGCATTCGACGCGGATATAACGCGACCGCGTGCGTACGGCCGCTCCGGCCGCGAAGCAACCCGGCAGCCTGACGCAGGTACACGAACGCCGCCAACCAGTACAGGACCAGTCCCCACCAGGCGAGCGCCCACCCCAGCGGCGCGGCCCAGGACGCGGCGTTGTCCACCAGGCCGGCCACGACGAGCACCGGGAAGGACATGAACATCACGCTGGTGGCGGACTTGCCGAGAAAATGCACCTGCGGCGGAGCGAAGCCGTGCCAGCGCAGGACCACCACCGTGGCCACCAGCACCGCCTCGCGGGCCAGGACCGCGAACGTGAACGGCCACGGCAGCAGGTCGACATAGGTCAGCGCCAGCAGCGCGGTGAGGATGTACAGGCGGTCCACGAACGGGTCGAGGAGCCGCCCGAGTCTGGAGACCTGGTTGAGCCGGCGGGCCAGTTGCCCGTCCACCCAGTCGGTGCCGCCTCCGACGGCGAGGACGACCGCGGCCTGCCAGTAGTACTCGGTGGCCAGCAGTAGATAGCAGAACAGCGGGATTCCCGCCAGGCGTACGGCCGTGACCAGGTTCGGCCACGTCCAGACTCCCCAGCCGGTGGGCGCCGTTGACTTGCTCAAGACTGTCCTCTCGACGGCCCCTTGCAGGGCCGTGGGTCTCCTCCCGCTCGGCGGCGGGTGCGAGCCGCATGGTCGACGGGTGTTCGGTGGGTGCAGGCACGATTCTAGCCCCAGCGGTACGACACTGTATCGCCGAAATGGCGGGCCCTTGTGGTGTTGCTGACGGGCGAAGCCCGGCGATATTCGGGCCTTGCGATGGAGATGACCTGGTTTGACGCGAGGCGTAAAGCCTCGTTGTCGATATATATCTTTCTTGAAGAGTGATAGGAAACAACCCGGGCCGTGCACGGCCCGGGTCATCGCCTCGCGCGCGGTTACTCGGTCGGAGCGCCCGGAATATAGGTGGGCGGCGCCTCCTTGCGGAAGTACGCATTGGAACTCGGCACCGCCAGCAGGATGATCACCAGAAGCGAGCCGAGCGTCGCCAGCAGGGCCACGGCCCAATCCACGACGAAACTCCAGGCCGGGAAGGCCCCGTAGGCGGCCTCGACCAGCGCCGAGGCATCGAGGCCCTCCAGCCGTTCGTCACCGGCATTGTCGAAGCCCCATTGCATCAGCGGGACGGCGAACAGGCTCCCGGCCAGCACGATGCCGCCGCAGACGAGTACCAGCGGCTGGAAGACCCACGACAGGATGCGGCCTACGCGATTGCCCACGGCGTTCAGCAGGGCCAGTACCACCATCAAAGCGGCGACGACGATCGGGAAGACCAGGTTCGAGGTGCCCTCGAAACCGCCCGAGTCGACCGCGAGCTGCGAATCGCCGGCGCCCTGGGCGGCCAGCTCGTCCTCATACGCCTGCTGGGCGTCGGCGCCGTACACGAAATTGAGCACCCCGGAGACCACCATCGCGACGGCGAGGAGCAACTGCAGCACGACGGCGAGGGACACCGTGCCGGGCCGGGACTTCTTCCCCATGGACGGGGGTGATTCTGACATGGTTCTCTCCAATGATCGGGGATCTCAAGCTACCAATCGGCGCCTACCTTCGCGCGAGGGAACACCGCTCATACCCGAGCAGGACTCGCCCATCGTCCGCTATGAGGAGACCACGCTCCGGCGCCGTCGCACGGCCAGCGCCGCGCCGACGAGGCAGCCGCTCATGGGAACGAAGAGCAGCCACAACGCCCAGGTGCACACCGCGAGGACCAGCAGTCCGCCCAGGAGGATGCCGGTCCCGCCGAAGTCCGTCTTGGCCTCCTCCACCGCCTCGGCCAACAGGGCCCGCCACGGGCGGCCGGGCGCCCAGGCCGCCGCGGCCCGCAACAGCAGCGTCGCCGCCGCACCCGCCACGACCATGGTCAACAGCGCCATCACCGCCCTGCCGGGGACGCCCTCGATCGTCAACACCGCCAGATCCACGGCGAAGAACAGCGCCGCGCCGATCGTCGCCAGGCCGACCTTCCAGCCGCCCCGCCAGGCCGCTCGCACCTCCCGGACGAAATCGCCCAGGGTCGAAGGCGTCCCGTCGAGGTACCCCGACAGGTGGCGGGCCGAGGCCGCGAGCGCGGCCGGGACGGTCACCAGCGGCAGCGCCGCCACCGTGAACCACAAGCCGGTCAGCAGGCACTCGGCGAACAGGGCGAACGGCCGGGTGCCCTCGATCGTGTACCGCCGGCGGGTCATCCCGGCCGCCTCCTCTCGCATCCTCAGCCCTTCACACCCGAGGTCGCGATGCCCCTGATGAGGAACTTCTGGAACACCAGGAAGAACAGCACCACCGGGACCAGCGACAACAGCGTCATCGCCATCATGCCACCCCAGTTCGTCACGCCTTCGGTGTTCGAATAGGACTGCAACAGCCTGGGCAGCGGGAACTTCTCCATGTCGTACAGATAGATCAGCGGCCCGAGGAAATCGTTCCACGACCAGATGAACGTGAAGATCGAAGAAGTCACGACCGCCGGACGCAGCAGCGGCAGCAGGATCGAGAAGAAGATCCTGAAGTGGCCCGCGCCGTCGATCTTCGCGGCCTGGTCCAACTCCCTGGGGATACCGCGGAGGAACTGGATGTAGAGGAACACGAAGAACGACTCCAGCGCCAGGAACTTCCCGATCACCAGCGGCACGTACGTGTTCGTCACCTCCAGTTCGGAGAAGATCAGGTACTGCGGGATGAGCATGACCTGCCCCGGCAGCAGCAGCGTGGCGATGACGACGCCGAGCATGGCCGAGCGGCCCGGGAAGCGCAGGCGTCCCAAGGCGTAGGCGGTCATCGAGCAGGAGACCACCACGCCGACGACCGACAGGGCCGCGATCAGGGTGGAGTTCCAGAAGAACCGCCACAGCGGGATGCCCGCCAGCCCGTCGAAGGCATTGGCGAAATGCTCCCAGGTGATCGCCTTCGGCCACAGCGAGGTGTCGGTGATGATGTCCGTATTGCCCTTGAGCGAGGCGGTGATGACCCACAGCAGCGGGTAGAGCACGATCGCCAGGACCGCGAGCATCGCCGCGTGCCATACGGCGCTCTTGGCCCGCTCGGCGGCCGTTCTGCGCTTGCGGACGATGACCCGCCCGCCCGCTGTCTTGACGCTCATCGGTCCTCCCCTGCGTAGAACACGAGCCGTTTGGCGGCGCGGAACATGATGACGGTGACCAGGCCGACGGCCAGCACCAGCAGCCAGGCGTACGCCGAGGCGTAGCCCATGCGGAAGTCGGTGAAGGCCAGCGTGTAGATCCGGACGGTGTAGAACAGCGTCGACCACGCCGGGGCACCGGACTCGCCGCCGATGATGTAGGCCGGCCCGAACAGCTGGAACGCCCCGACCGTCTCCATCAGCACGTTGAAGAAGATCACCGGCGAGAGCATCGGCAAGGTGATGCGGACGAACTTGCTCCACCTGCCGGCCCCGTCGACGTCGGCGGCTTCATAGAGCTCCTGCGGCACCTGCATCAGGCCGGCCAGGAAGATGACCATCGGCGCGCCGAAGCTCCACACCGCCAGCAGCACCAGCATGAGGATCGACACCGATGGGTTGCCGAGGAAACCGCCGCCCTCCCAGCCGAAGCTGCTCATGATGCCGTCCTGGACGCCGCCGTTGGAGAACAGGGCCTTCCAGATCAAGGCGACGCCGACGCTCATGGCGATCAGCGAGGGCATGTAGAACGCGGCACGGTAGAACCCCATGCCGCGGCGATGCTGGGACAGCAGGATCGCGACGAGCAGCGAGGCGACGAGTTTGACGGGGACCGCGATGAGCACGTACAGCAGCGTCACGCGGACGGTCCGGTAGAACATCGGGTCGTCGAAGATCGCCGTGTAGTTCTGCAGCCCGATCCACTCGCCGCCTCGGATGAGGTGGTAATCGGTGAACGACAGGTACAGCGACCATGCCATCGGGCCGACGGTGAGCACCGCGGTACCGATGATCCAGGGAATCATGAACGTGTATCCGGCAAGGCGCTCACCTCCGCGGGACGCCGAGGAACGGCGTTCGGCCGCCCCTCGGGGCCCGCGGACCGGTGGCGCCCCTGGCCCGCTCGCCGTGCCCGCGGCGGGGTCGGCGGCAGTGGAGGGAGTCGCTGACACGGCTTGACTTCCTATGCGTTGTCGGTCGATGGTTACTGTTCGGCGGCCAAGAGGGTCTCGGCCTCGGTGAAGAACGTGTCCACCGCGTCGGCGGTCGCCAGTTCGCCGTAGAGCACCTGCTCGTAGATCTCCGCGAACTTGACCTCGATCGAGCCCGTCGCCGAAGGCGGCGGCGGAGGCGGGGAGGTCAGGTACTGCTCAACCTCGGCCTCATAGTCGAGCACCTGCTGGGAGACCTCGTCGATCTCGACGTTCTCACGGCCGACGTTGGTGGCCGGGATGCCTCGGTTCGTGCCGAGGATCGCGATGGCCTCGGGGTCGGTGAGCAGGAAATCGATCAGCTTGGCCGATGCCTCGGGGAACTCGCTGTTGGCGGCGATGCACAGCTGCATCGAGGGTTTGAGGTACAAGCCGAGGTTCCCCGGGTCCAGGCTCGGCGGTGCGGCCAGGGTCAGGGTGCCGCCGTTCTCGGCGACGGCCGGGGCGTACCAGGCCAGGAAGTTGTCCCAGCCGAGGTCCGCGCCGATCTTGTCGAGGACGAAACCGTTCTCCGGGGCCCACTGCGAGGACACGCTGATGGGCGGGACGGCGCCCTCGGCGTGGAGCGGCTCGTTCATCGACCACCACTCAATGAGCCGGGCCTTGTCGAAGTTCAGTGCCGTGCCGTCTTCGGTGTAGAAGCTGCCGCCCTGCTGACGCAGCCACAGCTCCATGAAATGGTACTGGCCGGCGAAGTCGCCGCCGCCCCACTGCTCGTCGCCCAGGCTCGCGGTGACGTCCTGGATGGCCCGATGGTAGTCCTCCCAGCTGTAGCCGGCCTCAAGGTCGACCTCGGCCTGCCCATACCAGTCCGAGCGGTAGAGCAGCCCGAGCGTGTTCCCGGCGATCGGGACGGCGACCAGTTCGTCGTTGACATAGCCGGTGTCGAGGAACCCTTCGAGGAAGTCGGAGGTGTCGACCAGGCCGTCGAGGGGCATGAGCATGCCGTTGCTGCCGAACTGGAGCAGCCGCGAATAGTCCATGTTGAGCACGTCGGGCAGGTCCTTGCCGGCCATGCGCGTGGTCATCGACTCCCAGTAGGTCGGGAAGTCGGAGAAGTTGGTGCGGACCTTGATGCCCTCGTGCTTCTTCTGAAAGAGGTCGACGGCCTCCTGCGTGATCTCGGCGCGGGCCTCATCGCCCCACCACTCGAAGCTGATGTTGATCGGGTCCTCGGCGGTGCCGGCCGGGCCGTCGTCGCCGCAGGCCGCGGTGGCGCCGAGAGCCGCGGCGGCCGTGGCACCGGTGAGGAGCGTCCTGCGCTTGGCGCGATAGGGATGGCGGATCATCGTTGATGCTCTCCTTCTTGCAGAGGGGTCCCGCTCGCGCGGGCCTTCGGGATCTATTCAGTTGCTCCCAGGTCTCGACCGGGGAAGGATTCCAATCGGGCGGCGGCGCGCCGCCAGGCGGCCGGATCGCCGGCCGGCAGGTACATCCGCGGCCGGACCGAGGCGTGCGCGGCATCGCGTCGGGCCTCGGGGCCGGGTGCGATGAGTCCCAGTGCCTGCGCTTGGACCAGCGCGTTGCCGAGCGCGGTGGCCTCATCGGGGCCGGCCAGGACCGGCCGCCCGGTGGCATCGGCGGTCAACTGGCACAGTAGGCCGTTGTTGGAGCCGCCGCCGATGATGTGGACGAAGGCGATCGCGGTCCCGCCGAGCCGTTCGAGATCGGTGATGGCGCGGCGGTGGGCCAGCGCGAGGGAGTCGAGGATGCACGCGGTGATCTCGGCGGGCGTCTCGGGCACCGGCTGGCCGGTCTGGGCGCAGCGGACGCGGATGCGCTCAGGCATGTCCCCCGGGTCGGCGAAGACCGGGTCGTCGGGGTCGACGATGGAGCGCAGGCGCGGGACGGCCTCGGCCCGGCCGATGAGGTCGACGAGAGCGACTTTGACGCCTGCGCGCCACCAGGCGCGCAGGGACTCCTGGAGGAGCCACAGTCCGGCGACGTTGCGGAGGAAGCGGGTCGAGCCGTCGACGCCGCGCTCGTTGGTGAATCCGGCTCGGAGCGCTTCGCGGGTGAGGACCGGTTCGGCCCGTTCGATGCCGACCAGGGACCAGGTGCCGCAGGAGATGTAGGCGGCGTGCTCGGTCTCGTAGGGGACGGCGGCGACGGCCGCGGCGGTGTCGTGGCCGGCCGTGGCGATCACTTTAGTGTCGGCGCTCAGACCGGTCTCGGCGGCGACGTCGGCGCTCAATTCGCCCAGGACGGCTCCGGTGGGGGTGATCGGCCCGAGCAGTTCGGGCCGGATGCCCGCGGCCGCGCACAGCTCCGGGGACCAGGTGCCGGTGGCCTGGTCGATCAGGCCGGTGGTGGAGGCGTTGGTGGCCTCCCAGGCGAAGCCCCCGCAGAGCCAGTACGCGAACAAGTCGGGGACCAGCAGCAGGCGTTCGGCGGCGGCGAGGGTCGCGGGGCGTTCGGCGGCGAGCTGGAAGATGGTGTTGAACGGCTGGTGCTGGATGCCGGTGCGGGCGAACAGGGTCTCGGGGCCGACGGCGGCCAGGACGGTCTCGCGGGCGGCGCGGGCACGGGCGTCGCGGTAGCACACGGGGGCGGCGATCAGGTGGCCTTCGGCGTCGAGGAGCGCGTAGTCGACCGCCCAGGAGTCGACGGCGACCGCGGCGACGTCGTCCTCGGAGCCGAGGGTGCGCAATCCTTCGAGGACACCGTTCCAGAGCCCGAAGACGTCCCAGTAGAGGCGTCCGGCGGCGGCGACGGCGCGGTTGGGGAACCGGGCGGCCTCGGTCAGGCTGATCCGGTTCCCGTCCACGGCGGCGGCCATGACTCGGCCCGAGGAGGCGCCCAGGTCGACGGCGGCCAGCAGTCGTGTCATCGGCGTTCACTCCGGTCCGGGCGGTGGGCGGGGCCGGTGCGGCGGTGGGTCATCGGAGGAATCCTTGCGGGTTGCCCGAGTCGACGGGGAGGTGGATGCCGGTGGTGAGCCCGAGGTCGGGGCCGACCAGGACGTAGACGGCGTCGGCGACCGACGCGGGCAGGACCTCTTTCTTGAGCAGGGTGCGGCCGGCGTAGTACTGGCCCAGTTCGTCCTCTTCGACGCCGTAGACGGCGGCCCGCTGGGCGCCCCAGCCGCCGGCGAAGATGCCCGAGCCGCGCACGACCCCGTCGGGATTGACGCCGTTGACGCGGATGCCGTGCTCGCCGAGTTCGGCGGCGAGCAACCGCACCTGGTGGGCCTGGTCGGCCTTGGCGGCGGAGTAGGCGATGTTCTTCGGGCCGGCGAACACGGCGTTCTTGGAGACGATGTAGACGATGTCGCCGCCGAGGCCCTGGGCGATCATGTGCTTCGCGGCTTCGCGCGAGACCAGGAACGAGCCTTTGGCCATGACTTCGTGCTGGAGGTCCCAGTCGGCGGCGGTGGTCTCGACCAGCGGCTTGGACTGGGATAGGCCGGCGTTGTTGACCACCAGGTCGACGCCGCCGAACGCCAGGGCGGCCTGGTCGAGGGCCGCGGCGACGGCGGTCTCGTCGGTGACGTCGGCGGCGAGGCCGACGGCGAGGTCCGGGCCGCCGATCTGGGCCGCGGCGCTCGCGGCCCGGTCGCCGTCGAGGTCGGCGATGACGACGCAGGCGCCTTCGGCGGCGAGCCGCTCGGCGGTGGCCTTGCCGATGCCACCGGCCGCACCGGTGACCAGGGCGACGCGGCCGGCCAGCGGCTTGGGTGCGGGAAGCCGCTTGAGTTTAGCCTCTTCGAGGGCCCAGTACTCGATGCGGAACTTCTCGGCCTCGTCGATGGGCCGGTAAGTCGAGATCGCTTCGGCTCCGCGCATGACATTGATGGCGTTGACGTAGAACTCGCCGGCGATGCGGGCGGTCTTCTTGTCGGGCCCGAAGGAGAACATGCCGACGCCGGGGACGAGGACGATCGCGGGGTCGGCCCCGCGCATCGCCGGAGAGTCCGCTTCGGCATGGCGTTCGTAGTAGGCGCGGTAGTCCTCGCGGTAGGCCGCGTGCCGCTCGGTCAGGTGATCGATCACTTCGTCGAGTGGGGCGTCGGCGGCGGTCTCCAGCACCAGCGGTCGGACCTTCGTGCGCAGGAAGTGGTCGGGACAGGACGTTCCCAGCGCCGCCAGTCGGGGCATCTTCTCGGCGGCGAGGAAGTCGAGGACGGCCTCGTCGTCGCGGAAGTGCCCGACCTGGCGGCGGTCGGTCGAGGCCAGGCCGCGGATGACCGGCGCGAGTGCGGCGGCGCGGGCGCGGCGGGCGTCCGCGTCGAGCCCCGTCCACGCCTCGATGCGGGGCCCGAAGGGCTCGGGCCTGCCGTGCTCGGCGATGAACTGCTCGCAACCGCGGATGATCTCCAGGCTGTTGGCTTCGCATTCCTCGGAGGTCTCGCCCCAGGCGGTGATGCCGTGGCCGCCGAGGATGCAGCCGATCGCCCGGGGGTGCTCGCGTTCGATCGCGGCGATGTCCAGGCCGAGCTGGAATCCCGGGCGGCGCCACGGGACCCACACGACCCGTTCGCCGAAGCACGCTTCGGTGAGCGCCGGGCCTTCGGCCGCGGTGGCGAAGGCGATGCCCGAGTCGGGGTGCAGGTGGTCGACGTGGGCGGCTTCGACCAGGCCGTGCATGGCGGTGTCGATGGACGGGGCGGCCCCGCCCCTGCCGTGGAGGCAGTAGTCGAAACGGGCGACCATCTCGTCTTCGGCCTCGACGCCGGGGTAGGTGCCGGTCATCGCGCGCAGCCGGTCGAGCCGGAGCGCGGCCAGGCCCTCGGGCCGGAGGGTGCCGAGGTCGCCTCCGGAGCCCTTGACCCACAGCAGTTCGACCTGCTCCCCGGTGACCGGGTCGGTGGCTTCGCCTTTGGCGGAGGTGTTGCCGCCGGCGAAGTTGGTGTTGCGTTTATCGGCGCCGAGCCGGTTCGAGCGGGCGATGAGGTCGTTTACGGTCTCGTTCATCATGCCCCCCATCCGGCGGCCCGGCCGTCCCGGCGCGCTTCGACGATCTCGGCGGCGTAACCGGAGGCGGCGTAGGCGGCCATCGGGTCGGGGTCCAGGCCCTGTGCTTCGCGAAGTTCTGCCAGGAGCGGGCGCACGTCGGTGTTGTAGGCGTCCATCAGGACCGCGTTGGCGGCCAGGACGTCGCCGGAGGCCTGGGCCGATTCGAGTGCATCGTGGTCGACCAGGAGCGCCTTGGCGGTGGCTTCTTGGGCGTTCTGCACCGAGCGGATGACCGCGGGGATCTTCGGTTCGATGTTGTGGCACTGGTCGAGCATGTACGCGATGCCCGATTCGGGGCCGATCGCGCCTCGCAGCGCCAGCTCGTGCATGATGCGGAACAGTTGGAACGGGTCGGCCGAGCCGACCATGAGGTCGTCGTCGGCGTAGAACCGGGAGTTGAAGTCGAACGCGCCGAGCCGGCCCTGGCGCAGCAGGAACGCGACGATGAACTCGATGTTGGTGCCGGGGGCGTGGTGGCCGGTGTCGATCACGACCTGTGCCTTGGGGCCCAGTTCGACGCAGTGGGCGTAGGCGGTGCCCCAGTCGGGCACGTCGGTGTGGTAGAACGACGGCTCGAACAGCTTGTACTCCAGCAGCATGCGCTGTCCGTCGCCGAGTCGGGCGTAGACCTCGGCGAGAACTTCGGTGAGGCGGTCCTGGCGGTCGGCGATCGAGTCCTGGCCGGGGTAGTTGGTGCCGTCGGCGAACCACAGCTTCAGGTCGTTGGATCCGACCGCGTCCATGATGTCGACGCATTCGAGAAGGTGGTCGGTGGCTTTGCGTCTGATGCCGGGATCGGGGTGGCAGACGCTGCCGAGCATGAAGTCGGGGTCCTGGAAGGTGTTGGAGTTGATCGTCCCGATCGTGACGCCCTGGTCGGCGGCGTGGGCCGCGAGTGCGGCGTAGTCGTCGACCTTGTCCCAGGGGATGTGGAGGGCGACCGTGCCGGCGGCGCCGGTGAAGCGGTGGACCTGGGCGGCGTCGGCGATCTTCTCGTAGGGGTCGCGGGGGACGCCTTGCTGGGCGAACACCTTGAACCTGGTGCCGGAGTTCCCGAACGCCCAGGAGGGGGTCTCGATGTTCTGGCCGGCCAGCACTTGTTTGGCGCGTGCGATGCGGTCGGTCATGGTCAGGCTCCGTTTCGTGACGAGGCGTCGGCGGCCGCCAGTTGGTCCTCCAGGTTGAAGACCTCCGCGATCACGTTGAACGACTCGTCGGCGGCGGCCCCGTCGGCGCCTTCGAAGAAGGGGGCCATCTCGGCTTGCCAGCGGGCGTTGACGTCGCGTTCGGCCATGGCGGCCTTGGCGGCCGCGAAGTCCTCGGTTTCGAGGTAGCCGATGAGGAGTCCATCGTCGGACAGGAAGAGCGAGTAGTTGCCCCAGCCGGTGGCGGCCAGAGCCTGGAGCATGTCGGGCCAGACGGCGGCGTGCCGTTCGCGGTATTCGTCGATCCGGTCGCGCCGCACGCGAAGGGTGAAACACACTCGTTGTGTCACGGGGGTTCCTCCTTGAGGTCGTGGTCACGATTATTACACCGGAGGGATTGAATCGTTTCATGCGGGGGTGTCGATAACATAGAACGCGCTGGCCAGCATGTCAAGACCTGTCCTGCGATAATTCTGTGACGGGCTCGGGATATGATGCGCCGTGCCCCCGACCCGGCGTTGATTCGTTTCAACCCTCCGCGCTCGGCACGCAGGCCAGACCTGAGGCTCCCGCAGCGCCCCTCACTACACTCCATGAGGTGACGATGACCACTAGCAGCATGAAGGACGTCGCGCAGGCCGCGGGCGTCTCGGTCGGCACGGTCTCCAACGTGCTCAACCGGCCCGATGCCGTCGCGGAGGAGACCAGACGACGCGTGCAGGCCGCCATCGCCAAGCTCGGCTACGTCCGCAACGACTCGGCCCGGCAGCTGCGCGCCGGACGCAGCCGCAACGTCGCGATCGTGGTCCTCGACGTCGCCAACCCCTTCTTCACCGATGTGGTGCGAGGCGCCGAGCCGCTGGTCGACTCGGCCGGCGGCGTGGTCACCGTCTGCGACTCGGGCGAGGACGTGCGCCGCGAACAGCGCCACCTGGAGATCCTGGAGGAGCAGCGGGTCCTGGGCCTGCTCATCACGCCCGTCGACGACTCCTCGGCCGAGCGGATCGAGCGTCTGGCCGCCCATGACATCCCGGTCGTGCTGGTCGACCGCGGCGCCGGGCTCCACCCGCACTGCTCGGTGGCCGTCGACGACGTCCACGGCGGCCGCCTGGCCGCCCGGCACCTGGTCGAGCGCGGGCACGGATCGATCGCCTTCGCCGGCGGGCCGCCCTCGATCCCGCAGGTGCGCGACCGCCTGGCCGGGTGCCGGACGGTCTGCGAGGCATCCGGGGTGCGCTTGGAGGAGTTCACCTCGGTGAGCATGAACGTCGCAGGCGGGCGGCAGGCCGTCGAGCAGATGCTCCGGCTGCCGGAGGCGCCCACGGCGCTCTTCTGCGCCAACGACCTGGTGGCGCTCGGGGCCTTGCAGGGGCTGACGATGCACGGGATCAAGGTGCCCGAGGAATGCGCGATCATCGGCTATGACGACATCGACTTCGCCGCCGCCGCGGCCGTCCCGCTGTCCTCGATCCGCCAGCCGCGGGCGCAGCTGGGGCGCACCGCCGCGCAGCTGCTGTTCGAGGAGATCAGCGAAGGCAAGGGGCACACGCACCGCAACGTGGTCTTCCAACCCGAACTGGTGGCACGTGCGTCGACGGCCGTCGACCTGTAACATGACGCGGGAGTTTACCGATAAAGTAATGTATCGGTGAAGCATCGTGACCGATAAGGCACCGTGGCCGGTGAAGCACCACGGCCGGCACGGTCGCCGTCCCACGAGAGGCAACCATGTCAGAACACCGCGCACGCGTCGAATTCGATCCCCGCTTCACCGTCGCCGAAGTGCCCGAGCGACTGTTCGGCTCCTTCGTCGAACACCTGGGCCGCTGTGTCTACACCGGCATCTACGAACCCGACCACCCCACCGCCGACGCCGACGGACTCCGCGGCGACGTGCTGGACCTGATCGCCGAACTGGGCCCGACCATGATCCGCTACCCCGGCGGCAACTTCGTCTCCGGATACCGGTGGGAGGACGGCATCGGCCCCAAGGAGCACCGGCCCCGCCGACTCGACCTGGCATGGCGGGTCACCGAGACCAACCAGTTCGGCCTCGGCGAGTTCATGAAATTCTGCCGCGCGGCCGACGTCGAACCGAACATGGCCGTCAACCTCGGCACCCGGGGCCTCCAAGAGGCGCTCGACCTCCTTGAATACGCCAACCACCCCGGCGGCACCCACTGGTCGGACCTGCGCCGCTCGCACGGCGACGAAGAGCCCTACGGCATCGAACTGTGGTGCCTGGGCAACGAGATGGACGGCCCCTGGCAGATCGGCCAGCGCACCGCCGCCGAATACGGCCGCATCGCCGACCAGACCGCCCGCGCCATGCGCATGTTCGACCCCGAGCTCGACCTGGTCGCCTGCGGCTCCTCCAGCCGGGCCATGCCGACGTTCGGCGCGTGGGAGGCCGAGGTGCTGGCCAACTCCTACGAAACGGTCGACTACATCTCCGCACACGTCTACTACCACCCGGTCGAGGGCGACTTCAAGAGCTTCATGGCCAGCGCCCAGGACATGGAGCTGTTCATCGACGGCGTCATCGCCACCGCCGACGCCGTCGGCGCCGAACTCAAGAGCGATAAGAAGATCAACATCGCCTTCGACGAGTGGAACATCTGGTACCAGGACGCGACCGGCGAGGAGGCCCCCGAGCCGTGGTCCGAGGCACCGCGCCAGCTCGAAGACCAGTACTCGGCGATGGACGCGGTCGTGTTCGGCTCACTGCTGATCACGCTGCTGCGCCGCTGCGACCGTGTCACGGCGGCGTGCCTGGCACAGCTGGTCAACGTGATCGCCCCGATCATGACCGAACCGGGCGGCCCCGCATGGCGGCAGACGACGTTCTTCCCCTTCGCCGAAGCCAGCAGGTTCGGGCGCGGCACGGTACTGCGCACCGGCACCGCCTCGCATTCGTTCACGACCGAGCGGTTCGGCGAGGTCCAAGCCCTGCACTCGGTGGCGGTGACCGGCGAGGACGGCTCGGTGACCGTCTTCGCGGTCAACCGTGACCTGGACCGACCGATGACGCTCGACATCGACGCCGGCTCCATGCCCGGCATCGGCGAGGTCACGTGCGCAACGCTGACCGATGCCGACCCGCACGCGAAGAACACGCTCGACGACCGGCACCGGGTGGCGCCGGCGGCGAACACGAACGTGCACACGACTGAAGGGACGATCACCGTCGAACTGCCGGCGATGAGCTGGAACACGATCCGCATCCAGCCGAAGTAGACGAGGAGCGTGCGGGCCCGGAAACCGATCGTCCGGGCCCGCACGCTTCTGTCGAGCTACTGCGCGAACGCCCCGGCCAGGTCATAGAGCGCGCTCGCCTTCGAGCGGTCCCCGCGAACGGCCACCGCCTCGGCCGGCAGGCGACGCCACAGCCACATGAGGATCGTGCCCGGCGTGCCCGCCACGACGGCCTCGGCTTCCTCAAGGGTCCCCTCGCTCAGGCCGATGCCCTCGGCGCCGACTCGCAGCGTCCACGACCGCTCCCCCGCGTCGATGCCGACCGTCAACCCCTCGCGTGCCGTCAGGGTCTCACCGAGCTGCCGGCGGTAGGCGCGGCTGCCCCAAGCGAGCATGACCGTGAGCATCTCCTCGACCCCGTCGAGCGCGAACGCCGCCTCGACCGGACCGACCTCCTCCCCCGCGGCCAGCTCGGCGTCGACGCGGTGCACGAGCGTCTCGAAGGCCATGCGGCGGATCCAGAACCCCACGGTCTGATCGGGCCCGTACCAGGTATGGGCCAGGCTCTCGGGACCGCGATCGTCGAACTCGGTGAGCAGCTCGGCCAGGGCCGCATCGAAGCGCTCGGTGGGGCTGCCCTGGCGCCACAGCGCATCGGCCTCGCCCGGTTCGCGCAGGAGCCGCATGCACTGGATCTTGTGGTCGAAGACCTCGGTGACGTGGCCGAGCAGGTCGGCGGCGGTCCAATCGGGGCAGGTGGGCACTCGCGCGTTCGGGCCGGCCTGCACGACGGCCGTCTTGAACCGGGCCGCCTCGTCGATGAGGCGGGATCTGAGGGTGGTCGATTCCATGCCCGAGATCCTTCCACATCGATGCCGCTGCACCGCCGCTCAGGCGTGCCATCGGAAGAAGGCGGCCCTCGTCCCGCGGAACGGGGCTTTCAGACGGATCATCACGCGGTCACCGGTCATCGCCTACCAGACCGGCCTCATAGGCGATGATCGCCGCCTGCACACGGTTCTGGGTCCCGAGCGTGGCGAACAGCGCACTGAGATACTGCTTCACGGTGCCTTCCGACAGGCGCAGAGACCTCGCGATCTGGGCGTTCGACCAGCCCTCGCCGACACCGGAGAGCAACTCCCGCTGGCGCGAGGTGAGCCCGCCGACCACCGACCGGGCCCGGACGCTGCGGTCCAACTGCACCCGGTTCTGGCGGCGAACCAGCCAGCGCCCGACTCGCGGCGAGAACGCGGCGCCGCCGCCGGCGAGGGCGTGGACACCCGCGATCAGGTGGTGCGGATCGTCGGACTTGAGGAAGAACCCCAGCGCCCCGAGCCTGACGGCCTCGGCGATGTAGTGCTCGTCAGAGAACGTGGTGAGCATCGCCACCGGTGCGCGAACACCCTCCCGGTGCAATCGTTCGAGCGTGCCTATGCCGTCGAGCCGGGGCATCTGGATATCGAGAAGCACGACATCGAGCAGGCGTCGACGGGCGAGATCGACGGCTTCGAGGCCATCGGCGGCCTCGGCGGCGACCTCGATGCCCGGTGAGGTTGCCAGAATGCCGGCGATGCCCGCGCGCACGAGCCCGTCGTCGTCGGCGAGCAGCACTCGCACCGGCCCGTCACGATCGGGACGGGGACCGCCGGGAAGCTCGGGCTCGTCGAGTGGAACGGTCATGGAGGAGGGATCATATCAACGGCGACGACTCGCCCATCGGCGAAGCAGACCCGGTAGACGTCGTCACGCTCGAAGAAACTGCGGGACGCCTCGTAATAACGGCACGTCGATCCGACCGGTTCGGGCAGCGCCGCCCGCGGAGGGTCGAGCATCTCCATCGGCGGCAACGACCGCTCCACCTCGGAACGGGCATCACCGACTTCGATCGCCGCGAAACGCTCGGGCGGCAGGACCGAGGCGAACGTGGCATACACGAAATAACCGAACACGACCAGCATGATCATGCCCAGCATCGCCACCGGGATCGACCAGGCCAGACGAGTCGCCCGCCGATTCCGCCGCTCGGCCCCCGCCGCCGCGGCGGTGAGCGCGCCCAGGCGCGGCGGCCGGTCGCTATCGGCGGCGACCGACGGCATCGACACACAGGGAAGCCGCACGGTGACGGCAAAGACCGCGCCCCGCTCCACCGTCAAAACGCCGCCCAGGATCGCAACTCGGTGCCGGAGCGCGACCATGCCGTGCCCGGTCGACGCCGACGGCGGCGGCATCTGCGACACCGGGTTGCGCACGCCAAGAGACACCTCGTCCCCGACGACACCGACCGCGATCCGCACCGCCGCTCCAGGGGCGTGCTTGGCGGCGTTGGTGAGCCCCTCCTGCAGGGCTCGAAGCAGCGCGGCATGCGTGTACTCGTTGACGGCATCCTCGACTCCGGGCTCGATATCGCTGTGCACCGTGACGCCGGAGGACCGAGCGCGTTCGATGACCTCCGCCAGACGCAGACCGCTCAGCGACGCCGCGGCGCCGGACGTCCGCTCCGAGAGCAGACGGACGGTCTCGCCGAGTTCCTCGGAGGCGGCTGCGGCGTTCTCCCGGATGCGCTGCATCTCGGCTCTGGCGTGGTCCGGCAATTGCTCATCGAGGGAGAGTCGGGCGGCCTGAACGGCGATCAGCGTCAACCGGTGCCCCAAGCCGTCGTGGATCTCGCCGGCCATGGACTCCCGCTCCCGCGCCACGGCCCGTTCGATGCGCGCATCGTGCTCTCGGGCCTCGGCGAAGGCGAGGTCCCAGCCTCGCCGAACATAGTCGCGCCTGGTCCGCAGCATGCCGGTCACCAACAGGGCCACCAGGAAGCAGCAGGCATAGGTCATCCCGGTGACCAGCCCGAGGACCGCGTCCGACCAGGCGACCTGGCCGACCAGTGCCGCGGTGGGCAGCGCGGCGGCCACTGCGATGGCCGCGGACAGCAGATATCGCTTCGTGAACGCGAGGAGGACACCGGTGCCGACCGCGGCCGGTACCAGTACCACCGGGCCGAGGCCCGAAGACCAGAGCGAGGCCGTTGCGAAGAGCGCGCCCGCGAAAGCCGCCGCGACCGGCGACGCCACGCGGACCAGTCGGCTCGATGGCGGGGACTCGTTGTCGAACATGCCTCCAATTTAGGAAGGCGCAGCGGAAGCGGACACTCGCTTTCGTTAGGTCTCGGGCTCGCTTTCATCACTGCCGGCGGTCGCCTCGGCGCTCTAGCGTTGCCCGCATGCTCGACCACTTCGTCCACCTCCTCGATCTCGCCGGTGAACACGGCGCGGCGGTCCTGGCGGTCGTCTTCATCGCCGCGGCGGCGGAAGCGGCGTTCGGTCTCGGCGCGCTCGTGCCCGCCGAGACCGCCATCGTCTTCGCCGCTCTCGCCCTTGCGCAGAGCCCGCTGCTGATCGCCGCCGTCGCCGCGGCCGCCGCGGGGGCCTTCGTCGGCGATCATCTGGGCTTCGCCGTAGGCAGGAGGCTCGGTTCGGGCATCGTGGGCACGCGCGCAGTACGCCGGATCGGCCCCGACCGGTGGCTTGCGGCCACCGGCTTCGTCGAGCGGCACGGCACTGGGGTCATGATCGTCGCTCGGCTACTGCCCGGTGTCCGTACCGTGGTCGCGGCGGCGGCCGGGGCGGCGCGGATGCGTTATTCACGCTTCGCCCTCGCCGCGGCCATCGCGGCCGTCGCATGGTCGTCGCTGTGGGTGCTCGGCGGTGCGGCGTTGGGCTCGGCGCTCCTCGCGTTCGCCGACCGGGCGGCGCTGCCGGTCGCGGCGGGGGCGGCGGTCGCCGCGGTGGGCTTCCTCCTCGTCCGCCGGTTGCGGAGACGCACATGAACCGGGCAGGGCCGACCTGGCGGACCGTTCCCAACCTCGTCACCGCGATCCGATTCGTGCTCGTCGTACCGGTGGTGTGGCTCCTGCTGAGCGGCGCGCAGCCGCTCGGTGCGGCCGTGCTCGCGGCGGTCTTCGGCATGACGGACTGGGTGGACGGGTTCCTCGCTCGCCGACTCGACCAGGCGAGCCGGCTCGGGAAGGTCCTCGATCCGCTCGCCGATCGGGTGGGGATCGGGTGCATCGCGATCGCCTTGGCGTTCGCGGGGGCCGCGCCTTGGGCGGTGATCGCGGTTTTTCCCGTCGTCGACATGGTCGTCGGCGGGCTCTACCTGGCGCGGCGAAGGGACGCTCGACTGGAGGTCGGCCGGCTCGGCAAGGTCCGTACCGGTGTCACAATGGCGGCGATCTTCGTCCCGGTGCTCGGCGTGAGACCGGGATTCGATGTGGTGCTCCAGCTCGGGCGGATCGGCTTGGCCGTCGGGGCGGCGCTCCACATCGGCGCCGGCTCAGGGTATGCGCGTCGGATGCTTCCGTGCGGGGCCCGGCGAGGACCGCTGGGCCGCGAATCGATCGCGTGTCCCGGTGGGGCGGGCGCAGCCGGAGCGTCCCCCACCACGGCCGCGCGGCCGCCAAAGTCATGAAGAACACTACGGGCGGTGTCCATCATGTATCGGCATGGCGAGCAGTGGTGCCGTCCGGATCGATGCCGTGCTCGGGGCGATCGAGCGCTGATAGCTCGTTACCGATATATATCTTTGCCTTCAGGGTGTGGCGGCCCGGTTCGAGAACGCCGCGAAGCACCGGCAGCGCCGTCCTCGGCCAGTACAGGTGCGTGCCCTCCCGAGGGCGGATCACCTCGGCCTCGCGGGAAGCGGTGCCGTCGATGATCTCGCTGCGCAGGCCCTCGCTCGTCACGACCGCCCGGCCGTCGGCGGCCTCGACATCGTGGCCGGGAGCCGGGACGCACCAGCCGCCCTCGGCGGTGTACAGCCGCCGCTCGGTGACGATGACGTGGACGCGGACGTGCCGGCCGTCCATCGTCCCCTCCAACGAGGTCGTCACCGACACGTCGTCCCAGGGCCGCCAGGCGACGGTCACGGCGCCGTTCTCGTCGATGCGCCCCTCGGCACCGCCGTCGCGGCCGCGCCAGTGCCGACCGTCCTCGGAGAACACCAGTTCGCCGTCGGGCACGGCGGACTCCAAGCCGGTGCCCGGCGAGGCGTGCGAGAACGCCGCGAGCGTCGAATACGCGAACTTCGCGTACGTCGCCTGGGAACCACGGAACCCGCCCCGGTCGGCCTGGCCGTTCAACCGTGTGACGGTGCCGCCCGTATCGCGGATGTGGACGGCGCGGGCGGCCCGGTCCGGTTCGACGACCGGGCCGGGCTCGCTCGCCTCCTCGGTCCAGAACGGGTGCGCCGGCTCGGCGAGCAGCCCGGTGAAGACCTTCATCGCCCACCACGGCGAACCGGCGGTCAGGTACTGCTCGACCAGCGCGTCGTTCGGGTAGCCGCAGCCGACGGTGAGCCGGGCTTCGGGGTCGAGGATCGGACGGTCCCACCACCAGGCGAGGTGGCGGCGGGCGAAACCGGCGGCCTCGCGCCACGGGACGGCCTCGACATCCGCCGCGGCCAGAGCGCCCCACAGCGACCCCTGCGCGAAGCGGTAGCCGAGGCTGCGGCCGTAGGGCACGGCCGCGCCGTCGGCGGCGAACCAGGACCGGAACCGGCGGGCGAAGCCGGCGGCCGGCTCCACGTACCGGTCGTCGCCGCACAGCCTGTAGTGCAGGAGGGCGTAGGTGTGGAAGGCGAACGGGTTGTAGTAGTCGACCCTGCCACCGGGGCCGTCCTCGAACACCGCGTCGTCGAGGAGGAACTCCCCCACGCGGTCCAGGTGCGCGGCCGACACCGACCGGTCGCGCGCGATGCCGACGCGGTCGAGCCCGTGCCCGGCGAACACCGGGAAGTAATGCCAGTTCATGTCGGCCACAGGAGTGGCGTACGCCGCCCGGAGCCAGGCGGCGACCTTGTCTTTCGCGGTGGCCGGCAGGGGGTCCCACAGTCGCTCAGGGGCGATCGCCAGGCCCCATCCGAGGGCGGCGGCTTCGACGCAGCGCTGGCTGGTGCCGTCGGCGTCGCCGACGTACCACGCGTCCTCGGGGTCGAGGGCCCGGGTCAGGGTCGCGGCGAGCACGGCCCACTGGTCGTCGGGCACGGCGGCGGCGATTCCCGCCAGCCCCCACAGCGGCCGGGTGAGCAGCTCGAACCAGTTCTCCGCGTGGGAGTGGTTCGACATGGTCACCGGCATCAGTTCGGGACCGCGCGCGGCCAGGTCGACCGCGGGCCGTCCCAGGGCCACCGCCGCGGTGATCCAGCCGGCGTGGGTCTGGTCCAGCGGTCCGTACATGCGCATCGGGGAGGTCACATCGCAGAACGGTACCGCGGTTGCACCAGCTTGGGTTTTCTGTGGGCGTGCCGCGGCGCGCCCACAGCCTCACCGGGCCGGTGCTTCGACCGTCCGGCCCTTGAACCACCAGCCCAGGGTGATGCTGCCGGCGGCGATCGAGGTCATGGTCGTGACCACCGACAGCGGCCCGGGGCCGAAGATCCATCCGATCAGCAGGCCCATGCCGACCATGTAGCAGGCCCACAGGACCCCGGCCACCGCCGCCATGAGGCCGTGGCGGTAATCGGGGACGGCCGTGGCCGCCCACGCCAGTGCCGTCCGCCCGGCGGGCAGGAACCGGGCGACCAGCGTGGTCGGCCCCGGGTGGCGCATCAGCGTCGCCCGCAGCCGGGCCTCCAGGGCGGCGACCTTCGCCGATCCGAAGAACGGCCGCCGCCACTTGACCCTGGTGAGTCGCAGTGCCCGGTAACCGAGGACGTCGCCCAGCCACGAGGCCGTCGCCGCGCAGAGGACGAGGCCCACGATCAGAGCGGTGTTCCCGACCAGGAATCCGGCCAGCGCCGCGATCGTGGTGGCGCTCGGGAGCATGGGCACGAAGAAATCTGCGATGACGAGCGCGGCCAGCAGCAGGGCCACGGTCAGCAGGGGGAGCATCACGGTGCGTTCTCGACGGGGCGGGGCCGGGCGGCCCCGCCCCGGGCCGCTATTTCGCCGCGCCGACGAGCTCGCGCTCGCCGGTCTTCGCATCGTCGGCGAGCCGGTGCTGCAACTGCTCGCCTTCGACGTCCATGTTCGGCAGGATGCGGTCGAGCCACTTGGGGATCCACCAGCCGGAGCGGCCCAGGATCGACATGACCGCCGGGATGATCACCATGCGCACCACGAACGCGTCGAACGCGACGGCCGCGGCCAGGCCGAAGCCCATCGAGGCGATCAGGGATTCCCCGCTGAAGATGAACGCGGCGAACACGCTGATCATGATGAGCGCCGCGGCCACGACCACACGGGAAGAGTGCGCGTAGCCCTCCTGGATCGCGGACTTGGGGTCCGCGCCGTGGACGTACGCTTCACGCACACGGGTGAACAGGAAGATCTGGTAGTCCATCGCGAGGCCGAAGACCAGGCCGATCATGATGATCGGCATGACCGACATGATCGGTCCGGGCTGTTCGACGTTCATCAGGTCCGAGGCCCAGCCCCACTGGTAGACGGCGACGAGCGCGCCGAGGGCGGCGAAGACGCTCAGCATGAATCCGAGCGTGGCCGTGACCGGCACCAGGATCGAGCGGAACACCAGCAGCAGGATCAGCGTCGCGAGGCCGACGACGATGAGCAGGTACGGCACGAGCGCGTCGTTGAGGCTGTCGGAGATGTCGATGTTGATGGCGGTCGCCCCGGTGACCGACCAGTCGGCCGCCGCGTCGTCGGCGAGGAGGTCGCGGAGGTCGTGGACGAGCCGGTTGGTCGCCTCGTCGGCCGGAGCGGTCTGGGGGATGACGGTCACCAGGACGGTGTCGCCGTCCTCGTTCGGCATGGCCGGGCCGACGACGGCGATGCCGTCGAGGCCGTTCAGGTCCTCGGTGACCTGCTGGGCGGCCGCGAAGGGATCGGCGGTCTCGGCGAGGTCGCCGACGATGAGCAGCTGACCGTTGAATCCGGCGCCGAAACCCTCGCTGATCAGGTCGTAAGCCTGGCGTTGAGTGGTCTCCTCGCCGAACGAGCCCGCGTCGGGCAGCCCGAGTTCGAGATCGGCGGCGGGGATCGCGATCACGCTGAGGCCGACGACGCCGAGCAGACCGACGAGGACGGGGCGGCGCGTGACGAGGCGGCCCCAGCGGCGGCCGCCGTTGGGCTTCTCGTCGTGGCGGCCCTCGGCGATGCGGTTGCGCTGGCGGCGTGTGAAGACGCGCTTGCCGGCGAAGGAGGCGAACGCCGGGAGCAGGGTCACGGCGATGATCACGGCGATGAGGACGGTGATGGCGGCGGCGACGGCCATCTCGGTCAGGAACGGGATGTTCACGACCGACAGGCCCAGCAGCGCGACGATGACGGTGAGTCCGGCGAAGAACACCGCCGAACCGGCGGTGCCGACGGCCCGGCCCATCGCCTCGGCGCGGGTCTTGCGGTTCTCGACCTCGCCGAGGGCGGCGAGTTCATTGCGGTAGCGAGAGAGGATGAACAGCGCGTAGTCGATGCCGACGGCCAGGCCGATCATGGTGGCCAGCATGCCGGTGGACTCGCTGACGTTCATGAACGCGGTGGCGGCGGTGATCGCGGCCGTGGTGAGCGCGACGCCCAGGACCGCGGTGATGATCGGCAGGCCGGCGGCGATCAGCGCGCCGAAGGTGATGATGAGGACCAGCAGGGCCACGGCGATGCCGATGAGCTCGGTGGAGCCGACCTCGGGGATGGCCTGGAGGACGTCGCCGCCGACCTCGATGCGCAGGCCCTGGGCCGCGGCGTCGTCGACGGCGTCCTGAAGGTAGTCGACGGTCCGGTCTTCGAGCTCCATCGCCGGGGCGGTGTAGGCGACCTGCATGACGGCGATGGACTGGTCCTCGGGGGAGATCATGCCGATCGGGTTGCCCTCGGGGTCGACTGCGAAGGGGCTGGTGACGCTGTCGATCTGGGGGGATTCGGCCATGGTCGCGGCCAGCGCCTCGATGAGGGCCGCGTTGTCCTCGTCGAGGACGGTCTCGCCCTCGGCGGCCTGGAAGACGATGCTCGCGGAGGCGCCGTCGGCGCTCATCTGGGGGAAGCGTTCTTCGAGCAGGTCGAACGCCTCCTGTGATTCGGTGCCGGGGAGGACGAACTCGGGGTTGGTCTCCTGTTCCAGGGCGGCCGCTGCGGCGGCGACGCCGCCGATGACGAGGACCCAGACGGCGAGGACGAGCCACCGCAGTCTGAATGACCCTCTGCCGAGACGGTAGAGGAAGGTTGCCACTGGTGGGTGCTCCGTTCGTGATCGGTATCCGGTCTCACCGGTGTTCGGGTGTGATGGCGGGGCCGGATGAGCGGTGTTCGTCGCCGACGTCGTTGGCGGCGGGTTTCCTGGTGTCGTCGTGTGCCTGCGCTCATCGCCGCGGACCGAGGCCGCGGCGGAGCGCTTCGGTTATGGATAGGGGGGAGTCGTGGGGCCGGTGAGGCCGGATTCGAAGGCCGCGAACGCCCGGGTGATGACCTCGGCGAGCGGGGCTTCGTCGGGGTGGGCGATCCAGTGGTCGTTGGCGACCTTCATCGCGATGAGGGCCGCGCCGAGGACGAGTCGGGGGTGCATGTCGTCTTCGGCCGCGCCGGTGGCCTCCGTGACGATGTCGAGGGCTTCGGTGAAGAACGTGAGGAACTGCGTCGCCTGGTGGGAGATCAGGGAGGGCGAGGCGTGGATCAGTTGCTCTTTGCGCTGCAGTAGTTCGATGCTGTAGCGCTCGTCGACGCGGACGCTGATGCAGGCGTCGCGCAGGGCCTGCCACACGGGACGGTCGCGGACGCGGTCCCGGAGGGCCGCGAGCGTCTGCGCGACGACCTCGTTGAAGTCGTGGAGCAGCGCGGCTTCCTTGTTCTGGAAGTAGTTGTGGAAGGTCCGGGTGGACACGCCGGCCTCGGCGGCGATGTCGTCGGCGGTGACCGCGTCGAGGCCGCCCTTCTCGACGGCCAGGCGCATGGTCGCGTGGCTGAGGGCCGCCTGGGTGGCGGCCTTCTTCCGTTCGCGCAGTCCGGATCGGTCGGCCATGGGGCAACGCTAACCGCTGCTGTCGCCGTTCACAACATTCACTGAATGAAAGTTTGCAGAAAGTGCAAATTGTCTAGGTGAGTGCTGTCACACAGGAGACGCCGGGGCAGTCCCACACGCGGCTCGACGCCCGCTCCCCCGTCGGGTCGACACGGGTGACGACTCCGCCGAACTGGCAGGCCACCAGAAGCGACCCGTCCGCGCACCGCACGGCGTCCCGCGGCCAGGAGCCGCCGGCCGGCACCGAGCGGACCAGCGTGGGGCCGGCCGGGTCGACGACGACGACCTGATCGGTGCCGCGGACGGTGACATAGACCAGGCCGTGCTCCTCGTCGGCCACCACCGCACCGGGATAGGGGCGCGGGCCGTCCTCGGGCAGGCCGATGTCCGGCAGCGCCGCGAGGTCGGCGGGTTCGGCGCCCGGCAGCGGCAGCGTCGGGCCGAGCGCGAACGTCCCCGAGGCGGCGTCGAAGTCGCCGACGACGACGGTGTTGGACAGCTCCCCGGCGATGAGCGCCCGGTCGCCGACGAATGCCAGGTGCCGTGGACCGAAACCGGGTTCGAGCGAGGTGGACGCGACCGGCTCCAGTCGTCCCGCGGCGTCGAGCGCGAAGGCGTGGACCCGGTCCGAACCGAGGTCGACCACGAGGACGCGGCCCGAGTGGCAGACGATCTGGTGCGCGTGCGGGCCGGACTGTCGGTCCTGGTCGGGGCCCGAACCGACCAGTTCGAAGACCTCCACGGGAGCGTCCAGCGCGCCGTCGACGCCGATCGGCAGCACCGCCACCGAACCGCCGCCGCCGCCGTTCCCGTAGTTCGCGACCAGCAGCCACTTCCCCGAGGGGTGCACGACGGCGTGGCACGGGTTGTCGCCGCCGGTGGCCTGCGCCGTCCCGATCTCCTCGGGTGCGAACGTCGTCCCGATCCTCCAGGCCGCCGCGAAACCCGGTTCGGTCTCGGAGACCGTGTAGACGGCGCCGGCCGGCCCTCCGGTCGTCACCCATGACGGGTTCGTCGTCGGGGCCGCTTCGCCGAGTCCGTCGGGACCGGCGACCACCAGACCGGGGCCGCCTTCGGAGGTGTAATCGCCAAGGAGATACCGCATTCGGCCCATCATAGTGCCCCGCGACGCGGACGCCCGACGGCTCGGCGACCTACACTCGACACATGAGCGAGCTGCACATGGACGAGGGCCGGTGGCGCGAGCGACTGACCGACGCGGAGTACCGGGTGCTGCGCGAAGGCGGTACCGAGGCCCCGTGGACCGGCGAGTACGTCGACGAGCGACGTAAGGGCGTCTACCGGTGCCGGGCCTGCGGAGCCGAACTGTTCGCCTCCGATACGAAGTTCGACGCCCACTGCGGCTGGCCCTCCTTCTGGACGCCGCTGGCGGGCGACCGCGTCGAACTGCTCGAAGACCGCAGCCTCGGCATGGAGCGCACCGAGGTGCGGTGCGCGAACTGCGGATCCCACCTGGGCCACGTCTTCTACGGCGAAGGCTGGGACAACCCCGAGGACGCCCGGTACTGCATCAACTCCATCAGTCTGACGCTCGAACCGGACGAGCGGGCCTGAGACGGTCCCGACTAAGCTCGGCCCTGACCCTTCCCCTGAAGCGAAGAGAGGGCCGAGGTGCAACTCGGGACACTGATCGCGGGCCGGTACCGCCTGGACGACCGCATCGCCGCCGGAGGCATGGGCGAGGTGTGGCGCGGTACCGACACCCGCCTGAACCGCGTCGTCGCCGTCAAGCTGCTCCACTCGGGACTGTCGGGCGACGACCGGTTCCGCGCCAGGTTCCACCAGGAGGCGCAGGCCGTCGCCGCACTCCAGTCCCCCGGAATCGTCGCTCTCTACGACTACGGCGAGGAGCACGGCCCCGAAGGGCTCGTCTCCTACCTCATCATGGAACTCGTCCAGGGCCAATCTCTGGCGAACCTGATCCACCGGCGGGGCCGCCTCGCCCCCGGCGAGGTCCTCAAGATCATCGCCACCGCCGCCGAGGCCCTGGACGTCGCGCACCGCTCGCACATCATCCACCGCGACATCAAACCGGCGAACCTGCTGGTGAACGAGGACGGCGCGGTCAAGATCGTCGACTTCGGCATCGCCTCGGCCCGCGGCCAGGCCGGCCTCACCGAGACCGGCACCGTCATGGGGACCCTCTCCTACGCCTCCCCTGAACAGCTCGCCGGGCGCGAGCTGAGCGGTGCGACCGACCTCTACTCGCTCGGGATCGTCGCCTACGAGTGCCTGGCCGGGCGGCCCCCGTTCCCCGGCGGCGACCCGGCCGCGGTCATCACCGCGCACATGACCGGGCAGCCCGCGCCGCTGCCGCCCGACGTCCCGCAGCCGGTGGCGCAGATCGTGATGCGATGCCTCGCGAAAGACCCGCACCAGCGGTTCGGCTCCGCCGCCGAACTCGCCCTCGCCTGCCGGGAAGGGCGACCGGGACCGGGAACCGGGACGACGGCGATCCTGTCGCCGACCGCGCAGGAGACCGCACCGATGACCCGGCCGATGACACAGGGCATGGCCGCCGCACCGCAGCCGACCCAGGCGATGGCCCGAGAGGACTTCTCCGCACCGCCGGAGGGACGCGACCTGCCGCCGCCGCGCGATTTCGAGAAGCCCGAGCGCAGCAAGACCGTCCCGATCCTGCTCACCGTCGTGGGCGCGCTGGTGCTGGTGGTCGCTCTGGTCATGTGGCGATCCTGGGGCAGCGCCGAG
The DNA here is from genome assembly GCA_021793335.1 of Actinomycetes bacterium. GTDB lineage: Bacteria > Actinomycetota > Actinomycetes > Mycobacteriales > Micromonosporaceae > Glycomyces. Next base: position 44,751 of record JAJYSW010000002.1, read on the forward strand.
GCGGACCCGGACGGCAACGCGGTCTCCGAGGGGCCCGCCTCGCAGACGGCGACCTCTGCCGCGGCGGAGACCGAGGAGGCCGAGGCCGCCGACGAGACCGAGGCGTCCCAGAACGACCGGGAGGAGTCCTCGAACGAGGACACTCCCGTCGAGGACGAGGCGCCCGAGACTTCCGAGGCACCCAGCCAGGCCACGGTGCCGAACGTGCTCGACAGGCCGCTCGTCGACGCGATCGGCGCTTTGGAGGAGGCCGGCTTCCTCAACATCGACGCGGCCGTGCAGGAGGGCGAGATCCCGGCCGGGCAGGACCCCTGCATCGTGACCTCGCAGGACCCGGCCGGGAACGGCGACGAGCACGCCTACGAGACCACGATCCGCATCCAGTACTGGGACGACGGCACCGGCTGCGGGCGCTAGCTCTGCGCAAGCACCCGGGGCGGAGCGGTACCCGAGTCCATTCGTTCGCTCGCCGGGCGGAGGACCTCCTCGACCCCGTTGTCGGA
>JAJYSW010000121.1 GCA_021793335.1 Actinomycetes bacterium
GATCTTCCCATTGAGAAGCACCGGAGTTTCCTTGCATGAATGAACGACCGTGAGAATTTCATAGCGAAATCCTCACGGCATTGAACTCACGCAGACATATCCATACCCCGTGTCTCCTCTTGTGACCTGCGGAAACATCGCCTAGGTTCATGCATGTCACGGGTCGCCTCCATACGACTCGCCACATACGGCGGTAAGTCCGACTCCGAATGCCCTTAAAGTCGCACGCGGAGCCCGGCCCGCATAGTCGCATATCCGATAGTCCGAAGTGGAGAAAATTGCGATGAGCCGATCATTCCCGGCAGTACAGCCCGACTCCGACCCCCTGGAACGGGGAACGTTCAGCGACGGAGTCCGCTCGTTCACGGTCCGCGCATCGTCGGAGGACGCGCCGGACTCGTTCCAGGTCTATTCGGACGAAGGCACGGCCGAGATCGTCCTGGTGATCTCGGGGCTCAACACCGGCACGCTCAAGGCGACCTGGGGCCTCAACTGGGTGAACGCACCCGAGGAATGGCACGAATGGTGCGAGGCCGAAGCCTTCATGGCCTTCTACAACGGCACTCGTCCCGCGATCGGCCGCGTGCGAGTCTGCAATGGCTGAATCCGTCACCGAGCCGACCGCGCCCGACGGCGCCTACCTCGGCGAATTCCGCCGCGGCCCGGCGATCTTCACGGTCTTCCGCATCGCCGTCAAGCCGTTCCGATACCGAGTGATGTGCTCGGACGGCAACGGACCTTCACCGGTCTGCGTCTTCTCCGACGAGCCGGGCGCCGAGCCTCGCTGGCACGGGGCCTGGAACGGCGACGAGTGGTGCTCCTGGATCGAGGCCGAAGCCCGCAAGGTCGCCGGGCGGTGAAAGACTCGGGTGCGGCGATGCGACCCGACCGTTGTCATCGTTCATGGCCGTCACAGCACCGCCGCACCCGGCAGGCTCCCTCGGCACAGGCGACTCCCAGAGCCGCCGAGGGAAGAGGGTCGGCCGGCCGGTTGGGGGGCCGGCCGACCCGTCTCCGCCGTCACCCACCGGACCCGGCAAAATGGTGAGAGCCGAACCGTTCGCCTTGGACCGCAGAGGACTCCGGCCCTTCGCTTGGGCCCGACCGTCCCGCTCGAACAGGCGAGCAGCGGTTCGCAGCGCCCTTATTCCCGCGGCAGGTTCTGGATCAAGTGCGTCGCATAGGACTCGTACGAGCCGAGGGCGTACTCGGCCGCCAAGGTGAACTCTGGAAACATGTTCTCTCCGACGAATCCGAACAGGATGACCGCCGCTCCGGCCGCCGGCAGACGCGGACAAGGACGCCGAGCGACGAAGGAGCCCCGGTGCGGGCCGAACCGATCCTTGGCCGAGCGCGGCGACGACATGCGAACCCGCGACCGGGAATCGACGACTTCGAGCCCCCGAGTGCGGTGGGCTCGACCGGGCAGGCCGCCCGATCGGCGTCGTTCACCACGCTCGGAGGCTCAGGGGCCTCACCCGCCCGGTCCGGCCGGGCGTGCCCTTCAGCGTTCGGCCCAGCGCCGCCAGGTCTCGACCTGTTCGCGCACGGCCGCGAGCTGATCGGCCACCGCCTTCGGACCGGTCGAACCGGGAGTCGTGCGCGCCGCCAACGCACCGTCGACGTCCAGGACCTCCTTGACCGCCGGGTCCAGGTGCTCCGAGATCCCCGCCAGATCAGCGTCCGCGATCTCATGCAGCTCGATGCCGCGCGACTCGCAATGAGCCACACAGGCCCCCGCGATCTCATGGGCGCTGCGGAAGGGAACGCCCCGGCGCACCAGCCAATCGGCGATCTCCGTCGCCAGGCTGAAGCCCCTCGGCGCGGCCTCACGCGGAATCTCCACATTGAACTTGAGTGTCGCCACCATGCCGGTGACGGCGGGAAGCAGCAGCTCCAGGTTGTCCAAGGAATCGAAGACCGGCTCCTTGTCCTCCTGGAGATCCTTGTTATAAGCGAACGGCAGGCCCTTGAGGGTCACCAGCAGGCTCGTCAGATTGCCCACGAGACGCCCGGACTTACCGCGCGCGAGCTCGGCGACGTCCGGATTCTTCTTCTGCGGCATGATCGACGAACCGGTCGAGAACGCATCGTCGAGCGTGACCCAACCGAACTCCTGGCTGGCCCACAGGATGATCTCCTCCCCCAGTCTGGAGAGGTGCACACCGATCATCGAACAGACGAACAGCAGCTCGGCGGCGAAATCCCGGTCCGCGACCCCGTCGAGCGAGTTCGCCGCCGGGGCGTCGAAACCGAGCTCGGCGGCGACGGCGACCGGATCGAGCGGAAGCGAGGAGCCCGACAACGCCCCCGAACCCAAGGGCGAGACCGCCGCCCGCTCGTCCCAGTCGGAGAGGCGGTCCAGATCGCGCAGGAAACCCTGGGCGTGCGCGAGCATCTGATGCCCCAAGGTCACCGGTTGGGCGTGCTGCAAGTGCGTCATGCCCGGCGCGGGCGCGTCCACGACCGTCGCGGCCTGTTCGGCCAGCGCCGAGACGAGCTCGGCCAGGTTCGCGGCCAGCCCCCGGGCGTGGTCGCGGCAGTACAGGCGCAGATCGGTGGCGATCTGGTCGTTGCGGCTGCGGCCCGCGCGGAGCTTGCCGCCCAGGTCCCCGAGGCGCTCGACCAGGCCGCGCTCCAACGCGGTGTGGACGTCCTCGTCCTCGACGGTGCCGGTGAAGGCCCCGGAGGCGACGTCGGCGGCCAGCTCCTCGATCGCGGCGAGCATCCGGTCGAGCTCTCCGGGACCGAGCAGCCCGGCCCGGTCGAGGACCCGGGCGTGGGCCTTGGACGCCTCCAGATCGTACGGCGCCAACCGCCAGTCGAAGCCGATCGAGGCGTTCAAGGCTTCGAGGGCGGCGGCCGGGCCGCCCGTGAAGCGGCCCCCCCACAGTTTCGTCACCGTCACTCGCCTTCGGTCTTGGCCCGCTCGTTCCGGGCGGCGGCGAGCTTGGCCGGCAGGCTCCACAGCTCGACGAAGCCGCGCGCGTGGGACTGGTCGAAGGTGTCGCCCTCGTCGTAGGTCGCCAGGTCGAAATCGTAGAGACCGGCCTCGGAGCGGCGGCCGGTGACGGTGGCCCGGCCCGCGTGGAGCGAGAGCCGGATGTCACCGGTGACGTGGGTCTGGGTGTCCTCGACGAACGCCTCCAGGCTGTCCTTGAGCGGCGAGAACCACAGGCCGTCGTAGACCAGTTCGCCCCAGCGCTGATCGACGGTGCGCTTGAAGCGGGCCTGCTCGCGCTCCAGCGTGACGTTCTCCAGTTCCATGTGGGCGGCGATGAGGGCGATGCCCGCCGGGGACTCGTAGACCTCACGGCTCTTGATGCCGACGAGCCGGTCCTCGACCATGTCGATCCGGCCGATGCCCTGGGCTCCGGCGCGCCGGTTCAGCTCGTGGACGAGGTCGAAGGCGGACTTGGCCTCGCCGTCGAGGGCGACCGGGCGGCCCGCCTCGAAGGAGATGATCACCTCGTCGGCCTCGCGCGGCTCGGCCGGGTCCTGAGTGTACGAGTAGATGTCCTCGATGGGGCCGTTCCAGATGTCCTCCAGGAAACCGGTCTCGACGGCCCGGCCCCACAGGTTCTGGTCGATCGAGTACGGCGATTTCGCGGTCACGTCGATCGGGAGGCTCTTCTCCTCGGCGAAGGCGATGGCCTTGTCACGGGTCCACGCGAAGTCCCGGGCCGGGGCCACGATCTTCAGGTGCGGGGCGAGGGCGGCGAGCCCGGCCTCGAAACGCACCTGGTCGTTGCCCTTGCCGGTGCAGCCGTGGGAGACGATCGTCGCCCCGTGCTGCTCGGCCGCGGCCACGAGGTGCTTGACGATCAGGGGCCGCGAGAGGGCCGACACGAGCGGGTAGCGGTCCATGTAGAGCGCGTTGGCGGCGACGGCCGGGAAGCAGTACTCGGCGGCGAACTCCTCGCGCGCGTCGATCACTTCGGCGGCGACGGCGCCGCAGCCGAGGGCCCGCTCCCGGATGACCTCCAGGTCCTCGCCGCCCTGGCCGACGTCGATGGCGACGGCGATCACCTCGGCGTCGAGCTGTTCGGCCAGGTACGGGATCGCCACCGACGTGTCGAGGCCGCCCGAATAGGCGAGCACTACTTTCTCGGTCATTTGCTGTTCTCCTTGATTTCCGTGGTGGTGTAAGGGATGGCGGTCTCTATGGAGGCGGGGCCTCCGGCGTCCTGGAGGGGGGCCTTGCCGGCCCATTGGAGCATCTGGTCGGCGACCCGGCGGCCGAGCACGCCGTCGCGGGCGATGACGGCGATGGTGTCGTCGCCGGCGATGGTGCCGATGACGTCGGCCAGGCCGGAGCGGTCGATGGCACTGGCCAGATACTGGGCCGCTCCTGGCGGGACCCACAGCACGGCCATGTTGGCCGAGTGATCGGCTCCGACGAGGAGTTCGCGCAGGAGCCGCTTGAGGCGGTCGGGGGCGACCTCGGCGTCGCGTAGGGGCCGTTCGCCTTCGGGGAAGATCGAGTAGACGGCGCCGCCGCCGTCGGTGCCGCGGACCTTGATCGCGCCGAGCTCTTCCAGATCGCGCGAGAGCGTCGCCTGGGTGACCTCGATGCCCGATTCGGCGAGCAGTTCGGCCAGCTCGGACTGGGACTTGATCGCCCGGGACGAGATGAGTTCGACGATGCGGGCCTGGCGCGCGGCCTTCGTGGTCGGCACGTTCATCTGTGACCGCCTCCGATCATCCAGGCCAGGAGGGCCTTCTGGGCGTGGAGGCGGTTCTCGGCCTGGTCGAAGACCCGCGACTGGGGCCCGTCGATGACGTCGTCGGTGATCTCCTCGCCGCGGTGCGCGGGCAGGCAGTGCAGGACGATCGCGTCCTCGGCGGCGTGACCGAGGAGTTCGGCGTCCAGCCGGTAGGCGGTGAGATCGGTGATGCGGTGTTCGCGGTTCTCGACGCCCATGGAGGCCCACACGTCGGTGGAGACGACGTCGGCGCCGGTCACGGCCTTGACAGGGTCGTCGGTGACGGTGACCGACCCGCCGGTCTCGGCGTTGATCTCGGCGGCGCGTTCGAGGACCTCGCGGGCCGGCTGGTAGCCGGCGGGGGCCCCGATGCGGACGTGCATGCCGGCCATGGAGCAGGCGATGACGGTGGAGTTGCCCATGTTGAACGCGGCGTCCCCGACGAAGGCGATGTCGGTGCCGCGCAGCGTGTGCAGGCTCTCTTTGCGGTGCTCGGCGATGGTCTGGAGGTCGGCGAGGAGCTGGCAGGGATGCCACCCGTCGGTGAGCGCGTTGACGACCGGGACGGTGGCGTGCTCTGCCAGCTCTGCGATGCGGTCGTCGCCGAAGGTGCGGATGACGATCGCGTCGACGTAGCGGGACAGGACCCGGGCGGTGTCCGCGATGCTCTCGCCGCGGCCCAGCTGACTGGACTGGGCGTCGAGGAGGACGGGATGGCCGCCGAGTTCGGCGATGCCGATCTGGAACGACATGCGGGTGCGGGTCGAGGGCTTCTCGAAGACGACCGCGACCGAGCGCAGTCGGCCCTGGTGGTTCAGGCTGTCGAATCCGTGGCGGTCGTCCTTCATGTCCGCGGCCAGGCGCAGCAGTTCGGACTGTTCGGCCGGAGTGAGGTCGTCGTCCTTCAAGAAGTGCCGGGTCACGGTCGTCCTCCTGGGGCCGGTAGCACCTCGTCGAGCGCGGCGATGAGTGCATCGCAGAACTCGGCGAGTTCGGTGGCGGTCATGGTCAGCGGGGGCGCGATCCGGATGGTGTCGGGCCGGACCGCGTTGGCGAGCACGCCGTTCGCCGCGAGGCGCGCGGTGACGTCGGCCGCGACCGGTTCGGACAGGGCGATGCCGCGCCACAGGGCGAGGCCGCGCACTTCGAGGATGCGGGGATCGCCGGCGAGCCGGTCCTCCAGGTGCGCGCCGAGCGTCAGGACATTCTCGAAAAGGTGCTCGCGTTCGATGGTGTCGATGACGGCCAGCGCGGCGGCGCACGCGATGGGGTTGCCGCCGAAGGTGGAGCCGTGCGTGCCGGGGGTGAAGACCTCGGCGTAGGGACCGACGCCGATGACGGCGCCGATGGGGACGCCGCCGCCCATGCCTTTGGCGATGGTGATGACGTCGGGGACGATGCCCTCGGCGTGGTGGGCGAACCAGGCTCCGGTGCGCCCGAACCCGGACTGGATCTCGTCGACGACGAGGGCCGCGCCGTGCGCGGTGGTGAACTCGCGGGCGGCGGCGAGGTAGCCCGGCGAGGCGATGACGCCGCCTTCGCCTTGGACGGGTTCGAGGAAGACCGCGGCGGTGCCGTCGTCGACGGCGGCCTTCAAGGCCTCGATATCGCCATAAGGGACGAAGTCGACGTGGCGGCCCAGCGGCTCGAAGGGCTCGCGGATCTCGGCCTTGCCGGTGATCGAGAGCGCGCCGAGGGTGCGGCCGTGGAAGCCGTGTTCGGCGGCGACGATCTTGGTGCGCCCGCTCGCCTTGCCGGCGAGGAGGACCAGTTTGAGAGCGGCCTCGTTGGCCTCGGTCCCGGAGTTGCACAGGAACACCTTGCCGTCGGTCTGCGCGAGTTCGAGGAGCCGCTCGGCCAGCTCGACCTCCTTCTCGTGGAGGTAGAGGTTGGAGATGTGCGCGAGGCGGGCGGCCTGGGTACCGACGGCCTCGACGACGGCGGGGTGGCCGTGCCCGAGGCTGGAGACGGCGATGCCGCCGATCATGTCGAGGTAGGTCTTGCCGTCGACGTCGGTGACGTGGCGGCCCTCGCCGTGGCTGATCGCGACGGGCGGCAGCCCGTAATTGCCCATGAGGGCGGCCTGGAACCGCGCTTTGAGTCCGTCCGAATAGGTCATCGTGCCTCCACGACCATCGTGCCGACGCCCTCGGAGGTGAAGATCTCCAGCAGCGTCGAGTGGGGAACGCGCCCGTCGATGACGTGCGCTTGGGGGACGCCGCCTTTGACGGCTCTGAGGCATGCCTCCATCTTGGGGACCATGCCCGATTGGAGCTTCGGCAGGAGTTCGGCGAGCTCGGGGACGGTGACCTGCCGCAGCAGCGAGTCTTTATCGGGCCAGTTCGCGTAGAGCCCTTCGACGTCGGTGAGGATGACGAGCTTCTGCGCGCCGAGGGCCTCGGCGAGCGCGGCGGCGGCGGTGTCGGCGTTGAGGTTGTAGAGGACGCCCTCGTGGTCGAGCGCGACCGTGGAGACCACGGGGATGCGCCCGGCGGCGATGAGGTCGTCGATGGCGGTGGTGTTGACGCTGGCGACGTCGCCGACACGGCCCACGTCGACCCGTTCGCCGTCGACGTCGGCCCAGCGGCGCTTGGCGGTGAACAGCTGGGCGTCCTCGCCGCTCATGCCGACCGCGTGGGGGCCGTGGTTGTTGATCAGTCCGACCAGTTCGCGGCCGACCTGGCCGACCAGGACCATCCGGACGACGTCGGCGGCCTCGGGCGTGGTCACCCTGAGCCCGCCCTTGAACTCGGAGGCGATGTCGAGCTTGTCGAGCATCGCCGAGATCTGGGGGCCGCCGCCGTGGACGACGACGGGCCTGATGCCGACGTAGTGCAGGAACACCATGTCCGCGGCGAAGGCGGACTGGAGCTCGGGGTTGATCATGGCATTGCCGCCGTACTTGATCACGACGGTGCTGCCGGTGAATCGCTGCAACCAGGGCAGGGCCTCGATGAGCGTCTCGGCCTTGCCGAGCGCCGACTTCAGATGGGGGGCGAGGTCATCGATGCTCATGTGCTGTACGCCGAATTCTCGTGAACGTAGCCGTGGGACAGGTCGTTGGTCCAGATCGTGGCCGATGCCGAGCCGTGGTGGAGCTCGATGTCGATGGCGACGTCGCGGCCCTTGAGGTCGACCTCGTCGCGGTTCTCGCCGGCCGTGCCCGCCTTGCAGACCCAGACGCCGTTGACGGCGACGTCGACCGCGTCGGCGTCGAAGGGCGCTTCGGCGCAGCCGACGGCGGCGAGGATACGGCCCCAGTTGGGGTCGCACCCGAACATGGCGGTCCCCACGAGGTTGTCGCGGGCGACGCGGCGGGCGACTTCGACGGCGTCGTCCTCGGTCCGGGCGCCCGAGACGGTGATGGCGATGTCCTTGGTGGAGCCCTCGGCGTCGGACAGGAGCTGTTTCACAAGGCCCTTGCACAGTTCGGTGAGTTCGGCGGTGAACTCCTCGGCGTCGGCCTCGACGCCCGAGGCTCCGGAGGCGAGCAGGAGCACGGTGTCGTTGGTGGACATCGAGCCGTCGGAGTCGAGCCGGTCGAAGGAGTACCGGCAGGCGGCGCCGAGCGCGGCGTCGGCCAGTTCGGCGTCGACGAGGGCGTCGGTGGTGAGGACGACGAGCATGGTCGCCAGGCCGGGCGCGAGCATGCCCGCGCCCTTGGCGATGCCGCCGATCGTCCAGCCCGCCTCGCTGGTGCGCGCGGCGTTCTTGGCGACGGTGTCGGTGGTCATGATCGCGGTGGCGGCGTCCTCACCGCCGGTCTCGGCGAGCGCGGCGGCGGCCGCGTCGACGCCCGGCAGGAGCAGGTCCATCGGGAGGCGCTCGCCGATGAGCCCGGTGGAGCAGACGGCGATCTCGGCGGCCTCGCATCCGAGGACGGCGGCGGTCTTCTCGGCGGTGGCCAGGGTGTCCTGGAAGCCCTCGTGGCCGGTGCAGGCGTTGGCCCCGCCGGAATTGAGGACGACGGACTTGAGGCGGCCGTGGGCGAGGATCTGCTGGGACCATTTGACGGGCGCGGCCTTGACGCGGTTGCCGGTGAAGCGGCCCGCGGCCACCTGGGAAGGGCCGTCGTTGACGACGAGCGCCAGGTCGGGCCTGCCGGATTGCTTGAGCCCGGCGGTGACGCCGGAGGCCCGGAAGCCCTTCGGGGTCGTGATGGTCATGCGTTCACTCCGGTCCGGGAAGGGGTGGTCTGACACGGCTGGTCTGCGGGCGCGGACGTCACGGCGCGACTCCGTTCACGGTCAGGCCGGCGGCCTCGGGGAGGCCGAGCATGAGGTTGGCGCACTGGAGGACCTGTCCGGCCGCGCCCTTGCCGAGGTTGTCGATCGCCGCGCACACGATGAGGCGTCCCGAGTCGAGGTCGACGCCGCCTTGGAGGTGGACGGCGTTGGTGCCGTAGGTGGAGGCCGTGGCGGGCCAGGCGTCCTCGGGCAGCAGGCGCACGAAGTGCTCGCCGTCGTAGGACTTGGCCAGGGCCGCGCGGACGTCGGCGGCGCTCACGTCGCCGAGGGGCTTGGCGGTGACGGTGGCGAGGATGCCTCTGGGCATGGGGGCCAGCAGCGGGGTCATCGAGACGCTCGATGCGCCGGTGGCCTGCTTGATCTCGGGCACGTGCTGGTGCGCGCCGACCTTATAGGGGCTCATCGAGCCCATGACCTCGCTGGCGAGCAGGCGCTTCTTGGCGGCGTTGCCCGCGCCGGAGGTGCCCGAGGCCGCGACGACGACCACGTCGGCGGGGTCGGCGAGACCGGCCTCGACGAGGGGCCGC
>JAJYSW010000003.1:0-27790 GCA_021793335.1 Actinomycetes bacterium
CCGACACGCCCCTCCCCGCGCGGGGGGACGAGCGCTCAAGGCGCCGCGCGGGCCGAGTGACGCCCCGGAGCGCGCCCCGCGCGGCCGGGGCTCCTCGAACGGCCCCGAAACTACGGCTTATCGGGGTCGGCGAGCAGCCGGTCGAGGACGATCGGGCCTCGATCGCTCGGCACTGCGCCGATGCGCCACCCGCCGGAGAGCGCCTCCTTCGCCGCTGCGACGCGATCGGCGGTGTCGGTGTGGAGCCTGAAGACCGGCTCCCCCGACCTGACCTGTTCGCCGACGGTTCTGAGGATCTCGACGCCGGCCCCTGCCTGCACCGGTTGGCCTTGACTGGTGCGGCCGGCGCCGAGACGCCATGCGGCGACGCCGACAGCGTACGCATCCATGTCAACTACGAAGCCGTCGGTTTCGGCGGTCACCTCCTCAGTGTGACGCGCGGTCGGCAGCGGTGCGTCGACCTCGCCGCCTTGAGCAGTGATCATCTGGCGCCACTTGTCCATCGCCCGCCCGTCGTTGAGCGCCGCCGCGGGGTCCAGGCCCGGTTTGCCGGCTGCGGCGAGCATTTCCCGGGCGAGTGCGACGGTCAACTCGACGACGTCCGGCGGTCCTCCCCCGGCGAGGACCTCGATCGATTCGCGGACTTCGAGAGCGTTCCCGGCAGTGCGCCCCAGCGGGACGCTCATATCGGTCAGCAGTGCCCTGGTGTCCACGCCGTGATCGCCGCCGAGGCGCACCATGGTCTCGGCGAGTTCCTTCGCCTGGCTGAACTCCTTCATGAACGCACCGGAACCGACCTTGACGTCGAGGACGATCGCGTCGGCCCCTTCGGCGATCTTCTTGCTCATGATGGACGAGGCGATGAGCGGAATCGACTCCACCGTGGAGGTGGCGTCGCGCAGGGCGTAGAGCTTCTTATCGGCCGGGGCGAGATCGCCGGTGGCGGCGCACACGACCGCGCCGACCTCCTCCAGCTGGGCGACGATGCCCGATTCACCGAGGATCACGTCGAAGCCCGGGATCGATTCGAGCTTGTCGAGCGTGCCGCCGGTATGGCCGAGGCCCCGGCCGGACAGCTGCGGGACGGCGACGTCGAACACGGCGACGAGCGGAGCCAGCGGCAGCGTGATCTTGTCCCCCACGCCGCCGGTGGAGTGCTTGTCGACACACGGCCTGCCGACGCCGGAGAGGTCGAGCACGATGCCCGAGCGGATCATCGCGGCGGTCCAGTCGGCGATCTCGCGCGGCGTCGCCCCGTTGAGGAAGATCGCCATGGCCAGGGCCGACATCTGCTCGTCGGCCACCTCGCCTTTGGTGTAGGCGTCGATGACCCAGTCGATCTGGGCGGTCGACAGCTCGCCGTCGTCCCGTTTGGTCCGAATGACGTCGACTGCGGTGATCAAAGCACGTCCTTCATCTGCCGATTCCTCACTTGTCCAGATGGTCCGGCCCGAAGGCGCCGGGGAGGAGGGCCTCCACGGTGACCGGTTCGGGCTCGGCGTCCACGAGGCATTCGGGGCCGCCGTGCTCGTAGAGCAGTTGGCGGCACCGGCCGCACGGGGTGAGGGGTCGGCCCCGGGCATCGACGCAGGCGACGGCCACGAGGCGCCCGCCGCCGGTGGCGGCGAGCTCGGAGACCATGCCGCACTCGGCGCACAGGGTCAGCCCGTAGGAGGCGTTCTCGACGTTGCAGCCCGCGACGACGCGGCCGTCGTCGACGAGCCCGGCGACGCCCACCGGGTACTTCGAATAGGGGACGTACGCGCGCCGCATCATTTCGACGGCTCGGGCACGCAGCGCTTCCCAGTCGATGTTCGTCATTGGTCCCCCGGGTTGTAGGGCACGCCGTCGGCGGCGGGCGCCTTGGCCCTGCCGATGAGCCCGGCGACGACGACGAGCGTGACCGCGTAGGGCAGCATCTGCAGGAACGGGCCGGGCACGGGCGAGCCGCCCATCGCGTCGAGGTAATCGGCGATCTGTGTGGTGAACCCGAAGATCAGCGCCCCGGCGAGCGCCCCGAGCGGGTTCCAGCGGCCGACGATCATGACCGCGAGGGCGACGAAACCGAGCCCGGCGGTCATGTTCTTGTTGAACGCCAGCGAGTTCGCGATGGTGAAGAACGCGCCGCCGAACCCTGAGATCAGGCCTGCGGCGGTGACGTTCCAAAAGCGCAGCCGGTTGACGTTCACGCCCATCGAGTCGGCCGCGGCCGGGTGCTCGCCGACCGAGCGGGTGCGCAGGCCCCAGCGGGTGTGGAAGAGCGCGAACCAGATGGCGAACACGAGGAAGAGACCGATGTAGACGAAGATGTTCTGGTCGAACAGGACCGGCCCGACGACGGGAATGCCGGAGAGGAAGCCCAGCCCGATGCCGTCCAGCGCGTTGGAGGCCACCCCGTAGGGCGAGTTATAGCCCCCGGTGGTCTTGAGCTGGTCGTACATGAACCCGGTGAAACCGAGGGCGAGCAGGTTGAGGATGACGCCGACGACGACCTGGTTGACCTGGTACTTGGTGGCCAGCAGCGCGAGCAGCATCGTGGAGAGCGCCCCGGCGATCATGGCCCCGAGCATCCCCGCGTAGGGGTTGTCGGCGATATTGGCGACGAAGACGCCCGCGAAGGCGCCCATGAGGAATTGGCCCTCGATGCCGATGTTGATCACGCCGGAGCGCTCGCAGACCACTCCTGAGAGCGCGCCGAAGATGAACGGCAGCGACAGGAACAGCGAGCCGGCCAGGACGGCTTCGACGGGGAAGACCACGCCCGGACGGGCCACGGCCCAGGTGATCAGGCCGATCACGAGCGCGGCGAGCGCGATGGTCGAGACGAGCCGGTAGAGACCGCGGCGCATGCCCGCCAGCAGCCAGCCGCCCGCCAGAGCGGCGAGGAGCGCCAGGACGGTGACGGTGGTCCGGGTCGGGACGGTCCACTGGGCGTCGCCGATCGTCCTGTCGAGCGCGAAGGTGGTCTCGCGCCCCGGCCCGACGACGGCGAGCGCCGCCGCGGCGAGGGCGATGCCGAGGACGACGTAGGCGATGCCGGCCTTGGGGTGGCGTCGGCGGGCTCGGGTCTCCGGCTCGATGGCGGCGGTCGCGACTGCCATGGGGCTCACCAGCCTTTCGCTTCGAGGGTGACCAGGCCGCCGCGCGGTGTGCGAAGCCGCAGGAGGGCCTTGACCAGGGCGGGCGCGGCGATGAACAGCACGATGGTCGCCTGGAGCAGCGTCGAGATGTCGACCGGCACGGCGGGCTGGGCGGACAGGGCCCCGGCCTTGAGCGCGCCGAACAGGAGCGCGGCGGCGACGATGCCGCCGGGGTTGGCTCTGCCGAGCAGGGCCACGGTGATGCCGTCGAAGCCGTATTCGAGCGCGGTGTTGGTGGTGACGCCGCCGGAGCCGACGCCGAGGGCGAGGGCCGCCCCGGCGAGTCCCGCGAGGGCGCCCGAGACGCCCATGGTGGTGGTGTAGGTGCGGCCGATGTGCATGCCCGCGGTGGCCGAAGCGTGCTCGTTGAAGCCGACGGCGCGGATGCGGTAGCCGAAGGTCGATCGTGACAGCAGCCACCACACGAGGATGGCGGCGGCGAAGGCCAGCAGCAGCGCGGCGTTGACGCGCAGGTGCGCGCCGAGCGGGCCGAGGAGCCGGGGCAGGACCGCGGAGTCGTTGACCGGTCTGGTGACCAGTTCCGAACGGGTCTCTGAGTGCAGGAACTCGGTGCTGATGGCCCACACGAGGAACAGCGCGGCGATGTTGTTGAGCATGATCGAGGAGATGACCTCGTGCGCGCCGGTCTGGGCTTTGAGGAGGCCGGGGATGGCGCCGAAGGCGGCTCCGGCGATGGCTCCGGCGAGGACCGCCAGGGGAAGGTGGACGATGGCGGGCGCATCGATCGTGAAACCGATGACGAGCGCGCCGAGCATCCCGAGGATCAGCTGGCCTTGGGCGCCGATGTTGAACAGGCCGGCCCGGAAGGCCAGGCCGACGGCGAGGCCGGTGAGGACCAGCGGGGTGGCGTTGGTGAGCGTCTCGGAGATCGGCCGCAGGATGTCCCCGAAATCGGCGGTGCCGGCGGCGAAGCGGTCGAGGGTGTTGAAGTTGAGGACGGCGCCTTCGAACAGCGACACGTAGGCGCTGGAGACGACGTCCCACGAGGCGCTCAGGGCGTCGGTGGGGCGGGAGAAGAAGTAGCTCCACGTGCCGCGGACGGCGTCATCGGAGACGATGAGGAGGATCGCGCCGATGACGAAGGCCATCAGCAGCGAGTAGACGGTGACCATGACCGAGTTGGCTTCGGTCAGGTACCGCCCGAACATGACCATGAACGGCGGGCGGGGTTCGGTTCCGTCGTCCGTCTCTGGCGGTCCGGCGCTCGACGCTTCGGTCTCAGCGCTCACGGTCACCTCCGTTGGTGGCGTCGTCCTCGTCGGCATCGGGCCCTGAGGCATCGGGGGTCGGGGCGTCCGGCATCTCGGTGTCCGGTGTTGCAGAATCCTGCGTCGAAGTGCTGGACGTTTCGGTTTCAGGTGGCGCGGCGTCGGTCGGCGGGGTTTCTGATGCTTCGGCGTCTTGGGCATCGGGCTCGGGGGCCTCGGCGCCGACCATGAGCCGACCGATGGATTCCCTGGGTGTCTCGGGGCCCACTTCGCCGACGATGCGGCCGTTGTAGATGACGGCGATGCGGTCGGCCAGGGCGTAGATCTCGTCGAGTTCGGAGGAGATCAGCAGGACCCCGGTGCCGGTGTCGCGCTCGGCGATGAGCCGCGAGTGGATGAACTCGGTCGCGCCGACGTCGACGCCCCGGGTGGGCTGGGCGGCGACGAGCAGGCGGCGGGGCCGGGAGAACTCGCGGGCGATGATGACCTTCTGCTGGTTGCCTCCGGAGAGGGAGGCGACCGGTTCGTTCGGCGACTGGGTTCGGATGTCGAACTCGGCGATGGAGTCGACGGCCCGCTCCCGGACGGCGGCGGCGTCGGTGACGCCGTGTTTGGCGTAGGGCTCGTTCCGGTACTGGTTGAGCACGAGGTTCTCGGCGACGGTGAACTCGGTGATGACGCCGTCGCGGGCGCGGTCTTCGGGGATGTATCCGAGGCCGGCGTCGATGCGTGCGGCCGGGGAGAGCCGGGCGACGTTCACGCCGTCGACGGCGATGGAGCCGCGGTCGGGGTGGAGGAGGCCGAGGACGGCGCGGGCCAGTTCGGTCTGGCCGTTGCCCTCGATGCCGGCGAGGCCGACGATCTCACCGGCGTGGACGGTCAGGTCGAGCCCGTTGAGGACTTTGACCCCGGCGTCGTTGACGACGGTGAGGTCCCTGACCTCCAGGCGCGGCTCGCCGGGCTCGGCGGGCGTCTTGTCGACGGTCAGGGCGACTTCGCGGCCGACCATGGCCGAGGCCATCTCGGTCTCCGAGGCGCTCGGCTCCAGTTCGGCCACGACCTTGCCGCGCCGGATCACGGTGACGGTGTCGGCGACGGCCTGGACCTCTTTGAGCTTATGGCTGATGAACAGGATGGACGTGCCGGAGTCGGCGAGGGACCGCATGATGCCGAGCAGTTCGCGGATCTCGGCGGGGGTGAGCACCGCGGTGGGCTCGTCGAGGATGAGCAGTTCGGTCTTGGGGCCCGAGAGCGCCTTGACGATCTCGATGCGCTGCTGGACGCCGACGGGCAGGTCTTCGCAGATCGCGTCGGGGTCGAGGTGCAGGCCGTACTGCTCGGAGACGTCGCGCACGGCCTGGCGGGCGGCCCGCGCCGAGAGCACGCCCGCGGCGCGGGTGTGCTCTCGGCCGAGCTGGACATTGTCGGCGACGCTGAAGGGCCCGACGAGTTTGAAGTGCTGGTGGACCATCCCGATCCCGGCGGCGATCGCATCGCCTGGACCGGAGAACTCCACCGGTTCGCCGTCGATGAGGATCTTGCCGCTGGTCGGCTTGAGGATGCCGTACAGCATGTTCATCAACGTGGACTTTCCGGCGCCGTTCTCGCCGAGGACGGCGTGGATCTGTCCGGGCTCGACGACCAGGTCGATGTCGTCGTCGGCGGTGAAAGAGCCGAACTTCTTCGTCAGGCCCTGCAATTCGAGTCGCAATGCGGTTCCTTCTGGGTGGCTGCTAGGCGCCAGGCGAGGCGGGCGACTCGACCGTGATCGAGCCGTCGATGATGCCGGCCTTGAGCTCCTCGATCTCCTCCTTGGTCTCGTCCGAGACGGCGTCCTCGAATTCGTGGTACGGGGCCAGGGAGACGCCATCGTTCTCGAGGGTGCCGATGTACTCGCCGCCGACGGTGCCGTCGTAGGCGGCCAGGACGGCCTCCTTGACCGAGAGGGCGAGGTTCTTCTCGACGCTGGTCAGAAGCACGGAGCAGTATTCGGCGAGGGACTCGCAGCCGTCGACGTCGACCCAGATCGCGGCGACGTCGTCGGTCTCGGCGGCGGCGGTGACCGCACCGGTGCCGGCGGGGCCGGCGACGGGCATGATGATGTCGGCGCCCTGGGAGATGAAGGTCTCGGTCAGGCTCTTGCCGCCCGCGGTGTCCTCGAAGCTGTTGAGGAAGGAGCCCTCCTGCTTCTCGACGTCCCAGCCGAGCAGCTTCACGTCGGTGTCCTTGGCCTCGTTGTGGTGGTCGATGCCGTCGGCGAAGCCGTCCATGAAGATGGTGACCGCGGGGATCTGGATGCCGCCCCAGGTGGCCACGGTGCCGCTCTCGGTCTGGGCCGCGGCGAGGTAGCCGGCGAGGAACGCCGACTGGGCGGTGTCGAACTCGATCGAGTAGGCGTTCGGGGCGTCGGAGACGCCGTCGACGGACGCGAACGCGAGGTCGGGGTTGTCCTCGGCGATGGCGGTGACGTTCTCGGTCATCAGACCGCCGACGCCGACGATGAAGTCGCAGCCGTCGTCCACCGAGGCGAGCAGGTTCGGGTCGAAGTCGGCCTCGTTGGAGGATTCCTTGTAGGAGACCTCGATGTCGGGGTTCGCCTCCTCGGCGGCCACCATGCCGTTCCACGAGGACTCGTTGAAGGACTTGTCGTCGACGCCGCCGGAGTCGGTGACCATGCAGGCATGGAACGACGCCTCGGTGTCGTCGCCGCCGCCGTCCTCGTCGGGTGCTTCGCCGCAAGCGGTGAGGGCGATCATGCCCGTGGCGGCGACGCCCGCCAAGGCCATCTTGTACGGCTTCACAGCCATCTTGGTCTCCTTCGACAGTTCAGATGTTCCCATCGGGCCTAATCATTGCCGCCGGGATCGCCCGCTGTCAGTCACCTTGACCAACTCGTTATCGAAACATCCTATGACTGAGACCACTTGCGAACAGGCGTTTCACGCGAATGCCGCTCCAGTGGCGACTTCCCACGGGAGTGAGGGACCGGCTCGCGTCGGACCGCTACCAGAAGACGGCCACGCCCACGGTCACCAGCGCTATGCCGCCGATCGCCCAGAAGTGCCCGGCCGAGACCCGCTCCCGCTTCTTCCACCACGGGACGATGATCATGACTCCCAGCATGAGCGCGAGGAGGAACTTGATGCCGAGCTTCATGTGGTTCGCGTCGGACCCGGCCATGCCGTACAGGACGATGCCGGTGGCCAGTTGCACGGCGATGCCGTACAGCATCGCGGCATTGATGTTGTAGCGCTTGGAGAGCCAGGCGACGAACCATCCGCCGACGACCGCGGCGAAGCCGAGAAGGTGCAGGTACCGCAGAAGCAATTGGATGAATTCCATGTCCGGAGTATCGCAGAGACGCCCGCCCGGCGCGGCATCGACCGCAGCCGGGCGGGACCGGGCGTCACACCGGGGTCCGGTGAGAGCCGGTCACAGCACTCGGTGGGCCCCGGCGGCGGCGCGGGCGGCGAAGACCTGTGGCCTGGGCAGTGCGGCGGCCTTCGCGGCCGCCATGACCGCGGCCTCGATCTTCGGCGCGAGGGCGGTCTCGACCAGGGCGATCGCACTGCCGCCGAAGCCGCCGCCGGTCATGCGCGCCCCGAGCGCCCCTGCTCCCAGCGCGGCGTCGACGGCCGAATCGAGCTCGACCGAGGAGATCTCGTAGTCATCGCGCATCGAGACGTGCGAGGCGGTGAGCAGCTCCCCGATGCCCGCCACCGACCCTCCCTTGAGGACATCCATGGTGGACAGGACGCGTCGGTTCTCGGTGAGGATGTGCCGCAGACGCCGGTTCAGCCGGTCGTCGTCGAGGTGCGCGTCGGCCGGGGCGTCGCGCAGGAAGTCCACACCGAGCAGCCGGGCGGCCTCCTCGCAGTCGGCGCGGCGCGAGGCGTACTCGCCGTCGACGTGGCGGTGCGGGGCCCGGGTGTCGATGACCAGCATGGTCAGCCCGTGCTCCTCGACGTTGAAGGGCACCTGCTCGCGCGCGAGGTCGCGGCAGTCCATGAACATGGCGTGCCCTTCCTCGCACAGGAGCGAGGCCGACTGGTCGAGGATGCCGGTGGGCGCGCCGACGTACTCGTTCTCGGCGCGGCGTGCGATGCGGGCGGCCTCGGCACGGTCGATCGTGTGCCCGTGGAGGTCGGCCAGCGCGAGCAGCGCCGCGCATTCGAGCGCGGCCGATGAGGACAGGCCCGCGCCGTGCGGCACGTCCGAGTGGACGGCGATCCGGGCCGGTCCGACCTCGTAGCCGGCCTCGTTCATCGCCCAGGCGACGCCTGCGAGGTAGGCGGCCCAGCCTTCGACGCCTTCGACGGTCTCGGAGCGGACGATCGCGCCGCCGCCGTGCGTCGAGTGGAACTCCCAGGTGTCGGCCTTCGCGGCGGCGGCCGCCGCGTAGAAGGGGAGGGCGAAGGGCATGACGAAGCCCTCGTTGTAATCGGTGTGCTCGCCGATGAGGTTGACGCGGCCGGGCGCGGCCCATGCTCCCGCGGGCGAGGCGCCGAACTGGGTGCGGAAGACCTCGACGGCGGTGGCGGCCAGAGCGGCGGCGTGCGCGTCCGGCTCGGCTCCGTTCCTGCGGTGGCCGGTGGTGTTCTCAGGCGTGGGCATGCCGGTAGTACTCCCAGGCGTCGGCGACCATGCGGTCGAGTGAGTCGCGGCTGGGTTTCCAGCCGAGTTCGCGTTCGGCCTTCTCGGAGGAGGCCACGAGTTCGGCGGGGTCGCCGGAGCGGCGGCCCTCGACGGTGACGGGGAAGTCGACGCCGGTGACGCGCTTGACGGTCTCGACGACTTCGCGGTTGGAGAAGCCGTTGCCGTTGCCGAGGTTGTAGATCTTGTGCTCGCCGGCCTCGGCGGCGCGCAGGGCGAGCAGGTGGGCGTCGGCGAGGTCGGCGACGTGGATGTAGTCGCGGATGCAGGTGCCGTCCTCGGTCGGGTAGTCCTCGCCGAACAGGACCATCCGCTCGCGTTTCCCGGCGGCGACTTCGAGCGCGATCGGGATGATGTGGGTCTCGGGGGAGTGGTTCTCGCCGTGCCAGATGCCGGAGCGGTCCTTGTAGGCGCCGACGACGTTGAAGTAGCGCAGGCTGACCGCGGCGAGGCCGTAGGCGGTGACCGCGGACTGGATCGCCATGTCGCTGGAGAGCTTGGTGGCGCCGTACGTGGAGGTCGGGGCCTTGGCGGCGTCCTCGCGGACGGGGATCTCGGTCGGGTCGCCGTAGACGGCGGCCGTGGAGGAGAACACGAGCGTCTTCACCTCGGCCTCGCGCATGGCGTCGAGCAGGGCGAAGGTCCCGGCGGTGTTGGCCTCCCAGTAGATGTCGGGTTTCTGCATGGATTCGCCTGCGGCGATGAGGCCCGCGAAGTGGAGCACGCCGTTGAAGGTGGCGTCGAGGACTTCGGCCGCGGCCTGGACCGGCCGCCGGACGAGCTCGGCTCCGGCGGGGACGCGCTCGGCGGCCCCGGTGGAGCAGTCGTCGAGGACGACGACCTCGTGTCCTTCTTCGATCAGCATCGTGGCGACGATCGAGCCGATGTATCCGGCGCCGCCGGTGACGAGGTATTTCACAGTGCATCCCTCAATGTCCGGGCGGCCTGCTCGGGGCCGAGGTCGTTGACGAAGCCGCCCATGACCGACTCCGAGGAGGCCAGGAATTTGACTTTGCCCGCTGCGCGGCGGGTGGAGACGAGTTCGAGCCGGAGCCACGCGAGGTCGCGGTGTTCGTTCACCGGGGCCTGGTGCCAACCGGCCATGTACGGCATCGGGCCGGGTTCGCAGGAGGCGTCGGCACGGAAGGCGCCGTCGAAGCGGCGGAGCACTTCGAGGTAGAGGGGCGCGAATGCAGAGATGTACTCCTCGGGCAGTTCGGCGAGGTCGGCGAAGCGTTCGTTCGGGTAGAGGTGGACCTCGAAGGGCCAGCGTGCGGCGTATGGAACGAAGGCGGTCCACAGGTCGTTCGCGGCGACGACGCGCGGTCCGGTCCGTTCGGAGGCGAGGAGGTCGCCGAACAGGTTCCGGCCGGTGGCCTCGCGGTGGCGGGCGGCGGCTTCGAGGTGGCGGCGGGTGTGCGGCGTGACGTAGGGGTAGCCGTAGATCTGGCCGTGCGGGTGGTGCAGGGTCACGCCGATCTCGACGCCGCGGTTCTCGAAGCAGAACACCTGGGCGACGTCGCCGCGGGCGGACAGGTCGGCGGTGCGCCGGGCGAGTGTGCGGACGACCAGTTCGACGCGTTCGGGGGGCAGGTCCACGAAGGATGCCTCGTGTTGCGATGAGAAGCAGACGACCTCGCAGCGGCCGGTGGCGGGGACGCTGATCTCCAGGCCCGGGGCGCCGGTCTCGGGCACGGGCGCGCCGGTCTCGGGCAGCGCTCCTCCGAAGCTCGGGAACCGGTTCTCGAAGACCGCGACCTCGTAGTCCGGCGCGGGGATCTCGGTGAGCTCGTGGCCTTCGGAGGGGCACAGCGGGCAGGCGACCGGCAGTTGGGGGCGGGCGTTGCGCCCGGCGGAGACGGCGATCCACTCGTCGCGGAGCGGGTCGTATCGCAGTTGGCCGGCTTCGGCGCGTTCGCCGAGGTCGCGTTTGTCCGCGAAGGAGGCGCGCCGGGCGTCGGCGGTGGTGTTGAAGTAGTGGACCTGGCGGCCGTCGGCGAGGCTGCCGGTCTCGGTGTACACGCGTGGTTCGCTCACACTGGTCTCTTCTCGGGTGTTCATTCGGTGGCGCCTCGGCGTCGAGGCGGTGACGGGACGGTCGTGGAGGAGAGCACGATCCGCTCGACGTGCTCCGCCAGGATCTTGCGGGCCTCCTCTCCCAGTCCCGTGTCGGTGACGATGACGTCGGCGTCGGACAGGGCCGCGACGGTGGCGATGCCGACGACGTCGAACTTGGTGTGGTCGGCGAGGACCACGAGCCTGCGGCCCTTCTCCGCGAGGGTCGCGACGGTCTCGGCTTCGAGCAGGTTCGGCGTGGTGAACCCGGCGCGGGCCGACATGCCGTGGACGCCGAGGAAGACGGTGTCGACGTTGACCCGTTCGAGCGAGGCGACCGCGAACGGTCCGACCAGGGCGTCCGAGGGGGTGCGGACGCCGCCGGTGAGGATCACGGTCTGGTCGGGCCGGCCGCTCTTGTAGAAGACGTCGGCCACGGGCACCGAGTTGGTGACCACGGTCAGGTCGGGGACGTCGGTGAGCCGGTGCGCGAGCGTCCACGTCGTGGTCCCGGCGGACAGGGCGATGGCCTGTCCGGGGCCGACGAGGCCGGTGGCGGCTTCGGCGATGGCCGCCTTCTCGGCCTCCTGGCGGACCTGCTTGACCGCGAATCCGGGTTCGGAGGTGGAGCCGAAGTCCACCGCGGTCGCGCCGCCGTGGACCTTGGCGACCAGGCCGCGCTCGGCGAGGGTTTCGAGGTCGCGCCGGATGGTCATGTCCGATACGCCGAATTCGTCGACCAGTTCGGCCACCCGGACCGCGCCGGTCCGGTGGACGCGCTCGGCGATTCGACTCTGTCGCTGCTGCGCCAACATCTTCGGTGGCTCCTTCGACTCCAGAAATATATTACTCAAGATCAAACACAATTAAACATCAATTTGGGTCCTCCCGCAATCCCGGGTGATCGGGCCTCGGCGCCGGATGTCAGAATCGACTCATGACCACCGCAGACAGCACGCCCCGGGTGTTCTCGGGGATTCAGCCCACCTCGGACTCATTCCACCTCGGGAACTATCTGGGCGCGCTGCGGCAGTGGGTGGCACTCCAGGAGAGCTCCGACGCGTTCTACTGCGTCGTCGATCAGCACGCGATCACGATCAGTCATGATCCCAAGGTATTGCACCAACGCTCCCGTGCCTCGGCGGCGCAGTTGCTCGCCCTGGGCGTCGATCCCGAGCGCTCCGCCCTGTTCATCCAGTCCCAGGTGCCCGAGCACGCGCTGCTGAACTGGATTCTCGGCTGCGAGACCGGTTTCGGCGAAGCCTCCCGGATGACCCAGTTCAAGGACAAGTCCGCCAAACAAGAACGCACAACGGTGGGCTTGTTCACTTACCCGGTACTCCAGGCCGCCGATATCCTGCTCTACCAGACCGAGCGCGTGCCCGTCGGCGAAGACCAGCGGCAGCACCTCGAACTCTCCCGCGACCTGGCCATCCGCTTCAACAACACCTACGGGCGGACGTTCACCGTCCCCGAGACGCACATCGTCAAGGGCACCGCGACCATCAAGGACCTCACCGAGCCCGATAAGAAGATGTCGAAATCCTCCTCGGGCCCGCGCGGGTGCCTCAACCTGCTCGACGAGCCGAACCAGATGCGCAAGAAGATCAAGAGCGCCGTCACCGACTCCGAGCCCACAGTCCGCTACGACGTCGAGAACAAGCCGGGCGTCTCCAACCTGCTCTGCATCTACTCGGCGCTCAGCGGCACCCCGATCGACCGGCTCGAAAGCGAATACCGGGGCAAGGGCTACGGCGACTTCAAGTCCGACCTGGCCGAGGTCGTCGTCGAAGCGCTCGAACCGATCTCCAAGGCCACCCGCGAGTACCTCGACGACAAGGCCGAACTGGACCGGATTCTCACCAAGGGCGCCGAGAAGGCCCGCGCAGTCGCCTCGCGCACGCTCGCGAAGGCGTACAAGAAGGTCGGCTTCTACCCCCCGGTGCAGCATTAGTGGACCGGCTCGGACCGGGCCCGGCGGCCGGGACGCACGGCCCCGACGCGGTCGGGGCCGCGGGCGAACGCGCCGCCCCGCTCGATCCCGAGCGGAGCATCACCGTCGGCGTGGCGATCCCCGTGCCGCAGCCGTGGCGGAGCCGGCTCGACAATGCCCGCATCGCCTCGGGCGACCCGCTCGGCCACACCGTGCCCGCGCATCTGACGCTCCTGGGGCCCACCGTGATCGGGGTCGATTCGCTCGCCCCCTTCGAAGCGCACCTGGAGGACCTGACCGCGAACATGCGGCCCTTCGAGCTGCACCTGCGCGGCACGGGTTCGTTCCGGCCGGTCACCGAAGTGGTGTTCGTGGCCGTCGTCGACGGGATCGCCGTGTGCGAACAGCTCGAATCGGCGATCCGGAGCGGGCCCGTCAGAGGTCGTGAGCAGCGCTTTCCGTACCACCCGCACGTGACGGTGGCGCAGGATGTGAGCAGCGAGGCGCTGGACCGGACGTTCCAGGAGCTGGCGGGCTTCGAAGCGAAGTTCGAGGTCGACTCGTTCACGTTCTACACGCACGGCACGAACGGCGCCGGCGGCGCGGCCGGGACGGCGACGCCGTGGACGCCCAAGCGGGTGTTCCGCTTCCTCGCGCATTAGGGCCGCTGCAAGGACTCGGGCACCGCCCGCTCAGGACTCTCGGCCGGGGCCTCGGAGCTGTTCGCGCGCTGGGGAAGCGGCCCGTGGCCTCCGCCGTGCCGCAAGGGGCCGCGGTCGGGGCTTCCTCCATGCCCGCGAGCCTCGGCGTGCAGCGAGGGCCCGCCCGCTGGGCCGGGCCCCGGCCGCACCACCGCAAAGCGGGAACACGGTCCGGGCCCGCGCATGCGGTCATGGCCGGGCCGGAGGCATCGAAGGCCTCCCGGCCCTCACAGAGCAACGCCGAGCAACGACCAGCAACACCGAGCAGGAAACCCGGTCCGGGCGCTCCCGATCGAGTCCACATCACCGCAGCGCGCCGTACCCTCCGCTTCGCCGCCTCGCTCCGCTCAGTGCGTGAAGTGCCTCGTCCCGGTGAAGTACATGGTGATCCCCGCGCGCTTCGCGGCGGCGACGACCTCCTCGTCGCGGACCGATCCCCCGGGCTGGACGACGGCCTTCACTCCGGCCCCGGTGAGGATCTCCAGTCCGTCGGGGAACGGGAAGAACGCGTCGGAGGCCGCGACGGCGCCCTCGACCCGCTCGCCCGCCCGCTCGACCGCGAGCCTCGCCGAGTCGACCCGGTTCACCTGCCCCATCCCGACGCCGACGGATGCGCCGCCACGCGCCAAGAGGATCGCGTTCGACTTGACCGACCGTACGGCCCGCCACGCGAACGCCAGGTCCGCGAGGGTGGCCTCGTCGGCGGGCTCGCCGGTGACCAGCCGCCACTGGGCGGCGTCATCGCCCTCGGCGTCGATGCGGTCGGGGCGCTGGGCGAGCACTCCGCCCGAGATCGGCTTCAGCTCCAGCCGCGGAGGTTCCCAGGCCGGAGCGCGCAGCAGACGGATGTTCTTCTTTTTCGTCAGTGCTTCGACGGCCTCCTCGCTGAAGGACGGGGCGACCACGACCTCGGTGAAGACCTCGGCGATCTGGGCGGCCGCGGCCCCGTCGACTTCGCCGTTGGCGGCGATGACGCCGCCGAAGGCGCTCACCGGGTCGCACTCGTGGGCGCGCCGGTGCGCTTCGGCGATCGAGACGCCGACCGCGATGCCGCACGGGTTGGCGTGCTTGATGATCGCCACGCACGGCTCGGTGAAGTCGTGGGCGGCGCGCCAGGCGGCGTCGGCATCGGTGTAGTTATTGAAGCTCATGGCCTTGCCGTGGAGCTGCTCGGCCTGCGCGAGCCCGGCGGGGGCCAGCGGGTCGTCGTAGAGCGCGGCGCCCTGGTGCGGGTTCTCGCCGTAGCGCAGGTCGGCGAGCTTGGCGGCGGGCACGGCGTGGAAATCGGGGAGCCCTTCGGAGGCGGACTGCTGCGCGAGCCAGGTCGCGACGGTCGCGTCATAGGAGGCCAGGTGTGCGAAGGCTTTGGCGGCCAGGTGGAGTCGCTGCTCGGCGGTGGTGCCTTGGGCGGCCGCGGCGCGAATCCACTCGTAGTCGGTCGGGTCCACCACGACCGCGACGTTGGCGTGGTTCTTGGCCGCGCCGCGGACCATCGAGGGTCCGCCGACGTCGATCTTCTCCACGATGTCGTCGAATCCGGCGCCGGAGGCGACGGTCTGGGCGAAGGGGTAGAGGTTGCCGACCAGCAGATCGAACGAGGCGATGTCGAGTTCGGCGAGCTGATCGCGGTGCGATTCCCGGCGCACGTCGGCGAGGAGCCCCGCATGGACCTTCGGATGGAGGGTCTTGACGCGGTCGTCGAGGATCTCGGGGAAGCCGGTGAGGTCTTCGACCTTGGTCACCGGGACGCCGGCCTCACTGATGCGGGCCGCGGTCGAACCGGTGGAGACGATCTCGACGCCGGCGGCGTGGAGGTCGGCGGCCAGCTCGACGACGCCGGTCTTGTCGAATACCGAGACGAGGGCGCGCTTGATGGGACGGGATGGCGCGGACACGGATGCGTCGCTCACGGATGCACTGCTCCTGAATCGTTGAGATGACTGCGGCCCAGGCGTTCGACCGCAGTGACAGGTTCAGCAGTGCCGCTCCCCGGTGGTGCTCCACCTGCGAACGCCTCCAGGGTCTCCCCTCAACAACGAGCTGCCCGGTCCGTGCCACGGGAGACCTGCGCTGTCGGCGTCCTGCGCCAGTCACGACGACCCGAGGGTAACACGGCCGTCGGCCCCGGCCGTCGAACCTCACGCGGGGCGGGGCCTCAAGCGTCGCCGTGCCGGCCGAGGCGGACGCGGGCCTCGTCGAGTTCGGCGCGGAGCCGCTCCAACTCCAGCTCCATTTCGAGGACCCGTTTGACCCCTACGAGGTTGAGGCCGGAGTCGAGGAGCTCGCCGATGTGGCGGAGCCGCGCCACGTCGGCGTCGCTGTAACGGCGCGTGCCGCCGGCGGTGCGGCGCGGGGCGAGGAGCCCGCGGGCCTCGTAGACGCGCAGGTTCTGCGGCGCCATGTCCGCCAGCTCGGCGGCCACCGAGATGCTGTAGACGGCCTGGTCGTGCCGGGGGCGGGCGAGGTTCGAAGAATCATGCCGCATGTCCACCTCCTTCGTGCTCAGGTCCGATACTCATATCACTAAGTTATCCCCCACATTCGCATTGAAGAAATCTAAACCATGCGTTATACATTTATTGACGTTCAGTCAATCGTCGACACCAGGGGGTGACTTCTCGATGCTGATGCGCGCCGCTCCATTCGGAGCGTTCGACCGCCCGCCCCGGCGACTGCTCGGGCGGCACGACTCCCGACCGGCGACGCCGAGGGCCTCCTGAGCCGAAGAGGCGACCGGCACCGTCCGGATCGAGCCGGACGCACCGCCCTCACCGCCTGACCTCACCGCTGAGGTCGAGCGCCCCGGCCCCGATGCGGGCGGCCCCGAGACCACCCTGAGCGAACGGTCGGCGGCGCATCGGCAACGAAAGCGCGAGCGGGCCTCCCGCGCCTGCGGCGCACCCACCTTGACCATCCCCATGACCGCCTGGCCGGGCCCCGCAGGGTCCTGGCCGGTCCCGACGCCGAGCAGATCGGCCGAGGACGGACCACGGCAACGGCATGGGATCACATCGATTCTCGCCCGGCACGCATGTTTCTCCGACGCGCCGGGCGGGCACAAGGACGAGCAATGAGTAGACATAGCTATTTTTCAATGAACGGCACCCTCGAGTACGAGCTGCACTGCGACGGCTGCGGTACTCGGTTCGACTGCGGCGACGACTCCTTCTACAGCTGGCCGGTGCTGCGCGACGCGGCCGAGGCCGAGGGCTGGCAGGTGAACGCCGACACGGCCCCGCACCGGTGCACCGACTGCCGGACCATGCCGATCGCGCCTTCAGCGGCCGAGCGCCCCGGCGACCGCGTGCGTCTCGCCGTCCGGTGACCGGACACGCCACCAGCGCCTGGAGGCGAGTGCGGCCAGGACCGCGCCGAGCGTGTTGAGCATCGCGTCGTCGACCGAGACGACCCGGCCGCCCACAAAGGTGTACTGGATCGTCTCGATCGCGATGCAGGCCATGGCCGCCCCGACCGCGATCCGGCCGAGGCCGAGCCGAAAGCGGATCGGCAGGAAGAACCCGGCGGCGGCGAGGATGAGCAGGTTTCCGACCAACTGCTCGACGATGACGCGCGGCGCGGCCTCGGCCAGATCGGCGAGATCGACGAACGGGACGAGCTGGACGGCCGCGGCGCCGTCGCGCGGGGTCAACCCCAAGAACAGCAAGGGGATCGAGCCGACCACGGCTCCGACTTCCGCTATCGAGTCGCGCCAGGCCGCCCTCGCCGGGCGGCCTCTGCGGATTCTGGCGGTGGCGAGCGCCCAAACGAGCGCGGCCGCGAACGGCAGCGCTGCGAAGGCGGCGAGGAGCGTGTTCGCCTCAAGGGCGTTGACGGCAGAGGGGAGCATCGCCGCTCAGCCGAGGCGGACCCGACGTCCGTCGACGGCCCAGCCGTCGCGGACCATGCGGCCGACCGCGGTGACGAGCTGGCCGCGTTCGGCCTCCTTGATGCGCTCGGTCAGCGTGTCGACGGTGTCGTCGTCTTCGACCGGGACGGCGGTCTGGGCGATGATCGGGCCGGTGTCGACGCCCGAATCGCAGATGAAGAGGGTCGCTCCGGCGAGTTTCACACCGGCGGCGAGGGCTTCGCCGGGGCCGTTCATGCCGGGGAAGGCCGGGAGCAGCGAATTGTGGGTGTTGATGTAGCGGCCGGGGAAGGCCGAGAGGAACCGCGGGCCGCACAGTTTCAGGAATCCGGCCGAGACGACGAGATCCGGTTCGAAGGAGGCGACCGTCTCGGTGAGGTCGGCGTCCCACTGTTCACGGTCGGAGTAGTCGCGGACCTTGCGCACGAACGTGGGGACGCCTGCGGCGGCGGCACGTTCCAAGCCGAGCGTGCCGTCCCGGTCGGCGCCGACGGCGACGACGGCGGCCCCGTATTCGGGCTCACGGCAGGCATCGAGGAGGGCTTGCAGGTTGGAGCCCGAACCGGAGACGAGCACGACCAGTTTCTTGGGCACGGCGGCGCTTGAGGAGCCGTAGTTGCGCGAGGTCACGTCAGTACCGTAACGCGTCGTCGCGGCTCCGCGCCTGGTCGGGGATGACGACCGTGTCTCGCCGCACCAGCTCGGATTCGGCGGCGCGCCGGTGCACGGCGAACAGGCGCGCCACGAGGGCCGCTCCCACCAGGCCGATGAGGGTCTGGAGCCCGCCGAGCATCGCCACCGCCCACGGGTTCGGGCCGATCCGCGCGAGCAGACCGTCTCCTGCGGCGCCGCCCGAGAGCCACGACAGGCAGCCCAGGAGCCCGGCGGAGACGGAGGCGGCGAGAATCGCGGCGGTGATGACGCGGGGGACGCGCAGATCGGGCGACCGGTAGGTCAGGAGAACGCCGAACACGGTCGCGAGCATGAGCGGGAGCCCGATGAGGATGGTCGCCGACGCGGGCAGCGGGCCTGCGGGGACGGCCGCGAAGAGCGGGAACGCCGGGAGCGGGCCCAGTTCGACCAGTTCGGCCTGCACCGCGGTGTCGACGCCGATGGCGAAGCCGGGGCCGCAGAGGTAGGCCACGGCCCAGATCACGAGGTTCGGCAGGTACAGCAGGCTCAGCAGGGCCACGGCCCAGGCTCCGGAGCCGTAGAGGCGCAGCGTGTCGGCGACGTCGCCGCCGCGCACGGCGATCGCGACGCCGACGGCGGCCGAGCCGACGGCGAGGAGCGAGACGGTCACGAGCGCGCCGGTGCGGATGCCGCGCCGCAGCCAGGCCGAGGCGTGCTCCCAGGGCAGCACGCCCGCTTCGCGGGCCGCACCGAACGCCGTGGCGGCGATGGCGAATGGCACGACCCAGGCGAGGGTCCGCGTCACCGAGACGGTGAACGGGCCGGTGGAGACGAGTGCCGCCGCGCCCGCGGCGAGTCCGACATAGAGCAGTGAGACCGTGCCCGCGGCGGCCCGGACGGCGGCGGCGTCCCTGCCGCCGATCGCGCGCACGGTTCCGGCGGCGGCTTTGGCGAGCCGCCACGCGAGCACGACGGTGAGCAGCAGCGGCGTGACCGTCAGATGCAGCGATCCGATGGCGACGCCCACGCCGTGCCCGGCGAGCCAGGCGGCTCCGGCGGCGGCGACCACGGCGGAGACGTCGCCGGATCGTCCGGCGAGCCACCACGCGAGGATGACCAGGACGAGGATCGGGGTGTAGACGACCGTGGCGCACCACAGGACCGTGGCCGCCGCCGAGGCGAACAGGGTGCGGGGCCGGCGAGGCGCCGTCCGGCGATTCGCGGGGTCGACGACCACCGTGTCCCGCTGCGCGGCGGCCGACCGGGTGCTCGATCGCTCCTTCACGCCGCCCAGTCTGTCATAGGACGGTGCCCGGCGGCGGGCAGCGGCGCTGATCGAATGCCCGATGCGAGTGGCCCACCGCGGCACGGCGAATGCGAGTATGAGTCGAAGACTCGGCCGCGCAGGGCGGCCGCGAATCGAGAGTGGAGGACGGCATGAAAGGTCCCGGCGACTTCTTCGCGACCGCCGAGGCGTACGAGGTGGTGGACGGCGACACGTTCCGAGTGGTCCTCGACGGCGAGAAGACCCGTGTGCGCATCATGGGCATCAACGCCCCCGAATCGGGCGGCTACAGGGCCGAAGAGGACTGGGGCGCCGAGGCGAAGGCGTACGCCAAGGACAAGCTGGAGGGCCGTACCGTCCACTTGTTCACCGATCCGGGCGACCCGATCTACGACCAGTACGACCGGCTGCTCGCACACGTGGTCATGGAGAACGGCATGAACTACGCCGTGCTCGCAGTGGCCGAGGGCATGGCCGAGTGCTACATCCTGCGCCACCAGGAACTGGTCATCGGCGACACGCTCCGCAAGGCCGAGCGGCTGGCGAAGGCCGAGCGGCGCGGCATGTGGGGCTCGCTCGACTGACGCGGGCGTCCGGCCGCGACCGAACCGGTCCCCTCCGTGCGGCGGCCCGCGACCGGACCGGTCTCAGGCACTCTCCAAATACCGCAGGACCGCGGCGACGCGGCGGTCGGTCTGATCGTCGGGCGCGAGGTCGAGCTTGAAGAAGATATTGCGGATGTGCTTGTGGACGGCGTTCTCGGTGATGAACAGCCGCTTCGCGATCGCGGCGTTGCCGAGGCCCTCGGCCATGACCGACAGGACCTCTTTCTCGCGCGGGGTGAGCCGTTCGAGCGGGTCGCCGGCGCGGCGCTGCGCGAACAGCTGGGCGACGACCTCCGGATCGATGGCGGTGCCGCCCTCGGCGACCCGCTGGAGCGCCTCGACGAAGGTGTCGACGCGGCCGACGCGCTCCTTGAGCAGGTAGCCGACGCGCTCGGCGCCGGCCGCGAGCAGGTCGGTCGCGAAGCTCTCCTCCACATAGGCGGACAGGACGAGGACGGCGAGCTCGGGATGGGCGCGGCGGGCCTCGACGGCGGCCTTGATGCCCTCGTCGGTGTGCGTGGGCGGCATCCGGACGTCCACGACGGCGACGTCGGGCCGGTGCTCGGCGACGGCGGCCAGGAATTCCTCGGGTCCGCCGGTGGAGGCGACGACGTCGAAGCCCTCGCCGCGCAGCACCAGCCCCAGCCCTTCGCGCAGGAGGGTGTCGTCCTCGGCGATCACGATCCGCATGGCAGCTCCACTCTGATCTCGGTCGGCCCTCCGACGGGACTGTCGATGGCCACGTCCCCGTCGTGCGCCTCGACGCGGCGGGCGATCCCGGCCAGCCCCGAGCCGCCCGCGGGATCGGCGCCGCCGCGGCCGTCGTCGGTGACGCGCACATGGAGGCGGCCGCCGTGCAGCCGCACCTCGATTTCGGCGCGGCTCGCCCCGCTGTGTTTGGCGACGTTCGTCAACGACTCTGCCACAGCGAAATAAGCGGTCGTCTCGACACTGGCAGGGCAGCGGGCGGGCACTTCGACGGTCACCTCGCACGGCACGGCGCAATCCGAGGCCAGAGCGCTCAACGCGCCTTCCAGGCCGCGGTTCTCCAGCACCGGCGGCAGGATCGAACGGACGACGGCGCGCAGCTCGGCCAGGGACTGCTCGACGGCGTCCTGCGCGCGGGCGAGGATCTCATCGGCGCGCCCGGGGTCACGGTGGACCTCCCGGCGCGCCGCTCCCACGAGCACGGCGACGCCGACGATGCGGTTCTGAGCGCCGTCGTGCAGCGCCCGCTCGATGCGGCGCAGCTCGACCGCGTGGGCGTCGAGCGCGGCGGCGCGCGTGGCGGTGAGCCGGGCGACGCGCTCGGAGAGGTCGGTGTCCGGGTCCGGCCCGAGGAGGTTGCGGCCGGGCCGGGCCTGGAGGTCGAGCAGTTTCGGTGCGCCGATGAGCCACAGCGCGAACACGGCGGCCCCGACCACGGGGCCGATCACCGCGGTGCCCCAGGTGCGGGCTTCGACGACGCCGTTGAGGAGGCGCTGCTCGGCGGGGCCGACGGCGTACCACCACAGCGGATAGGTGGCATCGTGGACGGCCGTGACCGGGATCTGGAGGGCCACCAGGCCGAGGATCAGCCCCCAGGTGGCGTGCAGGAACAGCCATGACAGCTCCCGGCGCACGTCCGGGTCGGCCGCGAGCGACCGCAGCGTCCACTCCGGTCCGGGATCGGGATCGTGGTAGGGCGACTCGATCTGGTACCCGATCCGCCGCAGCCGGCCGCGCTCGAATTCGGACAGTCGCCGCACCCAGCGCAGGAGTGGGCGCGCCGTCGGTCGGCCGATGCGCACGGCGCACAGGAGCGCCGCGATCAACAGCACCGGCACGGTGTAGAGCGCGAGCAGGCCGATGGCGGCCCCGTAGGCGTTGTAGAAGGTGGCGCGCAGCGCCTCGCGCAGCATCCGGCGCTCATCGGCCGAGACCGTGTTCGCGCTGCCCATCGGACCCCTCCCCCGGTGCGGCCCCAAACGCTACCCCCCGGGCCGCGCCGGTGTCGGTACAGCGGGCTGTACCAGGCGCGTACGGCTGCCCCCACCTCGATTCCGGCAGTTGACCGCATTGGGAGGCAACGCTTTTCGCCATATCTTCGAGGTAACGCCGCAATGATCCTCGAAAGGGGCCCACGATGACCGAGCAATACCGTCCCAACGATCCGGATCGGACCGCCGAGCCCGAGGCGAGTCCCACCTCGCACGGCACCGACATACTGCTGTGGATCATCCTGGCCCTCAGTTTCGCCGCCAACGGCGCCATGTCCCTGATCGGCCTCGATCTGCTGGCGGTCCCGTTCGGCGTCGTCGCGCTGTTCTCGGGGGTCACGCTCCTGATCCGCTACTTCCAGCGCAGGAGATGACGATGCCGACGATGCAGGCGCCGCGGACGGCGCTGCGCGAGGACCCGACCAGGCCCGCCGCGCTGCTCATGCGGCACGTCACGAAGACCTATGACGGCGCGGTCACCGCGCTCGACCGTGTCTCGCTCCAAGTGCAGTACGGCTCGTTCCTGGCCGTGATGGGGCCTTCGGGCTCGGGCAAGTCGACGCTGCTGCACTGCGCCGCCGGGCTCGATTCCCCCACGTCGGGCGAGGTCCTCGTCGGCGGGACCGAGATCTCACGGCTGAACGAGACGAAGCGGACGCTGCTGCGCCGCGACCGGATCGGCTTCGTCTTCCAGTCCTATAACCTGCTGCCGTCGTTGACCGTCGAGGAGAACATCGCGCTGCCGCTGCGCCTGTCGGGCGCGGCGGCCGACCGGGGGTGGCTCGACGAACTGGTGGCGCGGGTCGGTCTCGGCCCGTTCCTGCGGCGCAAGCCCGGCGAGATCTCGGGCGGTCAGCGGCAGCGTGCGGCGATCGCCCGCGCGCTGGCCGCGCGGCCCGAGGTCGTCTTCGCCGACGAACCGACCGGCGCGCTCGATCTGGAGACCGCCGCCGAGGTCCTCGACCTGCTGCGCGGCCTGGTCGATGAGTTCGGGCAGACGACCATCATGGTCACTCACGATCCGCACGCCGCCGCCCGGGCCCACGCGACCGCGGTGATGGCCGACGGCCGGATCGACCAGTACTGCGTGCAGCCCACCGCCGAGGAGCTGGCACGGCGGCTGACGCTCTTGCGGGCTCCCCGGCCCGGTCCCCCGCTCGATCGCCCATGAAGACGATGGGCCGCCGGGCCGGCTCCGGCGCGAGGCCGCGCCTCTTCGCGTTCGCCATGGCCCGCGATCAGATCGGCGGGCTCGTCGCCGTGGCGTGCGCGGTGTTCGGCGGGGCCGCCATGGTCACCGCGTGCGCGGTCATCGGCGAGACCGGACTGACCTCGCACGCGAGCCCCGAACGGCTCGCGGCGGCCGATATCCTCGTCGCCGCCCGGCAGCATCACCCCGTCCCGGAGGACCTCGATCCTCCTTTGCGCGAGCGGGTGACGATCCCCTCAGAGCTCGTCGAGGTCGTCGCGGCCGTTCCCGGCGTGGCGGCGGCCGTCGGGGATTTGACGTTCCCGGCCTCGATCCTCTCGCTCGAAGCGCCCACCGAGGGGCACGGCTGGGCCTCGGCCGCACTCGGCGGGTCCGTCCTCGACGGCACCGCGCCGGAGGGCCCCGGCCAGATCGTCCTGGACGCCGCGATCGCTACGGACGCCGGCCTGGCGGTGGGCGAACGCACCGAGATCGCCACTGCCGCGGGGACCGCCGAGTACCTGGTGACCGGTGTGGTCGACGCGCCCGGTTCGGGCGTGTACTTCGAGGAGGCGACGGCGGCGGCCCTGGCCGAGAATCCCGGCGGCGAGGTGGATCTGATCGCCGTCGCCGTCGAGCCCGGTGCTTCGCTCGCGGACGTCGCGGCCGATATCGAGGCGGCGGGCCTGCCCGAGGGCCTCATCGTGGCCACCGGTGAGGCGCGCGGCGACGTGGAGTTCTTCACTGCGGCGGCCACGCGCGGCGAACTGGTCGCCATGGCCGGGTCCCTGTCGGGGACGGTCCTGATCCTCGTCGGCTGTGTCGTCGCCGGTGCGTTGTCGGTCTCGGTGGCGAACCAGCGCCGTGATCTCGCACTGCTGCGTGCGCTCGGGGCCACTCCGCGCCGGGTGCGGCGGCTCGTCGCCGCCCAGGCCACCGCCGTGGCCGCCATCGCGCTCGTCCCCGGCATCGCCGTCGGCCACCTGCTCGCCGGGGCGTTCGCGGACGCGCTCACCGGAGTCGGCCTGCTGAGCGAGGCGCTGCCCTTGGCCCGCACCCCGCTCAGCGCCCTCCTCGCCGCGGCGCTCATGCTGCCGACGGCGCAACTGGCCGCGCGCGGCGCGGCGATGCGGATCTCTCGGATGCCCGCCACCGAAGCGGTGGCCGAATCGCGGGTCGAGCCGCGCGAGCCTTCGCATCTTCGCGTCCGGGTCGGCCTGGTCCTGTTCGCGGCGGCACTGGCGCAGTCGCTGTTGCCGTTGTTCACGCGCAGCGAGGCGGCCCTCGTCTCGACGGCGACGGGTGCGCTGATGGCGATCGTCGGGCTGGCGCTGGCCGCTCCGGCGCTGGTGCGGGCCCTCACCGGTCACGCCGCCCGACGGCTGAGCGATCGAACGGGGGCCCCGCAGTGGCTGGCGGTGAGCAACAGTCGCACCTATGCGCTGCGCACGGCCGGTTCGGTGACCGTGCTGGCACTCGCGGTCGCGTTGACGCTCACGCAGCTCTACACGCAGACGACAGTGGAACGGGCCGCCGCAGCAGATCTGGAGGCGGGGCTGCGCGCCGATGCGACGGTCACCGGCGCGGCGGTCGGCGGCGTCGCCCCGGCCGAGATCGCCGAGCTCGCAGACGAACCGGGCGTCACCGCGGCGGTGCCGATGACCTCGACCACCGTGCTGCGCGAATACGAGTTCGCAGGGGACCGGTGGGCCGAGTCGTATGCGGCCCCGGCGTTCGGGCCGGGGGCCGAGCAGGTGGTCGACGTGCGGGTGGACGCGGGCGACCTGGCCGATCTCGCCGGGGAGAGCATCGCGGTGAGCACTGCGACGGCCAGGGTGTGGGGCGTGGACGTGGGCGATGAGGTGCGCCTGGTCCTGGCGAACGGCGTCGCGGTGCGCCCGAGCGTGGTCGCGACGTACGAGCGCGGGATCGGCTTCGGCTCCGTCATCGTCTCCACCGATCTGCTGGCCGCGCACAGCGGTGCGCGCCTGTTCGAGGCGGTCCTGCTGAGCGGCGATGCGGCGGCGGCCACCGTGTGGGCGTCGGACCGGCCGGGCCTGGACGTCCGGGCCGGGCCCGCGATGATCGCCGCGGGCCCCGGATCGTCCCCCGAGCGGTGGATCAACCTGCTCGTGAGCGTGGCGCTCCTGGGCTACGTCCTGCTGGGCGTGGGTAACAGCCTGGTCGCGTCCACTTCGCGGCGACGCGGTGAGTTCGCGGCGCTGCGTCTCGTCGGCGCGACGCCGAGGCAGATCCGGTCGATGGTGCGCCGGGAGGCGGTGCTCCTCTCGGCCATGGCGATCGGCGCGGGTTTGGCGATCTCGGTGCCGCCGATGTCGCTTCTGGGCCTCGGTTTCACCGGGAGGCCGTGGCCGCAGGGCCCACTGTGGCCGATGGCGGCGATCGCGGCCGCGGCGGCGGTGATCGCCTACGCGGCGACGATGATGCCGACGCGGCGGGCGCTCGGTGAGCCGCCCGCCGCGGTCCTGGGGTCGGGCGATTGACCGGCCGGGGCCGGGCCGCGCCGCACCTCGCCGTTTGCCGCAGTCGGTATCGTGAGACCGAGAGAAGTCACGACTCGATCCGGCTTGGAGAGTAGATCCCATGACCCACCCCGACAACCGACAGCAGGAAGACGAGGACGGCGGCACCTTCAAACTCAAGCCGGGTTCCCAGTCCGAGCCTCCGCAGGCCGCGGGCTCCCAGAATCTCGACTCGACGATGAAGCTGCGCAAGACCGGCGGGGCTGCGGCCCCGCCGCCTCCGCCGCCCTCCCCGCTCGGCAATCCCACCGGGCCGGCCGCCCCGCCCTCGCCGTTCGACGACACTTCGGTCATGCCGCCGTCGGGCGAGGCGCAGACCAATTTTCAGCCGGCCACGCAGATGCCGGGGCAGCCGAATCCGCTCGGTCAACCGGCGCCGCCGCCGCAGGCCGGGCAACCCTATGGGCAGCAGCCGGGCGGGCCGCCGCCGTACGGCCAGCAGCCGCCGCAGGCCCAGTACCAGCCGCCGCAGCAGCAGGGTGGCCCGCCGTACGGGCAGGGGCAGGCGGGAGCCGCGGCCGGCCAGGTCCCCGCGGGCATCAAGCGCATCGGCCTGATGGCGCTGGTCGCGGGTGGCATCAGCCTCGCCAACGCCGTCGTGAACATCGCGTTCGCAGCCGACCAGACCGCCGTGATGCTGGTGCCGGGCCTGCTGTTCGCGCTGGCGGTCCTCGCCTACGGTTTCACGCTGCCACGGGGACTGCTCGCGGCCAAGGGCCTGCGTTTGACGGGCATCATCCTCATGATGATCCAGGGTGGTTTCGGCCTGATCGGGCTGCTCGGCCTGCTCGGGCTGCTCGGCCTGGTGGGCGCGGGCTTCGTGCTGCTCAGTCTGCTGCTGCTGATCGTCGTCGTGGGGGCCGACGCCTGGGCCACGTGGATCTTCATCAAGGACCGGGAGGCGTCCGCCTACATCAAGGGCGCTGTGCAATACCCGGGCCACCCCGGTCAGCACGGTCACCCCGGTCAGCACGGCGCTTACCCGCAGCAGCCGGGGCACCCGCAGCCGGGACAGCAGCCGCCTTACGGCCGGTAGCCTTTGCGCTCGGTCCGGTCACGACTAAGCTCATTCGTATGACGGCCGCGGCGGTCGCGGCGACACCGCGGCGCCGCATACAGCGGCACTGATGCCGCGGCCGCAGACGAGGAGGTCACTATGTCTGCATCGCGCGCGCCGAACCGTGGGGCGCCTGTCCGGGTGGTCGTGGCGAAGGTCGGTCTGGACGGGCACGATCGCGGCGCGAAAGTCGTCGCTCGCGCACTGCGCGACGCCGGCATGGAAGTGATCTACACCGGTCTGCACAATTCACCCGAGCAGGTCGTGGCGACGGCCTTGGCCGAAGACGCCGACGCGATCGGGTTGAGCATTCTCTCCGGTGCCCATATGACGCTGTTCCCGCGAGTGCTGCGCCTGCTCGATGAGGCCGATGCGCGCGACATCGTGGTGTTCGGCGGCGGGATCATTCCCGATGAGGACGCGGAGGCGCTGCGTGAGGCCGGAGTGGCCACTACTTTCGGTCCCGGGGCCTCGACGCAGACGATCGCCCGATGGGTGGCCGAGCATGTCGGCTCGCGCCACAACGGTGGCGCCGCAAAGGAACACCCGGCTCCTACCAGCTGATTCGGGAGTTTTGGAAAAAGATTTCGACGGGCCCGTAACCGGGCGCGGACAGCCTCGTTCTTATTAGTGTCGGACGTAGTGGCAAAGCTACGCGAGATACGTCGGAGAGCGAGACGAAAGCCATCGCTCACCGGTATCGTATGGCTCATAGAGCCATGCCACAGACTGCCGATGCCCTGTCGATTGAGGGGTGGCGATAGGGCATCGTGCCTAAAGGGAATCAAGCCTTTGAGGGGTGGGCTTGATTCCCGTTTATAAGGGGACCGGACGCCTGAGGGGTGCGTCCGGTCCCCGTTCATATGCGGCCCGTGAATCCGCGGAGAGCGCCGTGAGCCGCCCTTCGAGCAGCGCCGCGGAGC
>JAJYSW010000003.1:27800-45229 GCA_021793335.1 Actinomycetes bacterium
GCTCCACGAGAGCCTCGCCCCGTGAACGGCCCCGCGAGCAGCGCCGCGGAGCGGGCACAGGCCCGCAGCTCCGCCGTACCGCCGAATGCCGTCCCTCCCGGCCCGGCCGCGCTTCGCTCCGCTCTCGCCCTCGCGGGCTTCGATCTCGTCACATCGATGCCCCGCAGGCAGTCGCACTGCCCGACCGCGCGTTACGCTGCGCTAACGGGCACCTGACCAGATTTTCCGGCCCGCGGCCCCGGCCGCCGATTCCGCGGCTCCGGGCCGCCCGGGGCGAGCGGGTCGGGCCAGGCGACCCCGGCCAAGGAAGACTAGCTACTGGAGCGGACTCTACAGTGGATCTGTACGAATACCAGGGCCGCGCACTGTTCGCCCGGCACGGTGTGCCGGTACTGGACGGCGGCGTCGCCACCACCCCGCAGGAGGCCGTGGAGCTCGCTGAGCGCCTCGGTGACCGAGTGGTCGTCAAAGCGCAGGTGAAAGTGGGCGGCCGAGGCAAGGCGGGCGGCGTCAAACTCGCCGACACCGCCGCAGAGGCCCAGACCCATGCCACGAACATCCTCGGCATGGACATCAAGGGGCACACGGTCGGAAAGGTCATGTTGACCGTCACGGCCGACATCGACTCCGAGTACTACTTCTCGTACCTCCTCGACCGCGCGAACCGCACCTTCCTGTGCATCGCCTCCACCGAGGGCGGCATGGAGATCGAAGAGGTCGCCAAGACGGCCCCCGAGAAGGTCGTCAAGACCCCGATCGACGCCGGTGTCGGCGTCACGCCCGAGATCGCCGGGCAGATCGCCGACCAGGCCGGGTTCCCGGCCGAACTGCGCGAACAGCTCGTCGACGTCTTCGTCAAACTGTGGGACGCCTTCGTCGCCGAAGACGCGACCCTGGTCGAGGTCAACCCGCTGGTCCGCACCCCCGAAGGCAAGATCCTCGCGCTCGACGCGAAGGTCACCCTCGACGAGAACGCGGACTTCCGCCACGCCGAGCACGCCGAGTTCGAGGACAAGTCCGCGGTCGACCCGCTCGAACAGCGCGCCGGCGAGGCCGGCCTGAACTACGTCAAGCTCGACGGCCAGGTCGGCGTCATCGGCAACGGCGCCGGGCTGGTCATGTCGACCCTCGACGTCGTCGCCTACGCCGGAGAGAAGCACGGCGGGGTCAAGCCCGCGAACTTCCTCGACATCGGCGGCGGCGCCTCCGCCTCCGTCATGGCCAACGGGCTCGAGGTCGTCCTGTCGGACCCGCAGGTCCGCAGCGTCTTCGTCAACGTCTTCGGCGGCATCACCGCCTGCGACGAGGTCGCCAACGGCATCATCGGCGCGCTCCAGATGCTCGCCGACCGCGGCGAGGACGTCGACAAGCCGCTCGTGGTCCGGCTCGACGGCAACAACGCCGAGGTCGGCCGCAAGATCCTCGCCGACGCGAACCACCCGCTCGTGACCGAGGTCGACACGATGGACGCCGCAGCCGACAAGGCCGCAGAGCTCGCGAACAAGGAGGCCTAGGCCATGGCGATCTTCCTCACCGAGAACAGCAAGGTCATCGTCCAGGGTATGACCGGATCCGAAGGCATGAAGCACACGCGCCGCATGCTGAAGGCCGGCACGAACGTCGTCGGCGGCGTCAACCCGCGCAAGGCCGGCCAGAAGGTCGACTTCGACGGGCAGAGCCTCCCGGTGTTCGCCTCCGTGCAGGAGGCCATGGCCGAGACCGGCGCCGACACCTCCGTGGTGTTCGTGCCTCCGGCGTTCTGCAAGGCCGCCGTCATCGAGGCGATCGACGCCGAGATCGGCCTGGTCGTGGTCATCACCGAGGGCATCCCGGTGCACGACTCGGTCTCGTTCTGGAACCACGCCGAGTCCAAGGGCGGCAAGACCCGCATCGTGGGCCCGAACTGCCCGGGCATCGCCAGCCCCGATAAGTCGAACGCGGGCATCACCCCGGCCGACATCACCGGTTCGGGGCCGATCGGCCTGGTCTCCAAGTCCGGCACGCTGACCTACCAGCTCATGTACGAGCTGCGCGACATCGGCTTCTCGACCTCGGTCGGCATCGGCGGCGACCCGGTCATCGGGACGACGCACATCGACTGCCTCAAGGCCTTCGAAGAGGACCCCGAGACCAAGGCGATCGTCATGATCGGCGAGATCGGCGGCGACGCCGAGGAGCGTGCGGCGGACTTCATCAAGGCCCACGTGACCAAACCGGTCGTGGCCTACATCGCCGGTTTCACCGCGCCTCCCGGGAAGACGATGGGCCATGCCGGTGCCATCATCTCCGGTTCGGCCGGCACCGCCGACGCGAAGAAGGACGCCCTTGAGGCCGCCGGGGTCAAGGTCGGCAAGACGCCGAGCGAGACCGCGAACCTCATGCGCGAAGTCGTGCAGGGGCTGTAAGACGAAGCATCGTTGGGGCCGGGGCGGGATTCGCCTCGGCCCCCGTGCGTGTGCGGGGCGGGCGGTCGCCGCCGCCCGTGGGCCGCTAGTGCGTATAGGACACCTGCCACTGGAAGCCGTCGGGGTCGGTGAAATGCCCCGCGTAGTCGCCCTGTTCTCGTGCCGTCGCAGGCGAGGTGATCCGGCCTCCGGCGGTGTCCGCCCGGTCCATCAGGATGTCGACCTCGGAACGGGAGGTGGCCGTGCGGTGGAAGACCGCGCCGTGGCGGCCGCCGTCCGCGTCGACGCCGACGTCTCTGGCGAGGGCTCCGCGTTTCATCAGGCCGAGTCGGCACGCGCCCGCGACCGGGGCGAAGTCGATGTACTGATCGCCGTAGTCGCGGTCGACGGTCATGCCGAGGGTCTCGTAGAAGACCTTGGATCGCTTCGGTTCGGCGACGCCGAGGAGGGCCGCGGTCTCGGTCGGCTCCGGCGGTGACGCCGCGGGGCCGGTGTCCTTCTTGGTGGGAGCCGAGACCTTCCAGACGGAGCCGTCCGGGGCCTCGAAGGCACCGGAGAACGCACCGAACAGCGCCTTCTTCGCGGGTTTGAGGATCTTCGCGCCGTGCCGTCCGGCGGCCTCGACCGCGGCGGCGACCTCACTGGGCTGTTCGAGGACATAGGAAATGACGTAACCGCCGAAACCCGGCGGCGTGTCCTCGGCGGCGACGTCCGCGGCCGGGCGTTCGGCGCCGTACAGGCCGAGGTGCCCGGTCCCGTGCAGGTCGAGATCGACCCACTGTCCATGGTCGGTGACGGTGGGAGCGAGCACCGCCGTGTAGAACTCGTGTGCGGCCCGCGCATCGGATGCACCGAGTGCGATCGCGTCGAGCGAGAGCAATGTGTCCTTCTCCATGTCGGTCACGCTACTGTCGGCGTCGGGCCGGTGCTTCTCGATTCCTGATCGGTTCGGCCGCGGGCGCGGCCCCGGGTCAGAAATCCGCTCCGATCAGGACCGGTTCGGGACGCAGTCGGATGCCGAACTTCGTCTCGACGTCGTCGGCGATCTCGCGCGCCAGCGCCAACAGCTCGGCCGTCGTCGCCCCGCCTCGGTTCGTCAGCGCGAGCGTGTGCTTCGTCGACAGGCTGACATTGCCGCGCCGGTGGCCCCGCTCGAATCCGGCCGCGCCGATGAGCCAGGCGGCCGAGACCTTCACGGCGTCGCCGGCCGGCCAGTGGGGCGCGTCGCGGCCCAGGCCCGTCACGAGCGAGCGGAAGTCGTCGGCGTCGATCACCGGGTTGGTGAAGAACGAGCCGGCGCTCCAGGTGTCGTGGTCGTCCTCGTCGAGCACCATGCCCTTGCCGCGGCGCAGCGCGAGGACGACCTCGCGGGCCGCGGCCAGCGGTACCCGCTCGCCGACCTCGACGCCCAGGCGCTTGGCCGCTTCGGCGTACGCGATCGGCTGCGAGAGGTCGCTGTGTTCGAGCCGGAAGTCGACGCTCATCACGAAGTAGCGGTGTTCGTGCTTGAAGACGCTGTGACGATAGGCGAAGCCGCATTCGGCCGGAGACCAGTCGCGGATCTCGTCGGCTTCGCGGTCCCAGACCCGCACCGAGGCGATCGTCTGGGCGACCTCCTGGCCGTAGGCGCCGACGTTCTGGATCGGGGTGGCCCCCGCCGAGCCGGGGATGCCGCTGAGGCATTCGACGCCCGAGCGCCCGTGCGCGACGGTCCAGGCGGTGAACTCGTCCCAGACCTGTCCGGCCTGGACGCGGACCAAGTCCCCGTCGAGGCATTCGATGCCGCCTCCGCGCAGCAGGACCACCGTCCCGTCGAAGCCGGCGTCGCCGATGACGACGTTGCTGCCTCCGGCCAGGAGCAGCGTGGGTTCGTCGGCGGCGCGCAGCGCCTCGACGGCCTGTTCGGCGGTCGCGGCCGTCACGAGGCGTCGGGCCGGGCCGCCGAGCCGCAGCGTCGTGAATCGTCCGAGCATGCCGCCGGGATCGGGGCCTGTCGCGGTAAGCTCGCTTCCATTCGGGCTGGCGTCTGTCACGCCGCAAAGCCTAAGCTGTTCATGGGCCACAATGATCGGCGGTCACCATGTCGAAGCCACGGATCACGGACTATCCGACCGAACTGCGGCACGAGGCCGACGGTCTGCGGGAGATCGCCGACCGGGGAGCGCTCGGCCGTCTCGTGCCCTCGCGTCCCGACACGACCGTGGTCGGGCTCTTGGCCGAGCTCGTGCGCCTCTACCGTTGGGCGGTCGCCGCCGTGGAGGCCGGTGCCCCCGAGCGGGACGTGCCCGAACCGCCGCCGGTGCGCCTCGACGAGCTCGAGGCGCTCATCGTGTTCGATGCGGCGCTCGATCGTGCCCTCGACGCGCTCGCATCGCGCCCGGGAGACGCGCCGGTCTGGACCTGGGCTCCGGTCCAGTGGCGAGCCGATTTCTGGTATCGCCGGCTCGCCGTCGCGACGGGCCTGGCCCGCTGGGACGCGCAGATGGCCGTCGGCACCACCGCGCCGATTCCCGCCGCGCTGGCCGCCGAGGTGATCACGGAGGCGTTCGAGGCGTTCCTCCCGGTGGGAGACCGGCGCGGTTCGCACCCGGAGGCGGCGGGTCTTGCGCAGTTGTTCGCGCAGGACGCCGATGCGACGTGGTTCGTGCGGCTGCACGAGGGACGGGCGGCACTGCTCGACCATCCCGATGCTCGGGCCGGGCTCCAGGCCAGGGCGGCCGGTTCGGCCTCGGACATCGCGCTCGCGCTGTGGGGGCGGCTGCCGTTCGGGATCTGCGACGTCGCCGGCGACGAGGGTCTGTTGCAGGCGCTGCGCGTGCGATAGCGGCCGTGACGCTGGTAACGGTTCCATATACTTTCTCTTGGAAATCGGACAAACGTACGCCGGTGACTTGGCAAAGGCATTCATGGGCCGTTAGGCTCACTGAACGCTCCGCGGCGGCGACGTTCGCGCAGCGCACCTGCCGCAGTGCGGGGCCCGCGTCCGCGAAGCCCTTCCAGCAGCCGGTATAAGCACGCCTTTTACAACGGATCGTCTGGCACGTACCTGCCAGTGAAAGGACCTCATCATGGCCACAGTGACCTATTCGGATGCCACGCGCATCTATCCGGGCTCCGAGACCCCCGCGGTCGACCGGCTCAACCTCGAAGTCCAGGACGGCGAATTCCTCGTCCTCGTCGGGCCCTCCGGTTGCGGCAAGTCCACCTCGCTCCGCATGCTCGCCGGTCTCGAAGAGATCGACGAGGGTTCGGTCCACATCAACGAGACCGACGTCTCGAACCTCCCGCCGAAGTCCCGCGACATCGCGATGGTCTTCCAGAACTACGCGCTCTACCCGCACATGTCCGTGTTCGACAACATGGCGTTCGCGCTCAAGCTGCGCCGCATGCCGAAGGCCGACATCAAGCAGCGCGTGGAAGAGGCCGCGAAGCTCCTCGACCTGACCG
This sequence comes from Actinomycetes bacterium, assembly GCA_021793335.1. Lineage (GTDB taxonomy): Bacteria > Actinomycetota > Actinomycetes > Mycobacteriales > Micromonosporaceae > Glycomyces. The sequence goes on from JAJYSW010000003.1 coordinate 33,653, forward strand.
ACTACCTCAACCGCAAGCCCAAGGCGCTGTCCGGTGGTCAGCGCCAGCGTGTGGCCATGGGCCGCGCCATCGTGCGCGAGCCGCAGGTGTTCCTCATGGACGAGCCGCTGTCGAACCTCGACGCCAAGCTGCGCGTGCAGACCCGTTCCCAGATCGCCTCGCTCCAGAAGCGCCTGGGCATCACCACCGTCTACGTCACGCACGACCAGATCGAGGCCATGACGATGGGCCACCGCATCGCGGTGATGAAGGACGGCCTGCTCCAGCAGTGCGACGCGCCGCGCGTGCTCTACGAGACGCCCGGCAACGTGTTCGTCGCGGGCTTCATCGGCTCGCCTGCGATGAACATCAAGACCGTCAAGCTCACCGAGGGCGGCGCGCTGTTCGGCGACGTCACGCTCCCGCTCTCGCGCGAGGTGCGCGACGCGGCGACGTCCGACGGCGCCGACCAGGAGGTCACCATCGGCATCCGTCCCGAGCACTGCAAGCTCGGCACCGAGTCCTCCGGCGGCATTCCGATCGAGGTCGACCTCGTCGAGGAGCTCGGCTCCGAGGCGTACGTGTACGGCCACGCCGCCTACAACGGGGGCAGTGAGCGCTTCGTCGTCCGCGCCGAGTCCAAGGATGTGCCGCGTCTGGCCGAGACGGTCTACGTGGTCCCCGAGCCGGGCCACGAGCACGTGTTCCACGCGACCACGGGCAACCGCCTCAACTGACGACACCTGATTGCGGACCGCGCGGCGCCCGAGTGGGCGCCGCGCGGCTGCGTGTTCGCACCCTGCGGCGGCAGGCGCTACGGTTGTCCCTATGACTTCCATCACTCCATCGCCGCGCGGTGATGCCCGCGGGCCGCGGTCGGGAGTCGGGGCGAGCGCCGCGAGCGGCCCATGACGAACCCGAGACCGCGCTCCGGCGGCGACGAGCACACCGTCGGCACCGACTTTCACCGCACGCTCGACGACGGCCGCGTCGAGTGCACCGTGTGTCCGCGCGCGTGCCGGCTGCGCGAAGGCCAGCGGGGGCTGTGCTTCGTGCGGGCACGCGAAGGCGAGCAGATCGTTCTGACCTCCTACGGGCGGTCCTCGGGCTTCTGCATCGACCCGATCGAGAAGAAACCGCTCCATCACTTCCTGCCCGGCACGCCGGTCCTGTCGTTCGGCACGGCCGGGTGCAACCTGGGCTGCCGGTTCTGCCAGAACTGGGACATCTCCAAGTCCCGCGAGACCGACACGCTCGCCTCCGCGGCCTCCCCTGAGACGATCGCGGCCGAGGCCGCGCGCCGCGGCTGCCGCTCGATCGCGTTCACCTATAACGACCCGACGGTCTTCCTGGAGTACGCCGCCGACTGCGCCGAGGCCGCCCGCGAGCTGGGTCTGAAGACCGTCGCGGTCTCGGCCGGGTACATCAACCCGGCACCGCGCGCCGAGCTGTACGCCCACATGGACGCCGCGAACATCGACCTCAAGGCGTTCACCGAGGGCTTCTATGAGAAGATCGCCTTCGCCTCACTGACGGCGGTCCTGGACACGCTCCGGTACCTGGTGCACGAGACCGACGTGTGGACCGAGATCACGACGCTGCTCATTCCCGGCCACAACGACTCCGACGCGGAGATCGCCGCCGAGTGCGAGTGGATCGCCGAGCATCTCGGGCCCGACGTCCCGCTGCATTTCACGGCGTTCCATCCTGATTTCAAGATGCGCGACGTGCCGCCCACGCCGCCGTCCACGCTCAAGCGCGCCCGCGCGATCGCGGTCGGTGCGGGACTGCGGTACGTCTACACCGGGAACATCCGCGACCCGGCGGGCCAGACGACGCACTGCCAGGGCTGTGGCGAAGCTCTCGTGGTCCGAGATAGATACCGTATTGACCGCTATGCACTGTCAGATTCAGGACAATGCGCGTTCTGCGGCGTGAAGCTCCCCGGCGTCTACGAAGGGCAGGCCGGAGACTGGGGCCCGCGGCGGCAACCTATTCGGCTCGCCACGCCGTCCTAATGACAGCACCATCCCACTGACCACACCGTCCCGTACCGAACCCGCCGTTCCATACCGAATCTCCGCCGCTCGCGGCCCGGCACCGCCTGCGATCGGAAAGTCCGACCCGAGAGACGCGAGAACATGACCTTGACGACTGCACCGACCGTCAGGCCGCCGGCCGTCGCCGGACGGTTCTACTCCGCCGACCCCGTCCGCCTCCGCGAGGAGACCGCCCGAAGCCTCGACGCCGTGCGCGTCCCCGACGACGAACCGCTCGCGCGGGCCTATATCGTCCCGCACGCCGGCCACCACTTCTCCGGAGCCGTGGCCGCCGAGGTGTACGCGCGGCTGGCCCGCCACCGCGACCGGATCGAACGCGTCATCCTGCTCGGCCCCTCCCACCACCACCCGCTGCGCGGACACGCCGCGGCCCCGTACACCGCCTGGGAGACGCCGCTCGGGACGGTCGCGGCCCGGGCCACCAATGTCGTCGGCTCCTCGCTCCTCCCCCACGCGCAGGAGCACTCGCTGGAGGTGCAGCTGCCGTTCCTCCAGGTCGCCCTCGGCGAGGACTTCACGGTCACGCCCGTGGCCGTCGGCATGAGCCGGACCCCCGATACCGCGCGCGTCGTCACCGCGCTCTTGGCCGAGGCCGGCGAGGGCACGGTCCTGCTGTGCTCCACCGATCTGTCGCACTACCACGATCTGGACACCGCCCGGCGCATCGACGCGACCACCGTCGAGGCCATCCGCGGACTGCGCCCGCGCGAGATCTCCACCTCCCACGCCTGCGGCGTGTTCGCCCTGCGCGGGACCGTGGCCTGGGCCGATGCCACCGGTCGACGCCCGCGGCTCCTCGCGCTCGGCACCTCCGCAGACGCCGGTGGGCCGGCCGACCGGGTCGTCGGCTACCCGGCCTTCGCCGTCGAATCGCCGCCGGGCCTGTGACCCGGCCCGGTGGGGCGAAACTCGCATGCCGGGGCGCGGAGGAGACGTTTACCCTGTAAGGCGTGACCGAGCACGAGCAGCCCATTGACACCGGCGATGATCTTCCCGAGCAGATGCGGATTCGGCGCGAGAAGCGCGCCGCCCTGCTGGCCGAAGGCGAGCAGCCCTACCCGCTCGGCTACCCGCGCACCCATGCCCTCGCCGAGCTGCGCGAGCAGTTCGCGGGCCTGGAGGCCGGCGAGTCCTCCGGTGTCACCGTCGCGACCACCGGCCGCGTCGTCTTCGTTCGCACCGCCGGAAAGCTGTGCTTCGCGCGTCTGCGGGACGGTGACGGCACCGAGTTCCAGGTGATGCTCTCTCAGGGCAAGGTCGGGACCGAGGCCCTGGCCGATTTCAAGCGCCTGGTCGACATCGGGGACCATTTCGGCGTCACCGGCGAGGTCGTCACCTCCAAGCGCGGCGAGCTGTCGGTCATGGCCGACTCCTACGCGATCACCGCGAAGGCCCTGCGGCCCCTCCCCGTCGCGCATAAGCCGCTCGCCGAGGAGACCCGCGTCCGGCAACGCTACGTCGACCTGATCATGCGTCCGGAGGCGCGCGCCAATGCGAGGAACCGGGCCGCCGTGGTCCGTTCCATTCGCGATCAACTGGACGAGCGCGATTTCGTCGAAGTCGAGACGCCGATGATGCAGGTCCAGCCCGGCGGGGCCACCGCCCGGCCGTTCGTCACGCATATGAATGCGTACGACATCGACCTGTACATGCGCATCGCGCCGGAGTTGTATCTGAAACGGTGCGTAGTCGGCGGTCTCGACCGCGTATTCGAGATCAACCGGAACTTCCGCAACGAGGGCGCCGACTCCTCACATTCGCCGGAGTTCGCGATGCTGGAGGCGTATCAGGCCTACGGCGACTACCGCACGATCGGTGAACTCACCAAAACACTCATTCAAGGGGCCGCGGCATCGGTGTTCGGCTCCCACATCGTCGAACTCGCCGACGGCTCGGACTACGATCTGAGCGGCGATTGGACCGAGATCACCCTCTTCGGGTCCCTTTCCGAAGCGCTCGGAGAACACGTGACGGTCGCCACCCCGCTGGAGACGCTGCGGACCTACGCCGATAAAGTCGAGCTCAGAGTCGACCCGCTGTGGGGCCCGGGGAAACTCGCCGAGGAATTGTTCGAGCACCTCGTGACGGACGATCTGCACGCGCCGACGTTCGTGTACGACTATCCCGAGGAGACCTCTCCGCTCACCCGCGGTCACCGCTCCGAGGCGGGCCTGACCGAGAAATGGGACCTGTACGTGCGCGGCTTCGAACTCGCCACCGGTTATTCGGAGCTGATCGACCCGGTCATCCAGCGCGAACGGCTGGAGGCCCAGGCCAGGCTGGGCGCGAAAGGCGACGATGAGGCCATGCGCGTCGACGAGGACTTCCTGCGGGCGATGGAATATGGAATGCCGCCCACCGGCGGCATGGGCATGGGAATCGACCGGTTGCTTATGGCGCTCACCGGACTCGGTATCCGAGAGACCATCCTCTTCCCGCTGGTGAAACCGGAATAGAAAGAATTGAACTGCGTCTCCGCATGGGTGGCACGGAACCTTTCCTCTCGATGCGGAATTATTCCTCGGAACGAAGGCGAGTCGACGTGATCTTTCTCCGAGACCCTCTTTCGCATCTCTAAGGGACTCGTATATGCTCTGGCATTGACAACGGTTTGCCGGTAAGCGCTAGTCGCTGCTCATCGAGAGGAATTTGCCATGGCGAAGAAGACACAGGTCATCCTGATCGACGATATCGACGGCGGCAAGGCTGAGGAGACCGTCAAATTCGCTATCGACGGACAAGCCTACGAGATCGACCTTTCCACTGCGCACGCCAATGAACTCCGTGAGTCCCTGGCGAAATTCCAGGAGGCCGGGACCCGACTCGGTCGGTACACGGTGGGCACCGCCCGTGGCCCGGCCCGGGGCGCCTCGACCCGTCGTCTCGCGGTCGACCGCGAGCAGAACAGGGCCATCCGCGAGTGGGCCGAGCGCAACGGCAAGAAGGTCTCGCCCCGCGGCCGTATTCCGCAGAGCATCGTCGAGGAATACAACGCGGCGCACTGAGCGCTCGCCACGTTCGGCTGAACGCCCGCTCCCCGCTTCGGGGCCGCGGGCGTTTCGCGCTTCCGGGCTTCGGGTAGGCCGAAACGGCCGACTTTTGCCGACCGTCACCGGGGCGGGGCACCATTGGCTCAGTGCCATCGACGGAACGGAGGCGGCATTGCGCTCACAGCGAACGTTTTCTCTGGGGGAATGCATTACCAGGCACGCTTGTTGTCACCCACGTGGCACCCGTCCTCCGAGGGCTCGGGAGATAAGGTGTACCTACAGGGTTTTGCAAGCCACGACCAGTATTGACGACAAGTAGCGGCGCCCGCCTAGGCGAGCGTGCGAGCCGTAGACTTTGCAGTGCGAGGAGCAGAAGCGCATGTTTGAACGGTTTACCGACCGTGCTCGACGCGTGGTCGTTCTGGCCCAAGAAGAGGCCAGGATGCTCAACCACAACTACATCGGCACGGAACACATCCTGCTCGGCCTCATCCACGAGGGCGAGGGCGTGGCGGCGAAGGCCCTGGAGAGCCTGGGCATCTCCCTCGAAGGCGTCCGGCAGCAGGTCGAGGAGATCATCGGCCAGGGCCAGCAGGCGCCCTCGGGCCACATCCCCTTCACCCCCCGGGCGAAGAAGGTCCTGGAGTTGAGCCTGCGCGAGGCGCTGCAACTGGGCCACAATTACATTGGGACCGAACACATCCTGCTTGGCCTGATCCGCGAGGGCGAAGGCGTGGCGGCGCAGGTGCTCATCAAGCTCGGCGCCGACCTCAACCGGGTCCGCCAGCAGGTGCTGCAGCTGCTGTCCGGCTACCAGGGCAAGGAGCCGGCCGGCGCCACCGCTGGCAGCACCGCCTCGGAGTCGCAGCAGTCCGGCTCGCTCGTGTTGGATCAGTTCGGCCGCAACCTCACGCAAGCGGCCCGGGACGGCAAGCTCGACCCGGTCATCGGCCGTCAGCGCGAGATCGAGCGCGTCATGCAGGTGCTGTCCCGCCGAACCAAGAACAACCCCGTGCTCATCGGTGAGCCCGGCGTCGGCAAGACCGCCGCCGTCGAGGGTCTGGCTCAGGCGATCACCAAGGGCGAGGTTCCCGAGACGCTCAAGGAAAAACAGCTGTACACGCTGGACCTGGGCGCCCTGGTCGCCGGTTCGCGCTACCGCGGTGACTTCGAGGAGCGCCTGAAGAAGGTGCTCAAGGAGATCAAGACCCGCGGCGACATCATCCTGTTCATCGACGAGATCCACACGCTCGTCGGCGCGGGCGCCGCCGAGGGCGCGATCGACGCCGCCAGCATCCTCAAGCCGATGCTCGCCCGTGGCGAACTCCAGACGATCGGTGCCACCACGCTCGACGAGTACCGCAAGTACCTGGAGAAGGACGCCGCGCTCGAACGCCGCTTCCAACCGATCCAGGTCGCCGAGCCGAGCCTGTCGCACACCATCGAGATCCTCAAGGGCCTGCGGGACCGCTACGAGGCGCACCACCGCGTCTCCATCACCGACGGCGCTCTGGTGCAGGCCGCGACGCTCGCGGACCGGTACATCTCGGACCGCTTCCTGCCGGACAAGGCGATCGACCTGATCGACGAGGCCGGTGCCCGAATGCGAATCCGCCGGATGACCGCGCCGCCAGACCTCCGGGAGATCGACGAGGAGATCGCCGAGACCCGCCGCGACAAGGAAGCCGCGATCGACGCGCAGGACTTCGAGGCCGCCGCGCGTCTGCGCGATACCGAGAAGCGCCTGCACGAGAAGCGCTCCAAGCGCGAGCAGGAGTGGAAGGCCGGCGATCTCGACCAGGTGACCGAGGTCGACGAGGAGATGATCTCCGAGGTCCTCGCGAACTGGACCGGCATTCCGGTGTACAAGCTCACCGAGGAGGAGACCTCGCGTCTGCTCCGCATGGAGGATGAGCTGCACAAGCGGATCATCGGCCAGATCGATGCCGTCAAGGCCGTCTCGCAGGCGATCCGTCGCACGCGCGCCGGTCTGAAGGACCCCAAGCGTCCGTCGGGCTCGTTCATCTTCGCCGGCCCGTCCGGCGTGGGCAAGACCGAGCTGGCCAAGGCGCTCGCGGAGTTCCTGTTCGGCTCGGAAGAGTCGCTGATCCAGCTGGACATGTCCGAGTTCCACGACCGGTACACGGTCTCGCGGCTGGTCGGTGCGCCTCCCGGTTACGTCGGCTACGACGAGGGCGGGCAGCTCACCGAGAAGGTCCGCAGGAAGCCGTTCAGTGTGGTCCTGTTCGACGAGATCGAGAAGGCCCACCCGGACGTGTTCAACACGCTCCTGCAGATCCTGGAGGACGGTCGCCTGACCGACGGCCAGGGCCGGATCGTCGACTTCAAGAACACGGTGCTGATCCTGACCACGAACCTCGGTTCGCGGGACGTCGGCAAGGCCGTCACGCTGGGCTTCCAGTCCGGCGACGAGGCCGAGAACGACTACGAGCGGATGAAGGAGAAGGTCTCCGACGAGCTGAAGAACCACTTCAGGCCGGAGTTCCTCAACCGCATCGACGACACCATCGTGTTCCCGAAGCTGTCCGAGCCCGAGATCGTCGAGATCGTCGACCTCATGGTCAAGCGGATCGAGGACCAGCTGGCGAACCGCGATATGGCGCTCGAATTGACCTCGAACGCCAAGCTGTACCTCGGGCGCAAGGGCTACGACCCGGTGCTGGGCGCACGGCCGTTGCGTCGGACGATCCAGCGCGAGATCGAGGACACGCTCTCGGAGAAGATCTTGTTCAACGAGTTCGTGGCCGGTCAGATCGTGATCGTCGACGTCGAGGGCGATCCGCACGACGTCGAGAACGCGCACCTGACGTTCCGAGGGGCCGAGAAGCCCGAGGGCATCCCGGATGCGCCGCCGACCGCCTTGGCCGGTGAGCGCGCTCCGAAGAGCCCGGGGGCCGGAACCGGCACGATGCCGCCGAAGAGCCCGGGCACCGGGCCGAGGGGCGGCATGGCCGGCGAGGGCGGCGCTTAGTCCTCGGCCACCGAATACGAGCAGCATGAGGCGGGGCGGAACCGGAACCGGTTCCGTCCCGCCGTTTTTGAGAGGAGAGGCTGTGGCACAGGCACCGAATCCCGAACCGATCTGCGAGGTCGTGGTGACCGGCCCGCGCACCAGTCTGATGCAGGGCATGATCGAGACGCTGCTCAATGAGCGCCTGATCGCGTGCGGGCAGCGCTCGGACTGGGTGCAGTCGACGTACCGCTGGGAGGGTGAGCTGGAGCATCAGCCGGAGGAGCGCATCCGTTTTCATACGCGGGCGTCGCTGGTGCCGACGATCATCGCCCGGGTCGATGAACTGCATCCCTACGATGTGCCGTGCGTGATCGCCCTGCCGGTGACGGCCGCCAACCCCGCCTACCACCAATGGGTGATCACCGAGACGGTCTGAGCCCCGCCTCCCGGCCAAGGCCGCATCGCTCGGCCGGGGCGGTGTTCACGACGGCTGCGGTCGCGGCCTCGCGCGTGAGGCCCGTTCCAGCGCGGAAGGGGCCCGCTCGGGGCGGTGGGATCGTGTCGATCGGCATGGCACGGCGACGGTGCGACTTCATGAGGAGCCGGCCGTGATCGCGGCCGGGCCACGGGGGCGCGCAGCGAGAGGCCGACCGGTCCGGAGGGACCGATCGGCCGATGTCTCTGCGGGCGAGCCCGCGCATGTCGTGGCGGAGGATAGGGGATTCGAACCCCTGAGGGCGTTAACCCAACCCGCTTTCCAAGCGAGCGCACTAGGCCACTATGCGAATCCTCCGCCGGGAAGCTTACCCGACGCCGTTCTCGGCCGCCCACAGGGTGAGCGGCGGTGACGTCCATGACGTGAACACCGTGCCCGCCTTGGGCGGATCGGCTCGGTGGGGTAGGCTATTGCCCGTCCCTCACGCGGCGTTATCTCGTGAACCTCCCCAGGGCCGGAAGGCAGCAAGGATAAGCGGGCTCTGATGGGTGCGTGAGGGACCCGCCGCCTTAGCTCAGTCGGCAGAGCGTGTTACTCGTAATAACAAGGTCGTCGGTTCGATTCCGACAGGCGGCTCTGTCAAGGCCCTGGAGACAGGGCCTTTTTCGTGCCCGCACACCGCGCACCTCGCGGCACTCCTTTCACATTCCGTCCCACTGCCCACGGCAGTTTCGGGCGATGCTTCCACAACACCTGGCACGGCGCTTTCTTCACCAACAGCGCTCAACGACGCGAACCAAGGAAAAACATGAGGAACACTATGGACGAGGGTGGGCAGGGTCGGTAACATCTGGCTTCGGATGAGACCGAACATTGAGGAAAGGCCCGTATGAATACCACAGATGCACCATCGTTGCCCGCCTATGAAAGAATCGGCGGCGCTCCGGCCGTCACCGAGGCCGTCGAGCGTTTCTACCGCCGACTCCTCGCCGATGACGAGCTGTCCGGCTTCTTCACCGACACCGACCTGCCGCAGCTCAAACGCCACCAGGTCGCCTTGATCTCCCAGGTTCTCGACGGCCCCAAATCCTACGGCGGCCGCGCGCTCGCCGAGGCCCACCGTGGCATGGACATCACCCCCGGCCAGTACAAGGCGGTCGGCGCGCACCTCACCGCCGTACTCGAAGAACTCGAAGTCCCGCGCGACATCATCGACTCGGTCGAGCAAGTCCTCGCCTCGGTCGCCCCGGACATCGTGGAAGCATGATCCCGAACACATGATCAACGCCGACAGGCTGAAAAAGAACTGGAGCCTGGTCGCCGCCCACGGCGAGCAGGTCCCCCTGTACTTCTACTCCACGCTCTTCCTCACCCACCCCGAAGTCCGCGACATGTTCCCGATGAACATGGCCGCACAGCGCGACAAGCTCGTGACCGCCCTGGGGGCCGCGGTCAGCAACGTCGACACGCTCGACCGGATCGTGCCGCACCTCCAGCAGCTCGGCCGCGACCACCGCAAGTTCGGGGCGCTCCGCGAGCACTATCCCGCCGTCGGACAGGCGCTGATGGCCACCCTCGAACACTTCAGCGGCCCGCACTGGACCCCCGCCGTCGCCTCCGACTGGGCTGCGGCGTACGACCTTGTCGCCGAGGTCATGACCGACGCGGCCGAGGAGGCCGCGCACCGCACCCCCGCCTGGTGGGAGGCCGAAGTCGTCGCGCACGACAGGCGCGACCTCGACACCGCCGTGATCACCATCGCCACGGCGCCCCGTCTCGACTATCTGCCGGGGCAGTCGATCACGCTCTGCACGAACTGGCGGCCCCGCGTCTGGCGTTACTACACGCCGGCGAACGCGCCCCGAGCCGACGGCACCATCGACCTCCACGTCCGCGCCGTCGACGGCGGCCAGGTGTCGACGGCCCTGGTCTCCCTCGCGCAGGTCGGCGACCGTGTCCGCGTGGGCCCGGCCGTGGGGACCGGCCTGGTCATGCGCCGGGACGCCCCGCCGCGCCCGATCGTCATGCTCGCCGGCGGCACCGGTCTGGCTCCCATGAAGGCCCTGGTCGAACAGGTCGCCGCCGCGCCGCGGCCGGTCGCGCTCTACTGGGGGGCCCGCTCCGCGACAGCCCTGTACGACCTGGATCCGATGCGGGCCATGGCCGCGAAGTACGACTGGCTCGATTTCGTGCCCTGCGCCGACGAGGACCTCTTCGGGCACGGCGTCCCCTTCGGTTCCCCGGCGGAGCTCGCCCTCGCCCACGGCCGCTGCACCGGCGCCGAGATCTACTTGTGCGGGCCCTCGGGGATGGTCGAGGCGAGCCGGCGCCTCTTGGTCGGCTCAGGTGTCCTGGACGGCGCGATCCACTACGAGTCCTTGGGCGAGTGAAAGAGGACGTATGACGATGTACAGCTACCGTTCCACCGGCTCCAAGGTGACCGCCGGACAGGTCAACAATGCCAGGTTCCCGATGACGAGCCTGACGCGCCGCGGCTACCAGCCCGATGAGGTCCACCGATTCCTCGAGAAGGTCGCCGACGAGCTGGCCAGCCGAGATCAGCGCGAGGCCGCGCTCCAGGCCGATGCCGACAAGCTCCGCGAGGCGCTGCGGTCATGGCAGTCGCAGGAGAGCGACAAACGGCTCCGGCAGAGCGTGCAGACGCCGACGTCGAACGCGGTCATGCTCGTCGCGCGGGCGCAGCAGCAGGCCGAGAGCTATGTCGATCAGGCCCAGCACTACTCGCGGCAGATCATCGGGCAGGCGCGGTCTCAGGCCGCCGAGCTCATGCAGCGCGCCCAGGAGCAGGCCGAGGCCGAGGCCGAGCGGGCCGTGGCCGAATACCGGGACCAGAACCGGGGCCACGATGACGACGAGGCCGAGGAACGTCTCGGGCGGCTGGTCAAGGCCCGCAGCTTCCTCGAAGCGGTCGAGGTCGCCGAGGAGCAGCTGCGCCTCACCAGGGAGCACCTGGAGACCGAGGTCGCGAAGCTCATGCCGCCGGAGGACTGAGCCGCTGTCGGTCTGAGCCGCCGCCGGCCTCGCAGCCGCCCGCGGCGAGACCGGGCCCCGGATTCGCCGGGCCCGGTCTCGCCGGGCGGGCGCTCGGGTCCGAGGCCCTGCTCGGGCGGCGTCGCC
>JAJYSW010000122.1 GCA_021793335.1 Actinomycetes bacterium
CGAAGTCCTCGAACTGGTCGACCCGGTCGAGGACGTCGACGAGTTTGCGCAGGAACAGCCTTGGCGCGATGCCGACCTGCCCGCCGAGTCCGCCGGTGACGGCGCGGGCCAGTTCGGCGATGAAGTCGTCGTCGACGAGTGTCGTGACCCGTTCGGAGGCGCCGACGGCGTACAGGTCGCGTACGGCTTCGCCGAGCAGGCGCAGCTTGTCCAGGTCGAAACCGTGCAGGCGGATCTGGACGGCTTTGGGGTTGTCGAAGCGGGGATCGCCGAAATCGGCCGCTAGCCGCTGTGCCAGCGCCGGGGCCCGCTGGATGCCCTGGGTCCCGTCGAAGAACGCCGGGGTTCCGGTGATGAGCAGGTACAGCCCGGGGAAGCGTCCTTGGTCGATCTCGTCCATCAGCTGCCGCAGGGCATTGAGGCTCTTCTCGCGGACGTCGCTGCGGGCTCGCTGGAGGGTCTCGATCTCATCGAGTACGACCAGCAGGCCCGGGTGTCCGGAGTCGCGAAGGACGGTCAAGAGCCCTTGGAGGAAGCCGAGCGCACCGAAATGGTCCAGGTCGCCCTTGACGCCTGCGGCGCGCTTCACCATCGCGGAGACGTTGGGCTGTCCGCCGATCCAGGCCAAGAGCCCTTCGGCGAGGGCGTCCTCGCCGTCCAGGCGCGCGCGGCGGTAGGCCCGGAGCGCTGCCGAGAACGCGGGGGTCGAACGGGCGACGCTCGCGAGGCGCTGTTCGGCGAGGGTGTCGACGGCGCGCGCGAGTTCGTCGGGGTCCTCGATCGGGTTCGCTTCGAGGGCGTCCTCTTCGAGGATGTAGAACCAGCCTTCGATGATGTCGCGCAGGGCGCTGGGTTGGTGCGCGGAGGTGGCCAGGTGCTCGACGAGCCGCCGGTAGACGGTCTCCAGTTTGTGCAGGGGTGTCTCGGTCTCGGAGATCTGGATTTCTGCGGTGGCCATGTGGCGGCGTTTCGCGCGTTCGGCCAGCCACCGCGCGAAGAAGGTCTTGCCCGATCCGTATTCGCCGCGTAGCGCCTTGAATTGGGCGTTTCCGGTCGCGACGGTGTCGAGTTCGCCGTCGAGGGCGTTCTCGAACTGTTCGAGCCCGACGGCGAACAGGTCGAGTCCGGCTCCGGGGACGGTGCCGCGGCGCAGGGCGTCGATGACGGCTCGGCGCCGGGCCGGGCTGACGGTTTCGGGACGGGTCATGGGCGGCCTCCGAGGAACTGCTGACGAAGGAGTTCGAGGTCGAGCCGGATGCCGGCACTGTTGTCTTGTCTGGAGAGCACCTGTACTCCGTCGATGTTCAGGGCGCGTTGGAGTTGGCTGACGTAGCCGTCGACGCTGGAGGTTGGTCTTCCGGCGATCCGCCCGACTTCGGCCGTGGTGAGGAAGCCGCCTACCGTGTGGGCGGCGTCGATGATCGCCGTTACGACGGATGAGTCCGGGAAGCGCCGCATGCCTTGGATATGGGCGCGGTAGGTTTCGGATTCGCAGACTTGCCGTCCGATGGTCCGCTCATCGAGCAGTGTGGTGTTCGCAGTGGTCTTCCTCGGCTGTTCGGACGTCTCGGGTTCAGGTTCGGGCTCGGGGTCTTGAGCGGGGTCGGCCGGAGCGGCGGTGGTTTCAGGCTCGTGCGTGCTACCGCGTCCCGTCGCCGTTTCGGCTCCGAGTTCGGAGAGGATGCTCTCGGCTCTCCGGTGGGCCGCCTCGGCCGCGGCGGGGTCGGTCACGGCCAGTTCCTGGATCTGTGCCCGCCCGGTGTCGGCGAAGCGCTGGAGTTCTGCCGGATCGGGCCGGAAGTTGCCGAAGAAGCGCTGTTCGAAGCGGGCGAGTGGGATGGCTGCTGCGTCTCCGGCGTCGATCAGTGCCTGAGCGACGAGGGCGATGACCGGTTCGTCTTGTGCCTGGCCGAGTATGGGGTCGGCGGTTCGAGGGTCGGCGGTTTGCGAGTCATCGGCTCGGGGTTCAGCGACTCGGGGCTCCTCGGCCGGTGCGGTGTCCTCATGTTGCCTCGGAGACTCGGGGGCGGGCGTCGGTTCGGGGGCGGGCGGTGGAGGCATTGGTTCTGTACGCTGCCGGGGCTGCTCCGCAGCGCCGGGGAAGGGCATCGACGACGGGAATTGCACCGGCTGCGCGGAGGGCACCGGCGGCGGGAGCGTCTCCGCTGCGGGCATGGTGGTGGCGGTCGGTGCAGCGGTGGCGGTCGGTGCAGCGGCAGCCTTGAGGTACCAGACTTTCGGGCGCACCACGAACGCATGCGCAGTGGCAAAGAGCCACCCGATGATGATGTACGCGGTCAACGCGATTTCTTCTTGCGGGCCGCCGTTGGCGGATACCGACCAGATGAACAAGCAGGTGTAGAAGGCGAAACTGAGGAAGGCCGTGACGGTGCGGCGACGGATCCATTCGATGACGAAGGTGATGGGGGTGAGTATCCCGAGGCTGAGCAGCGGTGTCAGCGCCCAAACGATCGATCCGAACACGCGCCCTGCCGAAGGCCGTGGCGGCGTGAGGGGTTGCGTGGTCATCGGCGGCCTCCGAGGAACTGCTGGCGCAGGAGTTCGAGGTCGATTCGGACGCTGGCACCGTCGTCCTGTCTGGAGAGCACTTGTGTCCCGTCGATGTTCAGGGCCCGCTGGAGTTGGCTCACGTAGCCGGCTACGCTGGCGGCCGGTTTCTCTGCGATCCTGCCGACCTGAGCCGAGGCGAGGACTCCTCCGGCCGCCTGTGCGGCGTCGATGATCGCCGTGACGGCCGCCGGGTCGGGAATGCGCCGCACGCCCTTGACATGAGCGCGGTAGGTCTCGGATTCGCAGACTCGCCGCCCCAAGGTGGCCTCCTCGAACAGCGGTGCGGCGGCCGGCGCGGGTTCCTTGCCTCGCTTCGGTTTCGTCTGCGGTTCGGTGACACGAACAGGATGGTTCCACCATTCCGGTTGGTGCACGGTAGTGGATTCGTAGACCACCCAGTGCCCGGCGCGGGCCTTCGGGCTCGGGGCGTAGACCTGCACCGGGATGACCATCTCGGCCAGTGAGGCGCCACCGTGATATCCGGCTTTCCTGGTGCGGTAGCGGATCCGCTCGTCGACGGCGGCGACGATGCGCTCGCCTTCCAGGACGCGCGGCCCGGTGAGGACGATCTCGCCGTCGCGGGCTTCGCCACCGGACCGCCAGCGTGCGCTCTCGCCGGTGGCGGTGCTCTTCGCGTTGTCCCGTTCGCGGATGTGGCCGTGGTCGGAGCACAGCACCACCGGTCTGGCCGCACGCGAGGCGGCGGCGAGCAGCGGCCGGAGGTAGTCGATGCCCGCGAGTCGCCACACCGGGCGCGAGATCAGGTCGTCCTTGTCGAGGGCGTCGTCGATGGTGTTGAGGACGACGGCGATGACGACGCTCCGGTCATCGAGCGCGGTCTGCAATGCCTCGGGGATCTGCCCCGTCTGGGCGGCGCGCAGGTCACCTTTGTGGAACACCGCAGTTTTGCGGGTCTTCCACAGTTCGGCGAAGCCGCGCCGTTCGGTGTCCTGGCCGCCGGAGACGAGCCGGCCGCTGAGCAGGCTGGCCCTGGAGTAGACCGTCGAAGAGGGCACCGTGGCGAGTGCGCCTTCGCGGCCGGTGTCGTGGCGGCCGATTTCGACCCAACTGCCTTCGGCGATGATGTCGGCTCCGACGGCGGTGGCGTCGGCGGCGCTCATGCCGTCGCAGATGACGAGCAGCGGGGCGGATTCGGGGCCTTTGGCGTCGGCGAGCGGGCGCATGATCCGCTCTTGAAGGTTCTCGGCCAGCAGCATCTGTTCGGTCTCGCCGTATCGCCACGCGGCGAGTCGCGCCGCGAATCGCCGGTCGGCGTGCGTCCGCCGTTCCCCGGTTTTGTCGAGGACTTTCCGGTAGGCGTGCCCGAGGCGGGGTCGGTCGGCGGTTTCGGCGACGCGGACCTGTGCCCGGGCGGAGTCGACCCAGCCGCCTTCGCGGATCTGCCAGTCGACCCATCCGGCCACCGGCAGTTGTTCGGGCAGGTCCGTGGACAGCCATCGCAGGAGCCGCAGTGCGGCGTGCGCGGGCTCGATCGAGTCGGCGCGGTCAGTGGCCAGCTGGTGCTCTTTGAGCCGTTTGAAGGCGTCTTCGGCTTTCGGGGCCCGCTCTGGTTTGCCGATTGCGCTTTGCAGTGCGGTGGCGAACGTGTCGAGCCGTGCGTCGAACCCGGCGGCGAACAGGTCGGATTCGGCGATGGCCGCTTCGGCTTTGAATATGACGAGGAGTTCCTCGGCCCGCCGGTAGGCGGCTGCGGCGGTCTTCGGTCGGGTCTCCCCCAGTCGTTGCAGGTGGGCGAGGCCCGCTTCGGCGAATCGGCGCAGCGCGGCCGGTTCGGGGTGGTGGTGGCCGAAGTACTGCTGTTTGAAGCGGTCCAGGGTCGAGCCGTCTTCGATCGAGAGGAGCGCTTCGGCGGCCACGGCGATGGCCGGTGCGTCGTGGCCTTCGCCGATGTCGGCGAGGGTGGTGACGATCGCGGCGGATTGTCCGGCCACTTCCCGGAGTGCCCCGGCCAGGTGGCCTCGGAGTTCGGGGTCGAGGCCGTGCCATTGTTCGAGGCTGGCGGGCACTTGGCTCCAGGTGAGCATGGAGGCGACGTCGACGACGGCCTCGGGGTCGCCGTGCAGGTGGAGGCCGAGGAGGCGGCGGAGCACGTCTTCGCGGGCGAGGACTCGCGGCGGGGTGCGTCGTTTCCAAGGCTCGGAGCCGTATACGAGGAGCTGTTC
The DNA here is from genome assembly GCA_021793335.1 of Actinomycetes bacterium. Taxonomy (GTDB): domain Bacteria; phylum Actinomycetota; class Actinomycetes; order Mycobacteriales; family Micromonosporaceae; genus Glycomyces. The sequence continues at coordinate 4,755 of JAJYSW010000122.1, forward strand.
GGCGATCCAGCGGTCGTCTCTGTCGCGCAGCCGCCGGTCGACGTGTTCGGCTTTGGCGTTGGCGCGGATGGCGTCCCAGGGGTCGATCGATTCGATCCGTTGGGCGTGGATCTGGGCGCGGAGGGTTTCGCCGAGTTCACTTTCGGTGATGTCGGTGGGGACGATGAGGAGCCCGTCTCCGTCGTACCGGTCTACCAGGTCGAGGACGGCCATGACGGTGGCGGCGGGCCGTACGGTCACGTCGATCGTGTCGCCGTTGCCGCCGATGGTGATCGTCTCGGGCCCGTCCCAGACGGGGGCCGCGCGCAGCAGCACCGGGCGGCGTTCGTGCGGGCCGTCGGCGATCCTGCGGGCGAGGGCTTCGACGACGCCGCGTCCGGCGGCGGGGAGTTTCACCGCTGTGTTCATTCGCGTTCCACCTTGGTGAAGGTGACCTCGTATTCGCCGTCGTCGAAGGTGTCGGCGAGGTCGGGGAACACGGCCCGCAGCCGCTGTGCGCCGACTCGGCGCGTGACGGTGCCCGTCGTGGCCGGTTTCGCGTTCGGCGGCGTGGGCACCGGTCGGTCGTCGGCCGGTACGGGGTGGACGGGCGGCGGGGGCGGCGGGGCCTGGCGGTCGCCGACCAGTAGGGCGGTGGCGGCCGTGACGCAGTCTTGAATGACCGGCCCCAGGGCGGTCTGTTGCTGGTCTTCGGCGGCTGCGGTGCGCAGCCGGTCGAGGATCTTCGCGGCTTCCGGGCGAGTGTCGGTGACGAGCCGATCGAGGATGGTCCAGGTATTGGATTGGCCGTTGAGCACGGTGGCGAGCGCGGCCGCATCGGCGATGCTGCGTTTGTAGATCGCCGCGTCGCGTTCCAGGGCGGGCGCGGCGAGCCGCTCGAACAGGTCGAGGTCGCCTTCGGCTTCGGCGAGTTTCGCGAAGAGGTCCTTGATCTCGGTGGCGGTGGCCAGGCGGGGGCTGCGCTCGTCGAGTCCGAGCGTGTTCGTGTGGGCGGCGAGCCCGTCGTGGAGGTGTGCCACGGCTTGCTGTTTCTCGTGCACGACCACCCGGACCCGCTTGGACAGGGAGACCAGTGAACGGGAGTTGTAGGCGGGGCGCGCCTCGGCTCCGAAGATCTTGACGGCTCGCTCGGCGGCGCTGTCGAAGACTTCCCGCGCGGGCAGAGGCTGCTTGCGCAGTCGCATGTCGGCGGCCAGGCCCGTCAACGCGGGCGCCTCGATGGTGGCGCCGGAGCGCACCCAGGTGCGGTCGTCTTCGATGGCGTAGCAGAGCACCAGCAGGTCCCGGAGGTCGGCGGGCAGGCCGGGGGTCTTCTCGACGAGCCATTCGCGCACGTGGGCGACGCTGATTTCTTCGGGGTGGCCGGTGGCGGCGGCACGGTGGTTGATCTCGCCGCTCAACCGCTTGGGCAGGACCATGGAGCCTTCGTGGACGGTGCCGATGTCGAGCGGGGCGGCGATCCGGTGGAGGATCTCGCGGTGGTCCTTGGTGATCTCGGCGCGCAGGTTCGAGTCTTTGGCGGCCGCGTCCACGGTCTGCCAGACGACGTCGAGCTCGCTGCGTTTATAGGCGCGGCTCTTGCCTTTGCCGCCCACGCCGAGGTCGGGATGGTCGGGGTAGGTGTGGTCGAGCAGGCTCCTGACCATGCCGGTCAGCGCATCGGCCAGGGACGTGCCGGGCTGGGGCTCGAAGTGCCAGCGCTGGTCCAGGCCGAGGACTCGTTCACGGCCGTTGGGGTGTTTTTCCACGTCGGTGTCTTGGCCGCGGTTGACGCCGTAAGCCTGTTTCAGGGCGGCCAGGAGCCGGTCTTCCAGGGCTGTTTTCTGCGAGTTCAGGGCGATGCGCGCCTCGGCGCGGTCTTCACCGCTGAGGTTGGGGCTGGCCTCGATGAGGCGGTCTTCACGTTCGAGCAGGTAGGCGATGGTGCCATAGTTGGCCAGGTCCGTCAAGCGTCCCTGTGCGAAGAAGGCCGGGAGCCAGCCGGCCGCGAGTGGCGGGTCGTCACTGAAGTTCTCGCGGGCGCTCTCGATGACCAGCCGGTCGTCGGTGGGGCTGTAACTGTCGCCTTGGTCGAAGGGGTAGTCGATGACCACCCGGATGCGGCTCGGCTCTTCGGAGTACAGGTCGGCTTGGGCGGTCTCGCGAATGTTCGCGAAGACCACTTCCACTTGGCGGGTGGTGCCGCGCCAGGTCACCGTGGTCTCGGTGATGTTCAGTTCAGGGTTGTTGAAGCCGAGTTCAGGCCACAGCAACGCTTTGAGTCTGCGTCGGTTCTCGGAGGGGAGCGCACCGGATTTGCCGTGGGCGGCGTTCAGGATCGATTTGATGTCCACTTGGAGGAGCTGGATGGTCACCCGCGGGTCTTCGGAGCCGCTGATGCGGAACGCGGGGAAGGCCCCGCCGAGGTCTCTGAGCGTCTTGACGACTTTCTGCCGCTCGGCGCCGGGTATCGGGGAGGCGATCGCGCCTTGGTTGAGGGCGGCCAGGCTGGTGGCGGTGAGGTCTGTCAGTGCGGGCACGCGCGGCACGAGCGCCGAGATCATGAGGGTCTTGACGATCATGTCGTCGGCCCGGAAGGCGTGTTTGGGGGCGAGGTCCGGTACTTGGTCCTCGGTGAGTTTGTGGCGGTCGAGCAGCCAGGGGCGGACCTCATCGAGGTAGAACAGGCGGATCCGCTCGTATTCGTCGCGCAAACGGTCGGTGAACGGCTTGTCCTGGCCGTCGATGAGCACTTCGAAGATCGTGCCGAGCGGCATGAGCTGCCCGAGCGGCATGCTCCGGTGGTCCACCAGGAGCTGCATGAGGAGTTTGAGGGCGGTTCGTTCGCGTTGCAGGGCACTGGAGACGTCCACGATGGTGTGCATGAACGCCGGGGAGAACGGATAGGTGGCCGCGAAGTCGGCGACGGTGGACCGGCCGCCGCCGGAGTCGAGCAGGATGTCCCAGACTTCGGGCTTGTTGTTCTTGGCTCTGCCGAATGCCTCGGCCAGTGCGGTCTTGGCTTCTTCGTCCTTGGGTTTGAGGAGCCGTTCGGAGACTACGGCGGGGAGGTTGGTGTCGGCGAGGGAGATCTTGTCGAAGCGGCTGTCCCAGTATTTGAGGGTGTCGAACAGCGACTCGGTCTCGGATCCGGCGACGTCACGGCCGACCAGTTCTCGCAGGTCTCTTTGGCGCGGCAGGAAGCTGATGATGGGGGCCGGGCGTAGCGTCTCGGCGGATTCGATGAGTTTGGAGACCTTCTGGGCCTGGTCCTTGAGTTTGAGGGATTCGCCGACGAATTTCGACTGCCAGAGCACCAGTTCGTCGAGGTAGAACACGATCGCGTCATAGCCGAGGTCGGCGGCGTGGCGGCTGATCACCGACAGGCTCTCGTCGAGCTTGAGGTAGGACTCTTCGCCTTCGACGTAGCCGGTGAAGTGCGTGAAATAGGTTTTCGCGAGCGCCGAGACCAGGCTGGTGCGGGCCGGGTCCCCGGGGGCGGCCGCGAAAGCGGCGTCGAGCGATGCAGGGGTCCAGGTTTGGGCGAGATCTTCGCCCCACTCTTCGGCCTCGGCTTCAGAGGCGCCGGGGAGCCCTTCGATGAACGCTTGGTCTCCCAGGCGTTCGCGTATGTTCTGGGCGTTCTCCAGCAGTAGGCCGTCGCGGTAGACGGCCGGGAGTGGGGCTTCGGGGTGCAGTTTCCGGACGGCTTTGACGTAGCCGCCGAGGATGGCGTCTTCGAGGGAGTCCTCGTCGATCATGTGCAGGCTGATTTGCAGGAATTTTTTGTCTTGCAGCCAGGAGTCGTGTTCGGCGATGACGTCGGCCAGGCGGCGCTTGCCGCGGGCGGCGGGGTTGTGCCGCAGGATTTCACGGAGCACGGCCATGAAGTGCGATTTACCGGAGCCGAAGGAGCCGTCTACGTAGGTGCCTCTGGAGCTGTTCTCTCTGATCGCTTTTCCGATCATTTCCAGGGCGGCATCGAACCTGGTGGTCAGGTCCTCGGTGACCACGTAGTTGTCGAGGACCTGCTGCGGGGCGTCGTCGCGGCCGAGCTGGAGCACGAAATCGCCGGGATGGACGGAGGACGGCAGGTTGAACAGGTCGTCAAGGCGCTTGGGCTGGGACATCGGCGAACCCTCCGCTACTGCTTTTTGGATTTGCGTCCCCGAACCGGGGCGGGTGGCCTCCAGGCGGCCAGGTCGGAACTGGACAGCTCGAAGTGCTCCTGTTGTCCGCTGAGGAACTGTGCGTACATGTCGGCAGGGGTCGCACCGAGCTCTGGGTCGACCTCATTGTGCCACTGTTCCACCCAGGGCAGTTGCTCGGCCAGCCCGGCGAGGAGCGGTGCGAGCTTCTCGGCGGTCCAGCCGTCTTCGGCGCGGCTGTAGGCGAGCACGATGAGGGCGTGGGCGGCTTCGCGGTGGTCCCAGCCGGCCCAGCCGATGAGGAGCGAGCTGTCGGTGTCCGGTGCGGCACCCGGGTAGGAGATGAAGCGTTCTTTCGGGACGTCGAGTTTGCCGCGGTTGCGCCAGTAGGAGGTTTTGCGGAAATCACCGGAACCGTACTTCGGTGGGACGGCGATATCGAGGCGTTCGCCGGTGCGGTCTTCTTCGCGCTGGAGTTCCCAGGTCTGTTCCCATTGGGCGCGTTTGCGCATGCCGGACTCTTTAT
>JAJYSW010000123.1 GCA_021793335.1 Actinomycetes bacterium
CATCGCGTGCGGTCACCGACGAACCGCTCGCGCTGACGTCGACGTTCCACGAGCTGCTGATCGACTGACCCGAAGGCCACGTCCACGTCAACGTCCAACCGCCGATCGCATGCTCACCGGCGGTGATCAGCACATTGCCCTGCCAACCCGAATCCCAGTCGTTGACCACCTCGATGACGGCCGTGCAATCGCCGTCCCGAGGCGGGGCCGTGGGATCGGTCGGCGGGTCCGTAGGGTCGGTGGGCGGATCGGTGGGATCGGTCGGCGGGGTCGTGCCGTCGTCCGGCAGTTCGCCGCTCAATGTCGGCGTCGTCCAGTCCCGCCACTGCGAGAGGTTCCCGGATTTGCTGCCGGAGACGTCGAACACGCCCGGCGCCTGCCCCGAGCCGAGCAGGAATGCCCGGATGCTCTGCTGAAGTGGGCCGGTCCACTCGGACCTGGAGGCGCAGTGCGTGCCGTCCTGCACATTGGAGTGGTAGGAGATGTTGTCCGCCGCGCCGAGGGCCGTGTAGATCTCGGCCCCGCCCAGCGCACCCACGCTGCCGGAAGTGGCGCCCAGCCAGTCGACGTGCGGGTTCTCCATGATGAACAGCCCGCGCGGCGCGATCATGCCCACGATCTCGTGCGTGTCCACCGGCAGACCGGCCGGGTCGCCCGTGTACGAACCGAAGGCGTCGCCCAGCCACGGCTGCTCATCGTAGGCACTGCTCAGCGGCTGGGAGCCGCCCTCCTGGGCGATGGAGCGGAAGGCCGGCACACCGCCGGTCCCGGACTCGATCGGCATGGTCAAATCGATGCGCTGGTCGAAGGCACCGGCCACGAAGGCGCCCTTGCCGTAGCGCGAGCAGCCGGTGACGCCGGTGCCGTCGGTCAGGATATCGCCGCCGGACTGCTCGATGACGTCGATGATCCGGCTGACGCCCCACGCCTGGGCCATGAGGATGCCGGTATCGCTCGTTGCGCCGTAGATGTCGTAGAACGCGCCCCGCTTATTGCTCCGGCCCGTGCCCTCGGCGCCGACCGACCCCGGGGCGTAGTCGATCACGGCCGCCCCGGCGGCCAGGATGGCGTTGGTGTCCGCCCCGAACCCGCCGTAGACGATCACGGCCGGGAAGGGGCCGGGGCCGCTCGGCAGTGAGACCGATGCCGAGAAGTCGGCACTCCGGCCCTGGTCGCTGACGTTCACGGTGATGGCGGACGAGGTGACCGTCCCGGTGACGCTCTGGGGCGGTGCGGGTTTATCGCCGTAGACGGTGCGTTCGGCGAGCGCTTTGATCTCCGCCCGGCGGCACTCCCACTCGCTCTTGGCGCTGATGCGCGTCCCGTCCGCTTTCGTGAAGGGGTCGGGGAGCAGGGAGGTGGCGGGCGTCGATCCGGGAAGGGCGACGTCGCAGTCGGCGCCGTCGAATTCCGAGGAGGCCGTGAACTGCGCGAGGGCTTCGTTCTCGGCGGCTTCGGCGGTGGTGATCCGCGGTATCAGCATCATCGCTCCGATCGCGAGCGCCGCCGCCATGACGAGCGCCGAGCGGATCTTGGAGCGGCCCCGGATGAGAGTCATAGGGGCTCCTTTCGTTCAGGGGAGGTGCTATCGATGAAGAACAGCGGGCGTCGGTGCCCGAGGCGGTGTTCGGCGGTCAGGGGGAATGGGGGCCCGGTGGCGTGAGCGCTCCCTGCGGGGGAGCGCCGGGTGTTGTGGCGACCGGAGTCGAGGAAAGCGCTTCCTCGACGTGCCGGCGTCGAGGTTCGTGCAATGGCGCCATGGCGGGGTCCTCGTCTGACCGGAGCGGCGATCCGTCATCGGCGGTGAAGGAAGGCGAGTGCGGGGCCTCCGCACGGGCCGGCGTCAATGCACGGGCTGCTCGTACCGAAAATTTCAACGAAAATTTCAGTGAGGGTTCGACCAGTGTACATAGATAGGCATCGATTAACAATGATATGTTCGGCCCCGAATGCACTACGGTCGAAGCAGGAACCGCAGTCGGAGGGACCCCGCACATGCCACGAGTCAGAACGCTCGATGACCTACGGCACTGGTGGGACCGGCACGCCGCAGGCTACGACCGGTCGATGACCTGGGCCGAACGCAAGCTGTTCGACGGGACCCGACCCTGGATAGCGGGCCGTGCGCGCGGGCGCACCCTGGAGGTCGCCATCGGCACCGGTCTCAACCTGGAGCACTACCCTCGCGACATCGAGCTCTCGGGCCTCGAACTGAGCCCGCGCATGCTCGACCTCGCACGCCGCCGCGCCGCCGCACTCGGCCTCGCCGCCGACCTGCGCCTCGGCGACGCCCAGCACATGGACTTCGCGGACGCCGCCTTCGACACCGTCGTCTGCACCTTCTCGCTGTGCACCGTGCCCGACGACGCCCGGGCCGTGGAGGAAATGGTGCGCGTCCTGCGTCCCGGCGGGCTCCTGCTGCTGGCCGACCACGTCGAGTCCAGTTCGCCGTGGCTCCGCGCGCTCCAACGGGTGGTCGAGATCGGCTCCGTCCCCTTCGCCGGCGAGCACTATCGCCGCCGCCCGATCAGGCGAGTCGAGGCCGCAGGGCTGCGCATCGAGGAACACGACCGGTTCAAGCGGGGACTGATCGAGCGCCTCGCCGCCCGCAAACCCCAGCGCCCGTCCAGGGCCTGAAACAGGCCCTAATACCGGGTCCATACGGACACGTCGAAGTCCACCGACATCCAGGTGCTGTCGGTCTCGGGACCGACCGAGACGATCTCGGCGAGCACCACCTGCTCATAGTCGGTGCCGAGGCACAGGGTCATACCGGTCTCCAGTGGGGACCGGTCGGGCGACCACGTGTCGATCGACCAGTGCAGCTCGGGACGATCGGCATCGATGGCCGTCCAACAGTCCTCCGCGGTGGGCCGGACGCCCGCGTCGTAGAACGTGCCGTACGCGTTCGCAGAGGTGTACAGGTAGTTGGTGTAACCGATCTGGCCCTCCATGTCGGTGTCGCTGCACGGATCCCACACCAGATCGGTGTAGGAGTCGGTGGACGTCTCGGGCAGATGCTCCATGTAGATCCGGTCCTCGGCGTCGACGTCGTCGAAGTCGACCGTCTGGTACTCGCACACGTCGGCCTCATCGGTGGAGAGCCCGAAGTGCAGACCGAGCCCCGAGTGCACTTCGTGCCACTGTGCGGGCGTCCCCTCCTCGGTCTCGGCGTCCTCCTCCCAATCGTCCTCTTCGTACCAGCCGTCCTCCTCGTACGCATCCGCATCGTCTTCGATACCGGAGGCGTCGACCTCGCCGCCCGAATCCAGCCGATCGTCCCCGCGGGTCACGGCCCACACGATCGTCGCGATGACGGCGAGACCGACGAGGGCGGCGATCGTGCCCACAACGCGCGAGGGGCTCGGAGCGATGGACGGCTGCACCTGGGGCGGTGCAACTGGTGGAGGCGCCGCGTCCGGTCCGGCCGTCCGAGCCGGCGCCTCGGGGACGGTGACCATGGTCGGGCCGGTGTCGATCAGCGTGGTGCCCTCCCCGCCGCCGTCGAGGAGACGCGAGAGTTCGCGATGCCGCCGGTCCGCCAGGGCGGACACGGGCTCGGGCCAGGGCCTGGAGGACGGCGCGACCGGCCCGACGAGCGCCAGGACCTCGGCCGGTGAGGGCCGCTGTGCGGGGTCGCGGAGCAGGCACCGCTCGGCGATCCGGCGGACCCGTTCGGGCAGGCCGGTCAGATCCGGCTCGGCGCGGACCACATTATCCAAGGTCCGGAAGGTGGACGCGGCCTCGAAAGGACTGGAGCCGGTGCACGCCATGACCAGCACCGACCCGAGTGAGAACACGTCCGAGGCGGCCGTGATCGGCTCGGATTCCGCCTGCTCGGGCGACATGAACCCCGGCGTGCCGATGACGCCGCCGGTACGGGTGAGCTCCGGACCGGCTCCTTCCGTGGCGCGGGCGATGCCGAAGTCGATGACACGCGGACCGTCCGATACGAGGATCACATTCCCGGGTTTGAGATCCCGGTGCACCACCGCGGCCCGGTGGATCGAGGCCAGCGCAGAGGCGAGCCCGGCGGCCAGGCGCAGCGCCGTCGCCTCGCAGAGCGGACCGGCGGCGTCGACCGCCTCGCGCAGGGTCGGTCCGAGGAGGAACTCGGAGGCCAGCCAGGGGACCGGGTCGTCGGGCCCGGCATCGAGCACGGCGGCGGTATAGGCACCCGAGACCCGCCGGGAGGCGTCCACCTCGCGGCGGAACCGGGCCCGGAACTCATCGTCTTCGGCCGGCCCTTCGTGGATCAGCTTGACCGCGACCGGCCGCCCGTCCGGTCCGAAGCCGAGCAGGACCCGGCCCATCGCGCCGCGGCCCAGCTCGGCGATGACCCGGTAGGGGCCGACCATCTGCGGATCGCCGGACGACAAGGGCTGCATGGGACCTCCGAGCGCGAAAGACCCGGCACGCTCTCGGGCGGCACCGGATTAGAAGTCCGACCATGATAGACCCGCGTTGCCACACCCTTTGTCGCGCAACCGGTTCGAAGCCTCAGTACGCGAACGGGGAACCGAGGCCGACCGTGGCGACGTCCCCGAAGAGAAGACACCGTCCGATGCAGACCCAGGGCATCGGCGCGAGCGAGGCCGCGCCCGTCGCGGACGCCGCGACCGCGGGCCACGCGAACCGGCCCGCTACCCTCTACCCTCGCGCTGCGCCTTCCAGAGCCGCTCCGCGTCCGGGGCGAGTTCGTCCTTCAGCAATTCGCCGGTCGGCACGTAATCGTCCCGGTAGGCGGCCCGGCCGATCATGTGCGCGGCCACCGGAGAGGTGGCGAGCTGGAAGACCACGATGAGCAGCAGCGTGGTGATCTCCTTGAGCGTCCCGATCCGGATCGCGCAGCCGTTCAACACCAGGATCAGCCCCAGGACCTGTGGCTTCGTCGCCGCGTGCATCCGCGAGAGCAGATCGGGAAAACGCAGCAGGGCGACGCCGGCCGAGAGACTGAGTATCGCGCCGCCGATCATGAAGACGGCCGCGAGGGTATCGAGCGCGGTTTGGAGCGTCATTGCTTCTCCCTGGTGATGAACCGGGACACGCTGACCGAGCCGGTGAACCCGAGGATGGACAGGACCACCAGGACCGGCAGTGACGTGGGATCGCGACTGAACGCGGCCTCGGCGGCGATCCCCGAGACCGTGATCGCCAGCAGGACGTCGGTTGCGACGATCCTGTCCAAGGTGGTCGGGCCGCGGATGATCCTGATCAATGTCATGGCCCCGGCTGCGGTGAGCAGGACGGCGACGGCGGTGGCGACGTAATTCACTGTGGGCGCTCCTGTCGGTCGCTGGGGGCGGGCTGCTGGATCATGCGCAGTTCTGCATCGGAGCCGATGGCCTTGACCAGGCGGGCTTCCAGCCGGAGCACCCCTGCCTTGAACCGCTCCAGGTGTTCGAGATCCTTGACTCCGAGCATGTGGATGTAGAGGATGCCGTTCTCTCGGTCGGCGTCGGTGATGAGACTGCCGGGAACGAGCGAGACGGCCTCGGCCACGAGAGTGAGGTTGAGGTCGGAGCGCACTCGCAGCTGCACCGCGGCGATGGCGCTGTTCGGGCGCTTGCCGAACTGGAAGGCGAGCCAGGCCACCTGGATGCTGGCCACCAGCAGGTCGGTGAAGAACCGCAGCAGGAACCAGGCCAGTCGCAGCGGCCGGACGCGACCGGCGAAGGTGACCGGCGGGAGCGGGAAGAAGATCAGGATCGCGAACGCCACGAGCACGCCGGTGATGAGGTTCGCCCAGGTGAACTCGCCCCACAGCAGGTTCCAGGTCAGGACGAGGCCGCACACGGCGGCGATCCGGTTCCTGAGGTGGTCGCGTCGGCTCAATGCGGGTTTCAGCTGGCTCATGGGGCACCGTCCGGGAAGACCGCCTCGATATAAGGCGTGCGGGCGATCAGGTCGGTCGCGGCCTGCGAAGTGATCTCGAACAGCGGACCGGCCACGACGGTGAGCAATATGGTCAAAGCGACCAGTGCGAACGTGGGCGCCACCATGAGACGCGGCAGCAGCGAACCGGGCTGACCGGGCCCGCCGGTGGTCGCCTCGTCCCGATCGTCATCGGCTTCGGGCGGCGTCTCCGCCTGCGGGCTGCGCCAGAACGCCAGGTTCCACACCCGGCTGATCGCATACAAGGTCAGCAGGCTCGTCGCAATGCCGCCTGCGACCAGGAGGTACGCGAGCGGGGTGGCGACGTCGACGCCGGCCTGGATCAGCCCGAGCTTGCCGAGGTAGCCCGAGAACGGCGGAATGCCCGCCAGGTTGAGTGCCGGGACGAAGAACAGCACCGACAGGAGCGGGGTGAGGCGGGCCATGCCGCCGAGCCGTTCGAGCGAGGTCGTGCCGCCGCGCTGTTCTATCAATCCGGCCACGAGGAACAGCGTCGTCTGGATCGTGATGTGGTGGGCGACGTAGAAGATCGCCCCCGACAGCCCCGAAATGGTCGACAATCCCACCCCGAAGAGCATGTACCCGATATGGCTGATCAGGGTGAACGACAACAACCGTTTGATGTCCGACTGCGCGACCGCGCCGAGGATGCCCATGATCATCGTCGCCAGGGCGAACACCATGAGGAAGTCGGTGATGCGGCCGCCGGGGAAGAGCAGCGTCTCGGTGCGGATGATGGCGTACACGCCGACCTTGGTCAGCAGTCCGGCGAAGACCGCGGTGACCGGTGCGGGCGCGGTCGGATAGCTGTCGGGCAGCCACGCCGCCAGAGGGAACACCGCCGCCTTGATACCGAAGGCCAGCAGCAGCATCACGTGGAGGATCAGGGTCAGATTGCCGGGCAGGTCGTCGAGGCGGCCCGCGAGCTGGGCCATGTTCAGCGTGCCGGTGGCGCCGTAGACCAGACCCAGCGCGGTCAGGAAGACCACCGACGACAGCAGACTGACCACGACGTAGGTCGTGCCGGCGCGGATGCGGTTCTCGGTGCTGCCCAAGGTCAGCAGCACATAGCTCGCGACCAGCAGCACTTCGAAGCCGACGTACAGGTTGAACAGGTCCCCCGAGAGGAAGGCGTTGGTCACGCCCGCGGTCAGCACCAGGTACGTCGGGTGGTAGATCGACAGCGGAGTCCCCTCGTCGCCGTCGGCCATGCCCTGCCCGATGGAGTACACCAGCACGCACAGGGTCACCGCCGCCGAGACCACCAGCATGAGTGCGGCGAGCTTGTCGGCGACCAGGACGATGCCCATCGGCGGTGCCCACCCGCCGATCGCCATGACTTGGGGGCCGTCGCGGACCGTGACGAACAACAGGGCCGAGGCGACGGCGAGGGTCGCGCTCAGCGTGGTCAGGCTGACCGCTCGCTGCGCTTGGGGGTTGCGGACGAGCATGAGCGTCAGGCCCGCACCGAGCAGCGGAATGATCACCGGCAGCGGCACGAGGAAGGTCATCGGGGCGACCGCCCTCGGTCCGCTCCGTGGTCTTGCGGCATGTCGTCGTCGCTTTCGTCGCTTTCGTCGCTGTCGTCGCTGTCATCGTTCTCGTCGGCGTGGGGGCCCTCGGCGCGTTCGGCGAGCTCCATGATGCGGCGGTCTTCCACGTCGTCTTGGACCTCGTCGTGCCCGAGCAGCTGCCAGCTGCGGTAGGCCAGAGCGAGCAGGAAGGCGGTGATGCCGAGTGTGATGACGATGGCGGTGAGGATCATCGCCTGCGGCAAGGGGTCGCTCATGTCCTCTTCGGGGCTCGCGCCGACGATGGGCGAGGTCCCCGGCGATCCGCTCATGAGGATGAGCAGGTTGACGCCGTTGCACAGCAGGATCACGCCGATGATCACTCTGGTGAGGGTGCGTTCGAGGATCAGCGACACCCCGGCGCCGAAGAGCACTCCGATGACCGCGATGTAGACCAGGTTCGGGATCATGCCGCCGCCTCCTGCACCGGTTCATCGGGATCGGATTCGAGTTCGCCGTGGCGGTCGACCTCGGCGCCGAGACTGCGCAGGATGTCCAGGACCAGCCCGACCACGATGAGGTAGACGCCGATGTCGAAGAACACCGAGGTGACGAAGTGGACGTGGCCGAACACCGGCAGCTCGAAGTCGAACACGGCGCTTTGGAGCACGTCGCCGCCCAGCAGCATCGCCGCCGCGCCCGTCCCCACGGAGATGAACAGGCCGGTGCCCAGGACGCGGCCGGCGTCGACCGGAGCGGCCGCTCCCAGTTCGATGCGGCCGCCCGCGAGGTAGCGGACGACCAGCGCCAGTCCGGCGACGAGTCCGCCGGCGAACCCGCCGCCCGGTGCGTTGTGCCCGGAGAACAGCAGGTAGACCGAGAACAGGATGATCACGTGGAAGATCAGCCGGGTGATGACCTGGAGGATGATCGCGGGCTCGGTGTTCTTGGCGGCGGCACGGGATATCCACTGTGGGATCTCTCCGGTCTTGGGTGTGGGCCTGGAGCCGCCGCGTCGCAGCAGCGCCCGGTCCCTGCCGAAGATCAGGCTGGCCACGCCGGTGGCCGCCACGACGAGCACGGCGACCTCGCCCATGGTGTCCCAGGCTCGAATGTCGACCAGGATCACGTTGACGATGTTGTTGCCGCCACCGTAGGCGACGGCCGCGTCGGGGAAGAGCCGTGAGATCGGTTCGGCTTCGCGGCCGCTGACGGCGACGTACGCCATCGCCGAGGCGACGAGGCCGACCGCGATGCCGATGGCGACCCGCACGCGCCGCACATGTTTCAGCGGCCGCTCGGAGAACCAGACCGGCAGTCGCCGCAGCACCAGCACGAACATGACGATGGTGACGGTCTCGACCAAGAACTGGGTCAGCGCCAGGTCCGGTGCGCCGTGGAGGACGAACAGCGCCGCCACGCCGTACCCCGAGACACCGGTGAGGATCATGGCGGTCATGCGCCGCCGGGAGAGCGCCGCGGAGACGGCGGCGACGATGATCACGCCTCCCACGATGAGCTGGAGCGGCGAGGAGAACGGCTCGATCCGCAGGGGCCAGGGACCGCCGAACAGGAGCACGCCGCCGGTGAGGACCACGAGCGTCACCAGGATGACGCCGAGGTAGAACGGCAGCGAGCCGCGCTGGGTGCCGCCGGTCAATTCGACGGCCGTCCGGTCGATGCCCGCGAGGGTGCGCCGGTAGGTGCCCGCGGCGGTCAACCGCAGCCGCATCGATCGCCACGCGTCGGTCCGTCGGGCCCCCATGTGGATCAGGGTCCCGGCGGTCAGGACGACCGCCGACAGTCCCAGCGCGGGCGTGAGCCCGTGCCACAGCGCCAAGTGGTAGACGGGGGCGTGCGTCGGATAGGCCGCGGCATAGGGCGCCACCAGGCCGTCGAATCCCGAGGCGAACAGCCCGGCCGCGAGCCCGGTG
>JAJYSW010000124.1 GCA_021793335.1 Actinomycetes bacterium
GGGCCGCAGCGGTTCGCAGCGAAGCCCGAGGGGCCCGCGGGCCCGGTCCTGCCCCGGCGCGAAGGCGCGTTCATCAGAGACGAGTGCATCAGCGGCGAGGGCATTGGACCGGTCGGGACCGGCGCCGCCCGGCCCCTGCGGGGGAAGGCTCGCTCAAGTCCCGGAAGCAGGACGCGTTCAGAGCCGGAGGCGAGACGCCGCTCACCGGAACGGAGCTCACCAGGAACGGATCGTGGCGATCCGTTCCTCCAACTGCTCGATCGTGGCCTGCGCGCTCGGCGGGCCGCCGCACGTGGAGCGCAGCTTCGCGTGGATCTTCCCGTGCGGTTCGCCGGTGGCGAACGACTGTGCGCCCACCAGCGCGTTCAACTGCTTGCGCAGTTTCAGCCGCCGCTGCGCGTTCGTCATCGGCGGCTCTACGGCGGGCTTCGCCGGCCCCTGCGGCGCCGACTTCTTCTGCTTCGCCATCTGCTCGCGCTGCCGTTTCTGGAGGAGCAGGTGCACCTGCTCCGCGGTGAGCAGCCCCGGCAACCCCAGGTACTCCTGTTCCTCGGGGCTCCCGGCCTGCACCGGCAGCCCGAACGAGCCGCCCTCGAAGATCACCTGGTCGAGCTCGGCGCTGCTCTCCAATGTCTCGCGCTCGCCCAGCTCCGTCCCTTCATTGAGCTGCCGCTGCGCCTGCTCCAGCAGCAGCTCCGGATCGGCGTCCTGCGATTTCGGCTTGATCACGTGATCCCGGTCGGCCTCCAGGTTCTCCGCCAGTTGCAGCAGCGGAATCACGCTCGGCAAGAACACCGATGCGGTCTCCCCGGGACGCCTGGAACGCACGAACCGGCCGATGGCCTGAGCGAAGTACAGCGGCGTATGCGCATTGGTCGCATACACCCCCACCGCCAATCGGGGGATGTCGACGCCTTCGGAGACCATGCGGACGGCGACCAGCCACTCGTCGTCGGAGGCGGCGAACTTCGCGATCCGGTCCGAAGACCCGGCGTCATCGGAGAGCACCACCTGCGCGGTCTTCCCGGTGACCCGCTTGAGGATTCCGGCATAGGCCCGGGCCGTGTTCTGGTCCGAGGCGATGATGAGCCCGCCGGCGTCGGGCATCCCGGCCACGCGCAGCGAGGCGAGCCGGCGGTCGGCCGCACGGATGACCTGCTTGATCCACTCCCCCGCCGGGTCCAGCGCCGTCCGCCACGCATGGCTGGTCAGCTCTTTGGTCAGCGGCTGCCCCAGGCGCACCGAAAGCTCGTCACCGGCGCTGGAGCGCCACTTCGCCTCTCCGGAGTAGGCCATGAACATCACCGGGCGGACGACACCGTCGGACAGGGCGTCCCTGTAGCCGTACAGCGAGTCGGCTCGCGAGCGCTTCGAGCCGTCGGGGGCCGTCTCGTAGTCCACGAAGGGGATCGGGTTGTCGTCGCTGCGGAAGGGCGTGCCGGTCAGTGCCAGGCGACGCTCGGCCTCGTCGAAGGCGGTCTGGACGCCCTCGCCCCACGAGCGCGAGTCGCCCGCGTGGTGGATCTCGTCGAGGATGACGAGGGTCCGTCTGGCGAGAGTGCGACGGCGATGGACCGACGGGTCGGCGCCCACCTGCGCGTAGGTGATGACCGCACCGTGGAAATCGGCGGCGTTGTGGACGTCGGCGTTGCGGAACGACGGGTCGAGCTGGATGCCGAAGTTCGCCGCGGCACCGGCCCACTGCACCTTGAGGTGCTCGGTGGGGCACACGACGGTGACGGTGTCGACGGTGCCGTCGGCCAGGAGATCGTAGGCGATGCGCAGCGCGAAGGTGGTCTTCCCGGCCCCCGGCGTCGCCACCGCGAGGAAGTCCTTCGATTGACCCCGGTGATAGGCGACCATCGCTTTGCGCTGCCAGACCCGAAGCGACGGAAGCGATTCAGGTGGGGCGGCCGGGATCATGCGAGCTCCATTCTCTCGTCGAGGACTGCGAGGCATCGGATTCGTCCCGTCTCGATGCGGACGGGCGCGCTCGATTCTAAGGGGCGGTGGCGGTCGCGTTCACCGCTCCAGGAGGATGGTGTTGGGGCCGACGTTGACGCTGCGGACTTCCATCATCGCGCCGAACGCACCGGTCTCGACGTGTGCGCCGAGGTCACGCAGGGCGTCGGCGACGGCGTCGACCAACGGTTCGGCGACGGGCCGGGGCGCGGCGGCCTTCCAGGAGGGTCTTCGGCCCTTGCGCGTGTCGGCGTAGAGGGTGAACTGGCTGACCAGAAGAATCGGTGCGCTCAGGTCGGAGGCCGACTGCTCGCCGTCCATGATGCGGAGCCTCCAGATCTTGTCGGCCATCCACCGGGCTTCGTCGGGGCCGTCCGAGTGGGTGATGCCGAGCAGGACGAGCAGGCCGCCCTCGATCGCGCCGACGCTCGCCCCCTCCACGGTCACTTCGGCTTCGGCGACGGTCTGCACAACAGCTCTCATGCCTCCGATCATGTCGCATCGGATCGGCGTAGGCTCGAAGGGTGGGACGGCGTGAGAAGGCAACGGTCATCACTGACGCACAGCTCTCTCCTGACGAGGAGCTGCACATCAGGACGGTGCGGTATGTCGCCATGATGGCGATTCGCGCGGTTCTGTTGATCGGGTGCGGGGTTCTCGTCATAGTCCACGCGCCCATGCTGTGGCTGTGGCTCCCGATCGGCATGCTCGGCATGGCCGTGCTGCCGTGGTTGGCGGTCATGCTGGCCAACGACCGGATCGCCAAGGACAAGCGCAGCCTGTTCGTGCGGCCCCGGCGTCGGGCGAGGCACCTCCCGGCACCCGAACACCGCATGATCGATCCGAAATGACCCTGAGCGTCTCCCGTGCCCGGGCGGCGACGTCCCGGCGGGCCGACGAGCGGGAATTCCGCCGGACCGCGTGGCAGACTTGACGGGTCCTTCCCGCGAACGAGGAGTGAGTTTGACGTGAGCGAGCTTCCCAGCACCGGCGGTTCGACGATGCTCGACGAGCAGACCGAGATCCAGCCGAACTACACCTACGAGGACGGCGACGAGGAGCGCTTCTCGCACTACGTGCCCAGGGACAAGCTCATGGCCGCCATGGTCGACGGCATCCCGGTCAAGGCCCTGTGCGGGAAGATGTGGGTGCCCACGCGCGACCCCGACCGCTTCCCGATCTGCCCGAGCTGCAAAGAGATCTACGCCAAGATGAAGAAGTAGCGCCTCCGGCCGGACGACGCCGGGCAGGAGGCGGACGCCGGTCCGGCCGTGAGGAGTCGCAGCTTGCACTGTGCGCCGGACCGGCGATGTGACCTGGACATGCCTGCTATAACGCCTGGGTGGAGCCTTTCACCCTGACGTTGGTCGCCGAGTTGGTCGGCACGGCCGTCTTCGCCGCATCCGGAGCCTCGGCCGCGGTCGCCAAACGGCTCGACATGTTCGGCGTCGTCGTCATCGGCGCCATCACCGCGCTCGGCGGCGGCGCCATGCGCGATGTGCTCATCAACGCGCCGCCGCTCGTGCTCGCCGACTGGCGTTACGCGGCCGTCGCCGTGCTCGCCGCGGTGGCCGTGTTCTTCTTCCATCCTGCGCTCTCACGCCTGCGCATCGCGATGCTGCTGCTCGATGCGGCCGGTCTGGCCCTGTTCACCGTGGTCGGCACCGCGAAGGGACTCGACTACGGCCTGGCGGTCTATGCGGCTTGCATCGTCGGAGTACTCTCCGGTGTGGGAGGGGGCATCCTTCGGGACGTCCTGACCCAAGAGATCCCGGTGATCCTGCGCGCCGACTTCTACGCCCTGGCCGCGGCGATCGGCTCGGTCATCGTCGCCGCCGGAGCGCCTCTGGAATCGCGGATCGGGTCCCTCGCCCTGTCGCTCACCGCCGCGACGGTGATCTTCGTGGTGCGGCTGATCGCCATCAAGTACCGGTGGCAGGCGCCGAAGCCGAAATTCTGACGCTGTCTCCCGATATCGTGCCACCCTTCGTGCCGCATGGTTTCATTCGCCGATTTCCGCTGCAAGCTGGTAACGCGACACCCGGTGCCCCGCCGGGTGCGGTGCGGAACACCCCCCGCACGCAAGGGTCAGCAGCGAAAGGCGAACCAACGATGGCACCCGTCGACAGCATCCGTCAGCGGCCGGCTCAACGTGCGGCCGAGTACTCCGGCGATCCCGTGCGCGCCTATCTCAACGGCATCGGGAAGCACCGGCTCCTCACGGCCTTCGAAGAGGTCGAATACGCCAAGGCCATCGAGGCCGGCCTGATGGCCGAGCGCCGCATATGCGAGACGACCCAGCCCGATCTCCGCGGCGACCTCGCCAAGATCGCCGCCGAGGGGCGCGCGGCCAAACAGCGGATGCTGGAATCGAACCTCCGCCTGGTCGTCAGCGTCGCCAAGCGCTACTCGGGGCACGGCATGAGCCTGCTGGACTTGATCCAGGAGGGCAATCTCGGGCTCATCCGGGCCGTCGAGAAGTTCGACTACCAGAAGGGCTACAAGTTCTCCACGTACGCCACCTGGTGGATCCGACAGGCGATCAACCGCGCGGTGACCGACCAGTCTCGGACGATCCGGGTTCCGGCGCACACCGTCGACCAAATCAAGCGGATGAACCGCGTCCGCCAGGAACTGCTGGCCCAACTGGGCCGCGAGCCGAGCTACGAGGAGGTCGCCGCGGAACTCGACGTTCCCCCGGGCAAAGTCCTCGAACTCATGTCATACGACCGCGAACCGGTCAGCCTCGACCAGACCGTCGGCGACGACGACTCGACCGCCTTGGGCGACCTGGTCGCGCACATGCCGCGCACCGCGGCCAATGAGGATTCGGTCTCCTACGCGCTGCTGCGCCGCCACATCGCGAACGTGCTGGAGAGCCTGCCGGAGCGGGAACAGACCGTGCTCCGCCTGCGTTTCGGCATCGATGACGGCCGTCAGCGCACGCTCGAAGAGGTCTCCGCCGATTTCGGGCTCTCCCGCGAGCGGGTGCGCCAGATCGAGAAGAACGCGCTGCACCGTCTCCGCCAGCCCGACTACGCGGGACGGCTCGCTGATTATGTGGCGTGACCACCGTATATGATTGGCGGGGACAGGGGGTCTGGCGGCACCTGACCCACCCCGCCCGGTGGCACGAGCCGGCTCATGGCTCGCATTCGTCCGCCGCGGTGCCAGGACCGGGCGGCATGAGCGAAGGAACGAAGCTGTGACCACGGACCTCGTCGACACTACTGAAATGTACCTGCGCACCATCCTCGAACTCGAAGAGGAGGGCGTGCCCGCATTGCGCGCTCGGATCGCCGAGCGGCTCGACCAAAGCGGACCGACGGTCTCCCAGACGGTCGGGCGGATGCAGCGCCACGGGCTGCTCAACGTCAAAAGCGACCGGCACCTCGAATTGACCGAGGAGGGCCGACGCCAGGCCATCGCGGTCATGCGCAAGCACCGGCTGGCCGAGCGGCTCCTGGTCGACGTCATCGGCATGTCCTACACCGAGGCCCATGACGAGGCCTGCAAGTGGGAGCACGTCATGAGCGATTCGGTGGAGAAGCGGGTGTACGAACTGCTGGAACGCCCCACGCACTCGCCGTACGGCAACACCATCCCCGGGTTGCAGGAGCTCGACTCGGCCGCCGAAGTCGTGCTCAGCGAGCGCGACGAGCGGCCGCTGAGCGTGGTGGCGCCGGGCTCGAAGGTACGTGTGACGCGCCTGTGCGAATCGGTGCAGACGCACCCGGGGCTGCTCGCGTCGCTGCACGGAGCCGGGATCGACCCGAACGCGCAAGTCGTGGTCGACCGCGCCGAGCGCGAAGTGGTGGTCACCGCCGAGTCCGACACGGTCCGTCTGAGCATCGACGACGCCGCGAAGGTCTTCGCCGCGCCGATCGAATAGTCCGGAGCGTTCGGCGGTCATTGACCGTTCGATGACGGGCCGGTATGGTGGCGGTGTTGTGAAACCGCTTGCTGCGCCAGGAGGGTCCTCGCCCGTGCGCATAACCCGCCGCACCGCACACATTCTCGATGCGCCTGAGCACCATCCGTGCCGTGTGCCGGTGCGCACCGACGCAAGCCTGCGGGGAATCATCGGTGAGGCGCGGGCGCTCGGGCACGCCGACGCGCCCCCGGGCCGCCTGAAGGAGACCGGGCGAAGCCGCGTCCTCAGCTCCGCCCCGCCTGCGATCGAAGACCCCACGGACCACATGATGCGCCGCGGTGCCCGCGAAGCCATGGCCGAAGGCATCGCCTGAGCCTCACGAACTGCACTCCCACAGGGGCGTCCTCCTCGTTCCCCCGGCGAGGAGGGCGCCCCGCCCCAGCGTGCCGCTGCGGGGGACCGGGACGGTCCCCCGGAACAGGGCCGCCCGATCGGACGGCCCCGCGGCTCACTGGTCGTCTTCGTCCTCGGCGGCGTGGGAGTCGTTGATGCCGACGGCGAGCTCGGTGAAACCGTCGACGAGGTCCTCCACCACGGCCGGATCGGTCTCCGCAGGCGTGGTGTAGCGCATCTCGAAGAAGTCGCCGCTGTCGTACCAGCCCATCTCCAGGGCCGGGCCCGCGCCGGTGTCCTCGTCGTGGACGATCCAGTACCCGGCCTCACCGAGGTCCTCGGTGTTCTCGGCGCCCTCGGGGATGGAGTTCTCCTCGTAGACCTCCACGCTGGCGTCCGTGCCGATGACGTACAACGTGAGGTCGGGGTAGGCGGCGTCGCCGGTCTGGACCGCGCATGTGGCCTGGTCCGGGGCGTCCTCCTGGCTCTCGCCCTCCTCCGGACCGCCGGAGGCGAAACGGAAGTCCTCCCCGGTGATCTCGTTCAGCTTCGAGCCGTCGATGAGCGGACACGCCCCGCCAGCCCCCTCCAGATCGAGCTCGACCGGCTCGCTCGGATCGATCGACGGCGTCTGCTCGGTGTCGGCGGTCTCGACCGGGTCCTCCGGTTCGTCCTCGCCGTCGCCGCACGCTCCGAGCGCGAGCAGCAGCGCCGCCGGGATCAGTGCGAGTCTTCTCATCGTTCCTCCCCAGTGGCGATCTCACGGTCCTGTGAGACCCAGTCGCTCCATGAGCCGATGTACACCGGCGGTGTCGGCAGTCCGGCGGCCGTGAACGCCAGAGCGGCACGGGCCGCACCGACTCCCGAACCGCAATAGAACGCCGCCCCACGGTGGTCTTCGTACCGCTCCCGGAGCACCTGGGCATCGGCCAGACCCAAGCTCCCCTCGGGGGCGTTGTCGCCGCTCAACGGCAGATTGATCGCGCCGGGTATATGACCGGCTACGGGGTCCACGGGTTCATCGTCGCCTCGGTAGCGCTCTGCGGCCCGCACGTCGACCAGCTCACCGCGCACCGCCCGCTCCGCGGCGCCGTCGGCGTCGAGGACGGGCAGGCCGCCGGGGCGGACGACGAAGTCGCCGCGGCAGCGCTCGGGCATGACCGCGACCAGTGGGTAGTCGGCCGCGACCCAGGCCGCGATGCCGCCGTCGAGGACGTGGACGTCCTCGTGGCCGGCCCAGCGCAGTGTCCACCAGGTGCGGGCGGCGGCCATGCCGTCGCCGTCGTCGTAGACCACGACGGTGGAGTCCTCGTTCACGCCCGCCTCGCGCAGCACCTCTTGGAAGGCGCCGGGATCGGGCAGCGGGTGGCGTCCGCCGGTCTCACGCGCGGGCCCGCAGACGTCGCGGTCGAAGTCGATCCAGACGGCCCGCGGCAGGTGGCCTTCGCGGTAGTCCGGTTCTCTGGTCGGTCCGCCGAGCGTCCAGCGGACGTCGAGCACGACCGGTTCGGAAAGTCCGGCGACCTCGTCGGCGCCGATGAGTGGCCTCATGGGCTCCAGATTATCCGAGGTGCGCATTGGGTTCTTCAGCCGCCACGGCGAATTCGGGCATGGACTCGACGCGGACGCCCGCCTCGCGCAGCACGGCGATGCCGCTGGGGGCCTGGACGAAATGCTCGGGCTCGGCGAGGGCGTATACGACGCGGGCGACCTTCGCATCGGCGAGCAGTCTCGCGCACGGCACGGGACGGGAAGCCCTGCGCCCGCACGGTTCCATGGTCGAGTAGACCGTGGCGCCTGCGACGGAGCCGCCCGCACGGCGCAGGGCGACCTCCTCGGCGTGGTCCTGGGGCTGCTCGGCCCGCGAGTGGCCTTCGCCGACGGCTCGGCCGTCGAGGACGATCACGGCTCCCACGCTGAACGCCGTCGGCGAGGGCGGGCACTGTTCGGCCAGCGCGACCGCGCGGGCCATCCAGCGGCTGTCTGCTTCGGATTCCGGCACCGCATCAACATACCGCGCCCGAGGCGGCGCATGACGGCCGTCATGCGGGATTGTCGCGTGCCGATACCATGATGGCGACCCCCGAATTCTGCGCTCGCGGCGACGCCCGCGCAGTCGCGAATCTGATGAGGTGAAGTTGGCCGTCCAGTCTCCCCCCGCCCCGGCGTCGCAGCCGCCACCGATGCAGCACGGTGCGGCACCGCCGGAAGGCGGTTCCGAGAGCGGACGGCGGTCCTTTCGCTTCGTCTCGGCGTTGCGCCACACTCCCGGGCGGCTTCGCGGCACCCTCACGGTCCTCGCCGTCCTGATGCTCGGCTCGGGCGTCACGGCCGTCACCTCGATCCTCGGAAAATCGGCCCTCATCGAGGAGACCACGACCCAGTCGGGCCGCCTCTCGGTGGCCGCGCTGGAGCTGTATCAGGCGCTGTCACAGGCGGACGCGACCGCGGCAAGCGCCTACCTGACGGCCGGGACGGCCTCGGAGGAGGCCCGGGAGGCCCATCGAGAGGCCCTGCGCGATGCGACGGTCGCGCTCACCACGGCCGCCGGCGAGGTCGAGACCCCCGCCGACGCCGAACTGGTGGCGAACCTGAACGCGCACCTGCCGGTCTACACGGGCCTGGTGGAATCGGCCCGGACGTTCAACCGGCTCGGCGAGCCGGTCGGGGCCTCCTATCAGAGCCAGGCGTCCACGCTCATGCGCAATCAGATGCTGCCCGATGCCGATGCCCTACAGGAGAACGCGATCGCTCAGCTCAACGAGTCGAGGGACGCGGCGGCGGCATTCCCTTGGGTCGCCGCGGCGCTCGCCGCGACGGCACTCGGCGTGCTGGTGTGGGCACAACTGTGGCTGACACGCAAGACGAACCGCGTGTTCAACCTCGGACTGCTCGGCGCGACGGTCGCCATGATCGGCATGGCCGGGTGGCTGGTGCTGGTGTCGCTGGCCTCGGCGAGCCACACCGAGCGATCCCATGAAGAGGGCGCCGACCCGCTGGAGATGCTGGCCGAGGCGCACATCGCC
>JAJYSW010000125.1 GCA_021793335.1 Actinomycetes bacterium
AACTGAGGCGGGCCGGTCAGGTCGCCGCGGTCCGCTTTCGACAGCGGTAGGCCCTCTGGCGGGCAGGCCGCGCTGCAAAAGCGCGCCGGGCGGCCCGATCCGGTGCGGGAGATCGGTTCGCCGCAGGCGCCGCAGACCCGCTCGGAAGAGGCGCGGCGCTCCGGGAGCCCCACCAGGGGCCGCGCGCCCTTGAAGACCGGCTGGCCGGTGGGGGCGCGGCCCTGATCAGGGCGCTGCCGATCGGATAAGCAGTGCCGGGCGCGGAGCGGCGGCGCGTCATTCCTTGGTGGCCAGGTAGACCGTGTTGGAGGACTGGCCGTCGATGAGGGGATTGTCGAACCAGATCCGCTCCGCGTCCACATCGGTGAAGACCTCGGCCAGCAGCGCCGTGAAGTCCTCCTCGGGCGGGTCGTCCGACCACATGGCGAAGGTGCCGCCGGAGTACAGGTGCGCGGACATGGCGCGCATGCCCTCGGGAGTGTAGAAGGCCGCGTGCGGTGAGTGCAGGACATGGCGGGGCGAGTGGTCGATGTCGAGCAGGATCGCGTCGTAGCGGCGGCCGGGCCGCTCGGGGTCGAAGCCCTCGGCACTGCGCGCGGCGGCGAAGAAGTCGGCCTGGACCAGGCTGACGCGTTCGTCGTCCGCCAGGCCCGCGGTGTCGGGCAGCAGTCCGCGCCGGTGCCATTCGATGACCGCGTCCGAGTATTCGATGACGGTGAGCGCGTCGACGCGAGCGTCCTCAAGGGCGGCGTCGGCGGTGTAGCCGAGGCCGAGGCCGCCCACGATGACGTCGAGGCGGTCGCCGGCGGTCCGTGCGAGGGCGCGTCGCGCCAGCTCGGCCTCGGCGACCGAGAAGCGGCTCGACATGAGGAACTCCTCGTCGAGCTTGACCTCGTAGACGTCGGTCGCGAATACGGGATCGTATCGGCGTCGCAGGCTGATCTCGCCCATGGAGGTCGATCGCCAGCCGAGTTCTTCGAATCGTATGGTCATCGACCGATCGAACCACTTCCCGGCGGCCGCGGTGCTCCCCGGGCCTCCCGGCGAGCGCCGACGTCCACGCGCCTCGGTCTATTCCGGCCGCGTGCGGGAGACCAGCAGCGCGGCGGGCACGAGCAGGAGCGCGCCGATCCACAGGACGGTCCGCGCGGCGGCCGCATCCAGGACCAGCCCGCCGACGAAGGAGCCGGTCGCGATCGACAGGTTGAACATCATCGTGTTCAGTGAGGTCGCGGCCTCGGCTTCGCAGGGAGCGGCCCGCAGGTACCAGGTCTGCACGGCCGGGGAGACCATGCCGTAGCCGATGCCCCACAGCACCAGGACGGCCGCGGCGGTGAACACGTCGCCGACGGCGAACGACATGAGCGCCATGCCCAGGGACATCGCGGTGGCGAGGCCGACGAGGGTTGGCCGCAGGTGGGAGCCGATGAGTCGGCCCGAGGAGAGGGTCGCAAGGAGCGCGGCGACGCCGAAGACCATGAGCAGGCCGCTGACGGCGGTCTCGGCGATGCCGTTCGCGTTCAAGATCGCCCTGATGTAGGTATAGGCGACGAAGTGGCCCGAGACGATGAGGAAGGTCAGGGCCAGTCCGACGAGTACGCCCCGGTCGGCGCGCACCATGCGGGTCAGGGAGGCGAAGCGGACGGCACCGGTCGAGGGCAGCTTCGGGACCAGGGCGGCGATCGCGGCGAACACGGCCAGGCTCAGTGCGGCCAGGGCGGCGAGGGCGGCCCGCCAGCCCAGATGGCCGCCGATGAACGTGCCGGCAGGGATGCCGAGAACGGTCGCGGCGCCGATGCCGCCGTAGACGAGGGCGGTCGCACGCGGCACGTACGCCTCGGGCACCAGGCGCAGGGCGATGCCTCCGGCGATCGACCAGAACCCGCCGATGCTGATGCCGACGAGGATGCGGGCGGCGAGCATGAGACCGAAATCGGTTGCCAGGGCGGAGCCGAGGTTCGCGAAGGCCACGAGGGCGGCCAGGGCGAGCAGGACGCGGCGGCGATCGGCGCGGCCGGTCAGGACGGTGCTCACCGGTGCCGCGACGGCGGCGACCAGGCCGGGGACGGTGATCATGAGCCCGGCGACGCCGGTGCTGACGCCGAGGTCGGCGCCGATGGGCGTGAGCAGGCCCACCGGGAGCATCTCGGCGGTGATGACGATGAAGACGCCCAAGGCGACGGCGGCCACGGACAGCCATTGCTTGACAGTGGGACGCTCGACGGCGGCGTCGGGACGGACCCGTTCAAGGGTGGTCACGGCACGACCTTTCGGTGATCGGTTCTCGGCACGGCCCGGCGGGGGCCTTCGATATGCCGGAACCGGTCCACCACTCGGTCCGTGCGGTGGCGACGCGGGCAGGGCCTGCGCAGGGGCCGGAGGTCCCTCGATCGAGGGAGTCGGCCGGGGCGCGGACGTCGCCTGCCCCCTGGCGGTGCGCGGGGCCCTCGCCCTGTCCGGGCGCTTCGGCGTCCGGGGCGTGGCCACTGATCCAAGGTTAGCACCGCGCTCGACGGGCACGGCGCCGTCGAGACCCACGGCACGGCACTGTGCGGGGGCGGGCGGCACGGCTGTGTCAAGCTCGTCGCATGGCGAAACTGGTGCTGGACCTGCATGACATCTACAACAAGGGCGATCGGATCGATCGTGCTCTGCGGGAGGTGATCGAGGAGGCGATCGCCAAGAAGATCGACACCGTCGAGATCATTCCCGGCAAGGGCTCGGGCCAGCTCAAGAAGAAGGTGCTGCGGTTCCTCGACCAGAAGGACGTCAAGGCGCTCTATCACCGCATCGACAAGGACTCGAAGAACTTCGGCCGCCTGTTCGTGCACTTCAGGCACAAGCGGCGGCAGTAACCGGCCGGTCCGGGGGCTCGGGGCGAGGCGGCGCCCGAGCCCGGTGGCCCGCGCATGCAACAGAGGACCTCTCCTGGTATCGGTCCCGGGAGGCCCGACACTGCGGCGAGCGGCCGAGCCGCGCCCGACCGGAGTCCTCGGATCGGCCCCTGGCCGAGCCCGGGGCCGTCGGCGCCGCGCTCCCTCGCGGCGCCGACGGCGTCGGGCTCAGTCGTCCTCGGCGCCGAGCAGTTCGAGCAGCCGCAGCACCGGCACCCGGTAGCTGTGCCCGATCCTGAGAATCTGGACGGGGAACTCGTCGTCCTTGGCCAACCGGTAGGCGACCGTCCGCCCGATCCCGAGGATCTGCGCGGCCGTCTCGATGTTCGTCATCATTCCGAGCGCTCTGACGCGCTCGGCGGTCCAGACCTCGTCAATGGCGACACTCGAAGGCTCCACCTTCACGTTCGGTGTCATGCTCGTCCTTTCTTGTGCGGCGGCCCCGCGGGGCGCGAACGCGCCCGCACCGGCACGGGGTGCGCCGGCGCACCGCCGTCAAGGACAAGTCGATCTCACATGTCACGACAAGTCCATAGTGAGGCACGGGATTCACCCGCTCGCGTGTCATCTTCGCCTCCGCAACGCGGCCACCCGACCGCCCGAGCCGCCTTCACCGCACCGCACGCCTTCGGCCGCCGCACGATTTCGGTCGCGCCACCCCTCGACCGCGAAAAGAAGATAGGCTAGCCTTACCTACATGTCTGATGACGCCGGGTTGAACGGACGCGCCCTCCACCTCGCCTACTTCGGCGAAACCGTCGTGCACGGCGCCGATATCGAACTACGCGGCGGCGAGGTCACCGCCCTCCTCGGCCCCAACGGCAGCGGCAAATCCACCCTCCTGCGTTCGCTCGCCAGGCTCCACCGGCCGAACGACGGCGACATCGCCTTCCCCGACGGCACACTCGCCGCGGCCCTGTCCCCCAAGGACTTCGCCCGCCGCGTCTCCCTGCTCGCCCAGTCCCGCCCCGTCCCCGGCGGCATCCGCGTCGTCGACGTCGTCGGCTACGGACGCCACCCCTACCGGGGCCGCTGGCGCACCGGCGACGAGGACGGCCCCGCCGCCGTCCAACGCGCCATGGACATCTGCGGCATCGCCGATATGGCCGAGCGCGGCGTCGAGGCCCTCTCCGGAGGCGAACGCCAACGAGTCTGGCTCGCCTCCTGCCTCGCCCAGGACACCGGCGTGCTCCTCCTCGACGAACCCACCACCTATCTCGACCTGCGCTACCAAGTGGAGATCCTCGACCTCATCCGGGACCTGGCCGATGACCACGGCACCGCCGTCGGCGTCGTCCTCCACGACCTCGACCAGGCCGCCGCCGTCGCCGATCGCGCCGTGCTGCTCCACGATGGCCGCGTCAAGGCGTCCGGGCGTCCCTCCGAAGTCCTCACCGCGGCGAACCTCACCCCCGCCTACGGCATCGACATCGAAGTCGACACCGATCCGGTCACCGGCCTGCTCACGACCCGACCCATCGGCAAGCACAGCCGCCGGCTCGCGACCAGCGCCGCCGAATAACGAAGGAACCCAATGCCGAACCATCACCTGCGCGGCCCCGCCGTGCCCGCGGCGCTCACCGCCCTCCTCCTGGCCGCCGCCGCCTGCGGGACCACCGAGGAGACCGGCGGCGACGACGAGGCCACCGCCGCATCCGGGCCGGTCTCGACCGTCGACGCCCGCGGCGAAACCGTCGAACTGGCCTCGCCCGCCGAGACCGTCGTCGTCCTCGAATGGGCCGAAGTCGAGATCGTCGCCAGCCTCGGCGTCATGCCTGCCGGCGTCGCCGACATCGAGGGCTACACCACGTGGGCCGGGACCGCCGAACCGCTCGACGAGGGCGTGGCCGACGTCGGCACCCGGCAAGAGCCGTCCGTCGACTCCATCGCCGGACTCGACCCCGACCTGGTCATCCTCGAAACGGGCGACGAGGCGCTCGTCCCCCAGCTCGAAGAGTTCACGTCCGTCCTGGTCACCGAGGGGACGGACGCCGCCGACAACATCGCCCGCATGAAGTCCGACGTCACCATGATCGCCGATCTGCTCGGCAAGAACGACGAGGCCGACGCGCTCCTGGCCGATTTCGACGCGAAGGTCGAAGAGGTCGCCGCCGCGATCGAGACCGCCGGTACCGGCGATATCCCGTACCTGTTCGCCGACGGTTGGGACGACGGTGCCACCATCTCCATCCGGCCCTTCGGACCCGGCTCTCTGCCCGGCGCGCTCGCCGGGGCGGTCGGTCTGACCAACGCCTGGACCGGCGAGACCGACGAAGCCTGGGGCCTGGGCGCGACCGATGTCGAGGGCATGGCCCAGTACACCGAGACCGAGCTCAAATTCATCTACAACAACTCGTTCGAAGACGACATCTTCAACGAGAAGCTGATGGGCAACGCCATCTGGGACGATCTGCGGTTCGTCGAGGACGGCGAAATGTACCAGCTGCCCGTCGGGGCCTGGACCTTCGGCGGCCCCCGCTCATGCGAGCTGCTCCTCGACTTCTATGCCGAGGTCTACGCGAGTTGAGCCGCGCCCTGACGCCGCCGGCGCGGCCGGAGGCCCCGGCCTCGGGCGTCCGTTTGCTTCCCACGGCGGCGGCGTTCACCGCCGCCGCCGCGGTCCTGGTCGCTCTGGCGGCACTCCACCTCACGCAGGGCACGTCGGCCGTCGACACCGCCGACCTGCTGCGCCTGGTCGTCGGCACCGCCGACGCGGGCGTGTGGAACGTCCTGTCGGGGTCCCGCCTGCCGCGCCTGGCCGCGGCCGTCCTCGTCGGCGTCGCGCTGGGCTGCTCGGGAAGCCTGCTCCAGTCGATCGCCCGCAACCCACTGGCCAGTCCCGACACGCTCGCGGTGAACGCCGGGGCGTACCTGGCCGTCACCGTCGTCGCCGCCTTCGGGATCACGCTGCCGATGCTCTCGGGAGTGGGCGTGGCCTTCCTCGGCGCGCTCGCGACGGCCGCCCTCGTGCTCGCGATGGCCTCGGGCGGCGGCTCGGCCACCACCAGGCTCATCCTCGCCGGATCGGCGACCGCGATGGCCGCCAACGCCATGGTCTCGCTCCTGCTCATCGTCTTCCAGCAGGAGACGATGGGGCTGTTCGCATGGGGCTCGGGCAGTCTCACGCTCACCGGTTTCACGCCGATCCTCCAGACCGCGCCGTTGGTGGCCCTCGCCCTCGCCGCCGCGATCGCGATCGCCGCCAAGCTCGACATCATGCGCCTGGGCGACGACACCGCGTCGAGCCTCGGCATCCGGGTGCGGCGCACCCGTCTCATCGCGGTCGTGATCGCCCTGGTGCTGGCCGCCTGCGCGGTGGCCGTGGCCGGCCCGATCGGCTTCGCGGGCCTGGCCGCGCCGGTCGCGGCGCGCCTGATCGCCCAGCGCGTGCCCGATCTGTCGCCCCACCGGGTCCTGCTGCTCTTCAGCGCCCTGTGCGGCGCGATCGTCATCGTCGCCGCCGATGTGGTGCTGCGGGCGCTGGTCGGCGCCGAACGCAGTGTCTCCATACCAGTGGGCGTCGCGACCACGATCGTCGGTGCGGGCGTCATGGTGTGGTTGGCGCGCAAGATGACCGGTGCCGGCGCCGAGGATCGCCCGGCGATGCTCCACGGTGCGGCGAACCGCGGACGAGCCGCGTTCGGTCTCATCGTCGCGGGCCTGGTCGGGGCCGTTGCCCTCGCGTTGATCGCCGGGATGCTCTCGGGTGATCAGATGCTGCTCGGCGGTGACATCTGGAACTGGGTCCAGGGCCGCACCGGTTCGGCCTACACCTGGATCATCGATCAGCGTTTCCCGCGGGTCCTCGCGGCGGTCCTGGCCGGTGCGGCCCTGGCCGCGGCGGGGGCGGTCACGCAGGGCGTGTGCCGCAACCCGCTGGCCGAGCCCGGCATCATCGGCGTCACCGCCGGGGCCGGAGTGGGCGCGGTGGCGTTCATCACGCTCGTGCCCGGCGCGGGCACGTGGACGATCACCGGCGCCGCCGCCGTGGGCGGCCTGGCCGCGTTCGCGATCGTGTACCGGCTCGCCTGGAGGGCCGGGCTGGACACGGCGCGCCTCGTGCTGATCGGCATCGGCGTCGGGGCCATCGGCACCGCCGTGATCACGCTCATCATCCTGTACTCCGACCCGTGGAACACGCCGAAGGCGATGACCTGGCTGTCGGGCACCACGTACGGGCGCACCACGGACCGGGTCATCCCGCTCGCGGTCGCACTCGCGCTGATCGTGCCGCTCCTGGTCGCGTACCGCCGCGAGATCGACCTGTTGTCGCTGGACGACGACACTCCCCGGGTGCTCGGTGTCCGGCTGGAGCGCACGCGGCTGCTGCTGCTCACCGCTGCGGCGGTGCTGACGGCCGCGGCCGTGGCCGTGGTCGGCGTGATCGCGTTCGTCGGGCTGGTCGCTCCGCACTTGGCGAGGGGCCTGGTGGGTTCGCGCCAGGCGCGGGTGCTGCCAGTGGCGGTCCTGTTGGGAATGCTGCTGGTGAGCGTCGCGGATACACTGGGGCGCACGGTGATCGCACCGGCGCAGATCCCGGCCGGGCTGGTGTGCTCACTGATCGGGACGCCGTACTTCATCTGGCTGCTGTGGCGTGGACGCGCCCGTGCCGTGTGAGTGCTCCAGCACCGCCCGATGCAGCGGCCGGGCGCACCGCCGAGCGGCGGCCCCGCCGCACTCGAAAGCGAAGGGGAGCGCCCGGAGTCCTCTACGGCACCGGGGCCGGCTCCGAAGAGGAGACCGAGGTCGGAGCGAGACGCTCGCCACAGCATGCTGCGACCGGGCACTTCGTGCGTGTCGCTCGGATCCCGAACGTGAGCGTTGGGCCGAGTGGGCGGCCGGTGATAAAATGGTGCGCCATAACGGGCCGCCCCCACCTCTGGCCCGACATGCCCGTATTCGCGGGACGACATCGTTGACGCGTCGGCATTCGCTTTCCGCCCTACCTGCTTGTCTCGCTTCGAAGAAGCATCGACCGGGGAGCGGCGGCCAGGCGCGTCGGCCGTACGGAAGCGAGACGCGGCAGCGCGCACGACCGGCGCGGTCCGGCGCCATCGCCTCCTCCCGGGTCAGGGCGCGCGGTGCGCCCGCGGGACTATGCGGGCTCCTACCGCCGGTCGATGCCGCGATCACGTTCGAAGGAGAGCAATGGCCCTTACGACGGCGGCAGTCGACGCCGAGGAGCGGTTCGAGCATCCCGCGCTGTTCTATTCCAGTGACGAGGAGTACCTGGCGGGCACGGTCCCGTTCATCGACACGGGGCTCACCGCCGGCGAGCCGGTGGCCGTCGCCGTTCCCCGGCACAATCTGGAGTCCGTGCGGGCCGCTCTCGGAGCATCGGCCGAACGCGTCCTCTTGGTGGACATGAGCGAGGCGGGCGCCAATCCGGGACGGATCATCCCCGGGGTGCTGCGCTCCTTCGCCGACGCCCACCCCGGACGCCGCGTGCGCATCATCGGTGAACCGATATGGCCCGGCCGCAGCGAACTGGAGTACCCCGCCTGCGTCCAGCACGAGGCGCTGCTCAATCTCGCGTTCAGCGGCCGTGCCGTCACCAAGCTGTGCCCGTACGATGCCGAAGGGCTCGACCGGCGGACCATCGACGACGCCCGGGCGACCCACCCGGTCCTGATCGATCGCGACGGCCGCCGTCTCAGCGACCGGTACGATCCGGACCGCATCCTCAGCGATTACAACCGGCCGCTGGCGCGTCCGCCGCGCTCGGCCATCGAGCGCACCGCCGACTGCCGTTCGCTCGACAACGCGCGCTGGTTCGTCACCGCGTACGGGCGGACGGTCGGCCTATCGGCGGTGCAGCTCATCGATCTCGAAATCGCCGTCACCGAGTTGCTCACCAACAGCATCGATCACGGGGGCGGGGTGGGCACCTTTCGGATCTGGACCGATTCTCGGCATCTGATCTGCGAGGTGAGCGACACCGGGCAGATCACCGATCCGCTCGTGGGCCGCCGCACGAGCGAGGACCCCGAGGAGCACGGCCGCGGGCTGCTGCTGGTCAACCAGGTCGTCGATCTCGTCCGCATGCACACCGGCCCGGGGGGCACCACCGTGCGGATCCACATGCTGCTGCCCACGTAGCGCGGGGGACGCCGCGGGGCCGCTCGGGTCAGGTGGGGGCGTTGGTCATGCCCTCACGAAGCTCGCCGAGCACCCGATGCAACAACCGCGACACATGCATCTGCGAAATCCCCACCTCAGCGGCG
>JAJYSW010000126.1 GCA_021793335.1 Actinomycetes bacterium
CATGCGATCTGTGATGACGCCGAATGGCTCAACGGCCTCTCCTGGCCCATCGCCGAGTCCTACCACCCGAACCGCGACGGCCAGAGCGCCGGCTATTTCGCCCTGCTGTCGAACCTCCTCTGAGCACGAGACCGTCCGCGCCCGGAGCCACCCCGGGGCACGGAAGCGAAAGGGCCCCGCCGCAACCGCGGCGAGGCCCCTTCGTTCAAGGCGTCGTCACAGGAAACTGCCCGCAGAGGAATCGCAGATCAGCCACTTGCCGTCTTCCCTGACCATGTCGATGTCCATGCTCTCGTCGAGCGGGAAGGTGCCGAACTCTCCCATGCTCATCTCCCCGGTGACCTCCACCGAGACGGTCGCGCTGTCGCCATCGACCGTCTCGCCGGTGACCTCGTAGTCCATCGTGACTTCCATGCCGCCCATGGCATCGGCATACTCGTCGGGGATCGCCAGGCTGTCGTCCAAACCGGCGATCTCGCTTTCGAGCTGCTCCTTGGCCTCGCTGCAGAAGTACGGGAGCATGTCGTCCATGAGCGCTTGAGGGTCGTCGAAGACGGCACCGGATTCGAGCGCGGACGAGGCGGTCTTCAGGTACTTCTCGACCACGTCGCCGGGTGAATCCGAGGCCGACGGCGCGCCGCCGCCTCCCCCTCCGCCCATCTGCCAGAGCAGCAGTCCGATCACGGCGATCAGGACCACGGCACCGCCCGCGATGCCGATGATGAGGCCGGTCTTCGACTTCTGCTGTTGCGGCGGCGGGTAGCCGCCGGGCTGCTGGCCGTACCCCGGTTGCTGCCCGTAGCCGGGCTGCTGTCCATACCCTGGTTGCTGGCCGTACCCCGGCTGTTGCCCATAGCCGGGCTGCTGTCCATATCCCGGCTGTTGCCCGTAGCCGGGCTGCTGGCCGTACCCAGGTTGCTGCCCGTACCCCGGTTGCTGGCCGTATCCGGGCAGTTGCTGTGGCGAGTAACCGCCGGGCTGCCCTTGGGGCGGTTGCTGATTCGGGTCGAAACCCGGCTGTTGCGGCGGGTAGGCCATGATGCTTCCTCAGGTCTCAGGGTGCTGTCGCGCCAGGTTAACACGTAGGAGCAAAGAGCGAGCGATCTGCGGCACAGGGCTACTCACCTGCGGCGTCGCCTGCTTCTTCGCTTTCCGTTTCCTCCTCACCGGAGTCGAACGGCCGATGCGTGTCCCCGCTCGGGTCCAGCTCGCTGCGCGCCTCCACAGGGTCGAGGACCGGGCCGGCCTGAACGAGCGAGAGCACCGATTCGGGCACACCGACCGGCTCGACCTCGCCGTAGCCGAGCAGGGACTTGGTGGTCCCATAAGCAGTGCCCGAATCCTTGATGCCGTACTTATAGCCCTGGCTGTGGATCAGGAACATCACGCTCGCCACGGTCCGGCCGGGCTGCTG
The DNA here is from genome assembly GCA_021793335.1 of Actinomycetes bacterium. Lineage (GTDB taxonomy): Bacteria > Actinomycetota > Actinomycetes > Mycobacteriales > Micromonosporaceae > Glycomyces. The sequence goes on from JAJYSW010000126.1 coordinate 1,415, forward strand.
CTGAGGGCTCACCAGCGCCGCGTACCCGGGAGGCAGCACGGTCTGCGCCACCGGGTTGCCCGTGGCGAGAATGGTGCCCTCGCTGTCGATCGTGATCGATCTGGCCTCGTCGGTGAGCAGCTTCGGCGCCGAACCGTAGATGCCGATCGTCATGTGCGCATCGGCCGCTTCGGCGGCGGGATCGAACGTGGTGCACACCGCGGGGCGCTCGCCCGAGACCGTCCGAGGATCGGTGTCGATCGTCTGCGGGAAGTCACCGGTCTCGTACTGGCCTTGCGCGCCGTATTCGGTCAGCAGCGTCGAGTTGATCTGGATCGTCTGACCGAACCCGGTGACGGGCTCCATCAGCGCCCGCATCATATCGCTGATCTTGGCGAACACGGGCGCGCCGCCCTCTTCGATCAGGACGTAGAAGTCCGTGCCCTGCACGACGGTCTGCCCGTACTTGAGGTCGACGCCCTCGACGACGATCCCCGACGGCTCACCGAACTCGGTGCGCGGAGTGAACGCGAGATCCGGGCCCGGCGTGACGGTATCGATGAGCTCCTTCTTCACCGTGACCACGTCGTTCTCGCTCAGACCCAACTTATTGAAGAAGTCCTCATCGGCGATCCGGTATCTGCGGTCGTTCGTCAGCAGGTAGACCGTGCCCTCGGGTGTCTCGGCGAACAACCAGTCGTCGGCGAGCGCCTCGGGAGCGGGCAGATCCTCCTCCTTGGCGACCACGACCTGCGCCAGCAACAGGCTCGACCCGTCGGCGATGGGCATGGAGCACACGTTCCACAGTTCGTCCTGCAACAGACTGGAGACCGGCGGCGGGGACGGCGGGGCGCCCTCGATGCCGACGAGGAAACCGCGCGGCTTGCCCTCCAGCGACTCGGGCTTCAGCGACTGCGTCGGCGGCTTGCCCTGGTAGGGCTGGAGCAGCATCAGCGCCGAAGTGTAGTTGGCCACCGGCCACAGCTTCAGCGGATCCTCCTCGGTCGGCTCACGACCCGACATCGTCGTGTAGACGTAGATCGCGTTGGTGCCCTTCTCGAAGATGATGTGGTTGGCCATCGGCTCATCGTTGCCCTTGTTGAACAGCGCGGCGATGGCGAAACCGCCGAAGATGAGCACCATGATCATCACCGAGGCGAAGATCGAGACGCCGATGCGCCGCAGCGGGCGCTCGACCGAGTCGGGGTTGGCGATGACCAGCGCCTGGTTCATGCGCGAGGTGATGAAGCGGTGGGCATCCACCTGCTCGCGACGGGAACGCATCTGCGCCATCGAAGTCGGCCTCTCTCTCGGAAACGGCTCGGAGGGACGTGGAGGTCAGCCGCGCAGGGCCAGCGCGAAGCTGTAGAGGTGGCAGATCCAGCCGGCCAACGGCAGGATCGACACGATCAGGAGCGCCTCGCAGATATCGAGCAGACGGCCCCAGGTGGGGGCGATCTTCTTGCCGGCCACGGCCAGACCGTAGACCATCGCGATCACCGTCAGCAGCGTCAGCGCGCCCAGGATCGCGACCAGCCGCACGAGGGTGCCGCCCCCGAGGAAGACCGCGGTGAGCACCACGGCCAGGCCGCCCATGCCCGCGGCGAGCATGACGATGCGGGCCGGGCGGTCCTCGACGGTGCGCGAACGGCTCAGCAGGACCAGGGCGATGACCGTGGCCAGGATGACTCCGGGCACGGTGCCGGAGAAGGCCAGCGCGATCGAGGAGACCAGGCCGACCAGGGCCGCGAAGGCGTACAGCGCCTCCAGGTAGTTCCCGGCGTGCTCGGAGAGCTTGAGGATGCGCTTACCGTCGACGGCCTCGGCATCGCCCGCTTTGAGCTCCTCGGTGGTGGTCGGCAGCTGCGGAGTGGGCACCATCGCCATCGTCAGCGACAGGCGCGGCGCGGCCGGGAGGATCGCCAACGCCAGCGGCGCGGCGATCGCCGCCCCGGTCGCGGCGGTGGACGGGTTCGTGGCGTTGTCGATGAGCATCATGAAGCCCACCGCCACCGCCAGCACGATCGCGCCGAGGATCGTGGTGATGAACACCGGAGCCGAGGCCATGTCGCCGACGGCGACCATCCCGAGCACGCTGAACAGCAGGATCGCCGAAGCGGCGATCAGGACGTGCGGCGCGGCCAGCTCGGAGATCTTCGAGTCCCCGGCGGCGATGAGCAGGCCGCCGACCGCCGAATAGAACACCGCGGTGACACCGAAGTAGGTGGCCGCCCGCGAGTCCCCCACCGCGCGCGACAGCAGCGCCGAGGCGCCGACGAGCACCGCCGCCACGCCCAGCGCCACGATGGCGCCGGGCAGCTGCGGCGGGCCGGTGAACAGGACCGCGATCGCGCCCGCGGCCAGGGCCGCAGTGCCGACTCCGACGGCGAAGCGCTTGGTGGCCAAGTGATCCCAGCGGTTGCCGCGCTGCTCGGTGGCGGTGGCGACGGCGTCGATGACATCGTCGAAGACGATCTCGGGCTTGGCGGCGTCGGCCGGGTTCAGATACAGCATCTCGCCGTCGCTGATCGCCAGCTGGGAGCACGAGTGGCCCGTGTCGAGCGCCTCTTCCCCCAGCCTGGACAGGATCCAGCCGCCGTTGTCGCCGGCTTCGTCGATGTAGTACTCACCGGCCTGGTGCAGGATGGTCGGCAGGAGGTCGGACAGGGGGACGTCCGAGGGCAGCGCGAGGTCGATCCTCGTGCGCGGACTGACGATCGTCACCCTGCTGAGAGTGGCCGACTTGGTGCTCACCGCACGAACCTCCGGGTCGGATGGAGACTGGGGACGAGTACAGGATAAATCCCTCACGCAACCGCGAACGAGCGCCCAGTGGCGATGCGGCTCTACCCTGACAGTGCGATACTCGACAGAGCGCACTTATTCCATCTTTTATACGGCAGCGCGCCTCCCCGGTGAGTACAAGGACCCATTGTGACGACCAAACTGTTCCGCAGGCCGCCGCGTAAACGCGGTCCGCAGGCTCCGCGCGGCGACATCCTCCTCGAATCGCCGCCGGACATGCCCGACCCCCAACCGAAGTCGATCGGCCAGTACCTCATGGTCCTGCCGATGCTGTGCGGCGCGGGGGCCATGACGCTCATGATGATGCGACGCGGCGGCGCCGGCGGCGGCGGCATCGACCCGCTCATGATGGCCATGGGCGCCATGATGGGCATCTCGATGATCGGCATGATGGCCACCAACATCTCCTCGAACCGCAGCCAGAAGAAGGCCGAGTTCAACGCCGACCGCCGCGACTACATGCGCTACCTCAACCAGGTCCGCCGCCGCGCCCGGAAGGGCGCCGAGCGGCAGTGGCGGGCGGCGCGTTGGCGCCACCCCGACCCCCGGGCCCTGTGGTCGCTGGTCGGCTCGCGGCGCATGTGGGAGCGCCGCCCGAAGGACGACGACTCGCTGGAAGTGCGAGTCGGCGTCGGCAAGCAGCGCATGACGATGAAACTGGTGCCACCCGAGACGAAACCGGTCGAGGACCTGGAACCGATGACATCGATGGCGCTGCGCCGCTTCGTCGCCGCACACTCCAACGTCATCGACATCCCACGCTCGATGAAGTACACCGAGGCCGGGCGCATGGTCCTGCGCGGGGAGCGGCCCCTGGTGATGGACAACCTGCGCGCCCAGCTCTGCCAGCTCGCGGTCCTGCACTCGCCCGACGACGTCCTGATCGCCGTCGTCGCCGACGCGGAGCGGATGCCCGAGTGGCACTGGATGAAGTGGCTCCCGCACCTCCAGCACCCCAGCGAGGAGGACGGCGCCGGACCGGTGCGCATGTTCTACAACTCCACCGGCAGACTGGAGGCGGCGCTGCGCGACCAGTTGTCGAGCCGTGCCGGCTGGTCGCCGGGGGCGACCGCCGGCGAGGGCGAGCGGCACCTGGTGATCATCCTGGACGGCGGCGAGAACGATCCGACCGGGATCATCGCCGCCGACGGCATGGCCGGAGTGACGGTCTTCGACTTCTCCGGCTACCTGCCGCGCAAGCCCGGACCGCACATCAAACTCGTCGACGTCGCGTCCGATCAGATCCGCACCGATCAGGCCGGGCGTCGCCGCGTCCTCGGCAAACCCGACCGCCTGTCGTACAACCAGGCCGAGGGCATCGCCCGCAGCCTGTCGCCGTGGCGTCTGACGCTCAAGGGCGCGGGCGGTTCCACCGAGTCCGGCGACGAGGACGCCTCGCCGATGGCGAATCCTTCCAGCCTGCCGGAGATGCTGGGCTTCAACGACGCCGCCGCGCTCGACCCGGCCGTCCACTGGCGTGAGAAGCCGATCAAGGACTACCTGAAGGTCCCGATCGGGCCCGGGCCGGACGGCGCGATCGTCGACATCGACTTCAAGGAGGCCGCCGTCGGCGGCATGGGCCCGCACGGTCTGCTCATCGGGGCCACCGGCTCGGGTAAGTCCGAGGTGCTGCGTACCATCGTGGGCTCGCTGATCGCCACGCACTCCTCCGAGGAGCTCAACTTCATCCTCGTCGACTTCAAGGGCGGCGCGACGTTCGCATCCCTGGACGACCTGCCGCACGTCTCGGCGGTCATCACGAACCTCGCCGACGAGATCGAGCTGGTCGACCGCATGCAGGACGCCCTTGAAGGCGAACTGGTGCGCCGCCAGGAGGAGCTGCGCCGAGCCGGCAACTTCACCAACCGGTGGGAGTACGAGAAGGCCCGCGCCGGCGGACAGCCGCTCGATCCGATGCCGACGCTGCTCATCGTCGCCGACGAGTTCTCCGAGATGCTCGTGGCCAAGCCCGAGTTCATCAACCTGTTCCTCCAGATCGGCCGCATCGGCCGATCCATCGGCGTGCACATGCTCCTGGCCTCGCAGCGCCTCGAAGAAGGCAAACTCAAGGGCCTGGACACGTTCCTGTCCTACCGGGTGGCGCTGCGGACCTTCTCCGCGCAGGAATCGCGCACCGTCATCGGCTCCGGAGCGGCCTACGAGCTGCCGCAGCAACCGGGCCACGGCTACCTCCAGGTGGGCACCGAGGACCTGGTGCGCTTCCGCGCCGCCTATGTCGGCGGGGCCTATAAGCCGCCGAAGAAGATCGCCTCCCGCGCCGAGCGCATCGCCGCCGTGCAGCACAAGGTGCAGCGGTTCCTGCCCGGCCACGTCGAACTGCCGCCCGAGCCCGAGCCCGAGGAGGAGCCGGAGGAGGAGACCGCGCAGGCCGAGGAGGAGAGCGAGAACGAGAAGCTCTCCGAGCTGGAGGTCATGGTCAACAACTGCCTGGGGATGGGCCGTCCGGCCCACCAGGTGTGGCTGCCGCCGTTGGCCGAGCCGCCGACGCTCGACCAGCTGCTGCCGCCGCTCGAAGTCGACCCGCAGCGTGGTCTGACGCCGAAGGGCTTCGCGCTCAACGGGAAGCTCAACGCCGTGCTCGGCGAGGAGGACCGCCCGTTCGAGCAGCGCCGCAGCCCGTTCATCGTCGACCTCTCCGGCGCGCAGGGCACCGTGGCGATCGCCGGCGGGGCCCAGTCGGGCAAGTCGACGATGCTGCGGGCCCTGATCGGTTCGCTGGCGCTCACGCACACCCCGCGCGAAGTGCAGTTCTACTGCCTGGACTTCGGTGGCGGCACGCTCCGGGGCCTGGAGGAATTGCCGCACGTGGCCGGTGTGTTCGGCCGCCGAGAGGAGGAGGGCGTGCGGCGCACGATCCAGGAGGTCATGACCATCCTGGACGAGCGCGAGGCGTTCTTCACCGCCAACAAGATCGACGGCATGAACTCCTACCGGCGCATGAAGGCCGAAGGACGTTTCGCCGATGACCCGTACGGCGACATCTTCCTGGTCATCGACAACTGGATGACGCTGCGGGAGGATTACGAGCCGTTCGTCGACCAGATCAAGGCCATCGGCAACCGGGGCCTGGCCTATGGCGTCCACGTCATGGTCACCTGCACCCGTTGGGGCGATATCCGCATGAACATGCGCGACATGTTCGGTCTGAAGCTGGAGCTGAAGCTCTCGGACAACATGGAGTCCGAGATCGACCGCAAGAAGGCCGCGAACGTGCCGAAGAACCGGCCCGGTCGCGGTCTGTCGCTGCAGAAACTGCACTTCCTCGCGGGGGTGCCGCGCATCGACGGGATCAGGGACGGCGATGACCTCGCGCCGGGCGTGGAGGACTTCGTCAAGAAGGTCAAGCAGGCGTGGCGCGGTGCGCCGTGCCCGCCGGTGCGGCTGCTGCCGCGCGAGATCAAGGTCACGGACTTCCTTCAGGCCGTCGACCGTTCCAAGCCGGGCATCCCGATCGGGCTCAACGAAGCCGGCCTCAAGCCGGTCTACCTGGACTTCCAGGCGGAACCGCACCTCCTGGTGCTGGGCGATTCGGAGTGCGGGAAGACGAACCTGTTGCGGCACATCGCCAGGCAGATCCAGGAGACGTACACCCCGCAGGAGGCCAAGGTCATCATGGCCGACTACCGGCGCGGCATGCTGGAGGAGATCTCGAAGCCGACGCTGCTGGACTATGCGATGTCGGGCAAACAGTTCGAGAACTCCTGCAAGAACCTCAAGGGGCCCATCGAGCGGCGGCTGCCGGGCGACGACGTCTCGCCCGCCGCGCTGCGGGACCGCTCGTGGTGGACCGGCCCGGACCTGTACCTGATCGTCGACGATTACGAAATGGTGGCGACCAGGTCCAACCCGATGTCGATCCTGGCCGACCTGATCCCGCAGGGCCGCGACATCGGTTTCCACATGATCCTCGCCCGCCGCTGCACCGGCGCCGGAAGATCCATGATGGATCCGATCATGGGACAGATCAAGCAGCTCGAATCCCCCGGCCTGCTCATGAGCGGTCGCAGGGAGGAAGGCCCGATCTTCGGCAAGCTCCGGCCCGGCCCGCAGCCGGCCGGTCGCGGCACGCTGGTGCGCCGCAAGGACGGCGAGCAGCTGATCCAGACCACGTTGCTTCCGCCGAACGGCCAGGCCTGATCGAGCGCGAAGGCCGCCGACCCACGCGGGTCGGCGGCCTTCGTCGTCCCTGCGGTGATGTACCGGACCGGCGCGTCGCCCCGGACCCCGCCGCCGTTGCATTCCCGGTAGGCTCCATTTGAATGCGGGAAATCCTCGTATCACTCCTCATGGCAAGGGCCCGGATGCGAACGGCGCGGCAGGCGGGCGGCACCCACCACAGGCCGCCCTGGCGAGTGCAGGCACTGCGCCTCACCCTGCTCGCCCAGACCGCCCTCACCGCCTGGCTGTGGCTGTTCGTGTGGCGCGGCCTCCAGAGCTTCGCCTGGATCGGCGGCGGCGTCGAGACCGACCTGCTCGAACGGAGCCTGTCCTACCTACTCGTGCTGGCCCCCACGGTCCCGGTGAACCTCCTGGCCGTCCTCTGGCTCGCCCGCGGCGGCCACCGCGCACGCCTCTACCTCGTCGGTGCCGGTGTACTCGTCGCCGTCCAGCAGATCCTCCTGCTCACACCCATCGATCCCGGCGGCTCCATCGCGGCGGGCGCGATCTTCGCCCTCACCGTCGGCCCGGTCGCCTTCACCGCGCTCGCCTTGGCCCTCACCCGAGCGGCGAAGGACTGGCTGAGGGAAGACCGGCCCCAGGCCGCGCGCCGCGTCATCGGCGTCGAGAGCCTCGTCTGGGGTCTGACCGCCGTGCTCGCCCTCGGCATCGCCTCGTCGGTGGACCGATGGGTCGCAGCC
>JAJYSW010000127.1 GCA_021793335.1 Actinomycetes bacterium
TCGGGCATTCGGTGGACGGCGGCGTCGATGGCGCGCTCGGTGTCCAGATCGAGTGTGGACCGGTATTGCCATTCGGTGAGGTCCGGTGACGTGTAGTGGCGGATCTCGGCGGGGCCGGTCCAGTCTTCGCGCACGCCTTCGAGGTAGGTGACGTACATGTGCCAGGTGCCGTCGTGGCGGATGATTTCGGGGGCCCACCAGGTGTTGCCGCCGGGTCCGTCGCCGATCGCGGCACCGATATAGGTCCAGTCGCGGCCGTCGGGGCTGACGGCGTGGCCGATGTCGGTGTCGTGGACCCAGGCCACGCCCGCGTCGGGCTGGTCGGCGCGCCGCTGCGTGTAGAACAGGTGCCACCGGGCGGAGTCGGGGTCGTAGACGACGGTGGGATCGGCGGGGCCGTCGAAGACGGGATCGGTGAACAGCGGTGCGGGGGCCTGTCGGTCGGGGCCGGTGGGGCGGGTCGCGTCGGTCGTCATCGGTCCTCCATGTCCGTGGCCCGAAGCCACGGGTGATAGCGCTTGCCAGACGATTGGGGTCCACAGTACTGACCAGAACCCGTGCCGTCGAGCCCAGGCACCGCCCCAATGCGCTCTTGCGAACGCATTCGCGTCCGATCGGGGAGATTTCACCCACTGTTCCTGAAGGGCCCGGATTCCCTGCGCTCCGGTAACGTGAAGACATGGACCTCAACGCGGACCTGGGGGAGGGTTTCGGACGCTGGGAGCTCACCGACGACGTCGCACTGCTGCGCGTGGTCACGAGCGCCAACGTCGCGTGCGGTTTTCACGCCGGGGACCCGATCACCCTCCGGCGCGTCTGCGCGGCCGCCGCCGCGCGCGGCGTCCGTATCGGCGCCCAGGTGTCCTACCGGGACCTCGCCGGGTTCGGCCGTCGTGAGATGGACGTGCCCGAAGACGAGCTGGCCGCAGAGACCGCTTACCAGATCGGTGCGCTCCAGGTCTTCGCGCGGGCGGCGGGCAGCGAGGTCCGTTATGTCAAGCCCCATGGAGCGCTCTATCATCGCGCCGGACGCGACGTCGCGCAAGCCCGCGCCGTCGTCGCCGGCGCACGCCTCGCCGGCGTGGACGCGCTGCTGTGCCGGGCCGGATCGGAGCTCGATCGGGCCGCCAGAGCGGCGGGCATGAAGACCATCGGCGAATGCTTCGCCGACCGGGCCTACCAGGACGACGGCGGCCTCGTGCCGCGCGGTCGCCCGGGAGCGCTGCTCGACCGCGCCTCGGCCGTGGCCCAGGCGGTCGACCTCGCCGTCCACGGCGAGGTGACCACGATCGACGGTGCCCGCATCCGCATCGAGGCGTCCTCGATCTGCGTCCACGGCGACGGCCCCGAGGCCCTCGCGACCGGCGAGGCGATACGTTCTACATTGGAGAATAAAGGCATCAAAGTGGAGGCCTTCCTGTGACTGCCCCGCAAAACACGACCTCGGGCGGACGGCTCAAGCCGCTGCCCGCGGGCCCCCGCGGCATCCTCATCGACTGCGGCACCGGTGAGGCCGCTCGCGCCTGCTACCGCGCCCTCCAGGCCCGGCGCGTCAACGGCTCCCTGGAGGCCACCGACCTGGTTCCCGGCGCCACCACCGTCCTGGTCGACGGCGTCGAGGAACCCGAACTGCTGGCCGCCGAGATACCCGGCTGGGTGCTGACCGACGACACCGGGCACGTGGGCGAGACCGTCGAGATCCCGGTCTGCTACGACGGCCCGGACCTCGAAGCCGTCGCCCGCATATGGGGCGTCGACCCCGAGGCGGTGGCCGATATCCACACCTCGGTGGAATACGAGGCGACGTTCTGCGGCTTCACGCCCGGCTTCGCCTACCTCGAAGGATTGCCCGAGCACTACCACACGCCCCGGCTGGAGGAACCGCGCACGGCGGTCCCGGCCGGCTCGGTCGCCGTCGGCGGCCCCTACACCGGCGTATACCCGCGAACGAGCCCCGGCGGCTGGCGGCTCATCGCGACCATGACCAATCCCCGCCGCCTGTGGCACGAGCACCGCGAGCCCGCGGCCCTGCTCGTGCCCGGCACTCGCGTCCGCTTCGTGAAGGTGTCGATCTAGTGAGCCATATCGAGATCATCCGGTCCGGAATCCTGACGACCTGCCAGGACGGCGGGCGCCCCGGCTGGGCGCACCTGGCGGTGCCGCCCTCGGGCGCGGCCGACCGCCCCTCGTGGCGGCTCGCGAACCAACTGGCGGGCAACGCCACCGCGGCTTGCGCGCTGGAGACGACACTGACCGGCTGCACCGTTCGCGCGCACCGCAACGTCACCGTCGTGGTCGGCGGCGCACCGTGCGCGGTGACCGTCGACGGCCGCCCCGAGGCGTGGGGCCAGCCGGTGAAGCTCGCCGCCGGGTCGGTGCTCGACGCCGGGCCCGCCGAGGTCGGCGTGCGCTCCTATCTGGCGTTCTCCGGCGGGCTGCACCCGAAGGCCGGTCTCGGCTCGCACTCGACGTGCCTGCTGTCGGGGCTCGGCCCAGCACCGGTGAAGGACGGCGACACGATCCCGCTGGGGCCGAGCCCGGCGCACCCGCCGCTGCCGACCCAGTGGCCCGCACCGTGGGCGGGAGTCAACGATGAGATCGTGATGAAGCTCCACCTGGGTCCGCGACTCGACCACTTCGCCGAGGACGCCGTCGACGAGCTGGCCAAAGGCGTCTGGACGGTCTCGGAGCAGTCGAACCGTGTCGGTCTGCGCCTGACCGGGCCGACGCTGCGGCACCGGGACCCGGCGATAGAACTGCCCAGCGAGGGCATCGTCGCCGGAAGCCTCCAGGTGCCGCCGAACGGCCGGCCGATCCTCTTCGGCGCCGATCATCCGACGACCGGCGGATACCCGGTGATCGGCGTGGTGGGCGCGGCCTCGCAGGCCGCCGCCGCGCAGGCCCGGCCGGGCACGCGCATCCGTTTCGCGCCCATCCCGATGCCGCAGTGGAGCGAGGTCCTATAGCTCCTCGGTCCGGCGCAGGACGACCGTGCCTCGCTCGTGCTTGAGGCGTTCCGCGGCGAATTGCGGGAACCGCTCGATCCAACGCCGCTCGATCGCCCGCTCGTCGGCGCGGTCCGCGTCGTCGAGCACGACCGGCGCGCGCTCGGAGAGCCGCTCGGCCAGCAGCGGCAGCGCCGGGTACCGCGCCTCGGGCCCGGTCGCGCCGGGCGGGCCGTCGACCACGAGCAGGTCGATCTCACCGGGCGGGATCGCCGCGGGGTCGTACCAGCGCCACGCCTCGCCGTCGATCGTCACGTCGGTCAGTTCGGCGTCGACGACCTCGGCCCACTCGGTGAGCCCGTGCTCCTCCAGGTCCCGGCGGGTGCGGGCGGCGAAACCCGGGTCGTGTTCCAAAGCCGCCACCCGGCCGGAGCCGAGCGAGCGCAGCGCATGCGCCATGACCACGGTGGTGGTCCCCGAACCGCACTCCAGGACCAGGGAGCACCGCTGCTCGACGATCGTCTCGTAGAGGAAGCGCAGCAGTTCGGGGCCGGCGGCCCAGCCGCGCGTCCGCGGCAGCGACCGGGCCGGGTCGATGTCGCGGTAGAGCCCGAGGAGGTCTTCGATCTGGGCGTAGCCGGTGCGGGCCCGGCGCTGTGCGGCCTCGTGGTGGCGTTCGAGCCGCTCTTCCATCGCGGTGAGGCGCTCGCCGATCGCCGACTGCGATTCGCGCAGTTCCCGGACGGCACTCGCCAGCTCGCTCACGCTGCTCGCCAGTTCGATGAGCAGCATGCGGTCGGATTGCGGCATCAGGGGCCTCCTCGGCTTCGGGGTGGACCGGTCGTCTCCGCTACAGCCACCGTATTGAAACGTCGCCGGTCCCGGTCCGGCGGGGCGGGCGGGCCATTCAACCTTCCAGGGCCTGGGCGAAGTCGGCGATGAGGTCCTCGCTGGCCTCGATGCCGGCCGAGAAGCGGATGAGATCCTCCCCGATGCCTTCGGCCTCGACCGCGCCCAGGCGGGTATGAGACCCGACTGCGGGCCGCGTCACCAGCGACTCCACCCCGCCCAGGCTCGAAGCGTCATAGGGCAGCCGCAGGGATTTGATCAGGGCCTCGGCCGCGCTCGCCCCGCCGGCCGGCCGGAACGACAGCACCGATCCGAATCCGTCGAACAGCGCCGCGGCCCGCTCGTGGTCGGGGTGCGAGGCCAGGCCGGGGTGGCTGACGTGCGCGATCTTCTCGTGCGAGTCGAGGAATCTGGCCAGCGCGAGCGCATTGTTGTTCTGTGCGCGAACGCGCAGCGCCAGCGTCTTGAGGCCCCGCGCGAGCAGGAACGCGGCGTGCGGGTCGAGGCTGCCGCCATAGGCGCCGAGCACCGCGGCGACCTCTCCGATCAGGTCTCGTGAGCCGGTGACGGCCCCGGCGGCGATGTCGGAGTGGCCGTTGAGCGCCTTGGTCGCCGAGTGGCACACCAGATCGAAGCCGACCTCGTGCGGACGGAAGTTCACCGGTGTGGCGAACGTGTTGTCGATGATCGAGACCAGGCCGTGGCGGTGCGCGAACCGCGCCGCCTCGGCCAGGGCCCCGACCCGGACGAGCGGGTTCGTGATGCTCTCGACCAGGAATGCCTTCGTGTCCGGGCGCAGTGCCTTTTCCCAGGCCGCCTCGTCGGCCGGGTCGACCAGGTCGAACGTCCAGCCGAGGCGCTCGGCGTGCTCGGCGAGGAAGCGGGAGGTCCCACCGTAGAACGTGCCGCCCGCGATGAGGTGGTCGCCCGTCTTCAGGACGCTGTGCAGCGCTCCGGTGATGGCGGCCATCCCCGAGGCGGTGGCGATGGCGGTCTCGGCGCCTTCCAGGACGGCGAGCCTGCGGTGCAGGTGGCACTGCGTGGGGTTCGTGCCGAGCCGGATGTACCTGACGTCGTCCACCGAGCTGCCCGGAGCGGACTCGAACACCGTGCCCTGGTAGATCGGGAAGATCACCGAACCGTCTTCGGCCGGCCGCGGCTCGCCGCCGTGCACCGCCAGGGTCTCGAACCGAGCTCGTTCATCGCTCATTTGACCGACGTTACGGGGGCATCGCAGCCCGTATCAGCGAATTGTCCTTAATTTCCGCTGCCGTCTCGCTATATTTCGATCAGTCGATCGATCGGGGACCACCCGTCCGGCTCCGACGCGGGCCTCAGCGTCTTTCCTGATCGAGGTTGGCGAGATAGGCGTTGTAGACCTCGTGCGGGTCGTCCTCGGGACGGCCGCTCGCGCTCGCGCGCTCGGCCATCCGGTCGAGGCGGCGGCCCTCGCGTTCCTCCGAACGCGACCACTGGGCCACGAGCGCGGCGATGACGATCAGGCTCGGGATCTCCCCGAAGGCCCAGGCGATGCCCCCGCCGGTGCGCTGATCGGAGAGGAGATCGTCCATCCACGGCAAGGCCAGACCGGTGTACCAGTCGGGGGCGATGAGGGTCGTGCTCATCATGATGGTGAGTCCGAAGATCGCATGGAAGACGAGCGACACGAAGTACAGCAGGACCTTCGCCGGATAGGTGAGCTGCCGCGGCTTGGGGTCGGGGCCGATGACGACCCAGAAGAACAGGGTTCCGGCGAGCATGAAGTGCCCGGTCATGGCCAAGTGCCCGAAGTGCGATCGCATCGCCCATTCGAACATGCCGCTGTAGTACATGATGTACAGGCTGCTGAGGTAGATCAGCAGCGCGACCAGCGGGTGCGCGATGGCACGGGCGTACCGGCTGTTGACGAGCGCGAGCAGCCATTCGCGGGGGCCGCCGGCGCGGTCGGGGCGGAGCGCGCGCAGCGCGAGCGTGACGGGCGCGGACAGCACCAGCAGGATCGGGACGAGCATGTTGAGCGCCATGTGCTGCACCATGTGCGCACTGAACATGACGATGCCGTATTTGCCGAGCCCGGTGGAGGTCATGACGACCACGACGAACCAGCCGCCGGTCCACATCGCGGTCCGGTACCACGGCCAGGCGTCGCCGCGACGGCGCAGGCGCACCACGCCGGCGATGTAGAAGCCGACGCCGAGCAGGGCGGCGGTGCACATCAGCACCGAGGGGTACCAGTCGAGGACCACCGAGGAGAACGTCATCGGCCCGGGCGTGACGAACCCGAGGGCGGCGGTGTTCGGGTCGGCGAGTTCCCCCGCGGGCGGCGGCGTGACCGAGAGGGAGGAGGCCAGTCCGAAGGCCACGCCCATGAGCACGAGTTCGGCGGCGGCGAGCCGCACGAACGCGCGGCGGTCACCGGCTTCGACGGCGGGGAGGGTCCGGCGGCGGTGCGCCCAGCCGAAGAGGCCGCCGACGGCGAGGACGACGATCTTGGCGAGGGTGATGCGCCCGTAGCCGCTCTCCCACAGGGCGGAGAGGGGCACGTTCGCAAGGAAGACGATCAGCCCGGACACGCCGACGGCCGGGTAGGCGAGGCCGGCGACGTTCGAGTACCGGCGCGCGGCCGGGACCGGGTGGGCGCGGGCGATGAACAGGGCGAACAGGCCCCCGACCCAGAAGACGGCGGCGACGACGTGGATGATCAGCGCGTCGACGGCGATCTGGTGGTTGCCGTTGGCCGATGAGTGCCCGGTGAAGATCGGGGGGAGGGTCGCCAGCAGGGCGAACGCGGCGGCGGCCATCGCGCCGAAAACGGTGAACGTGCGGGCGGCGATCAGCGCTGCGGCCGCGGCCAGCAGCGCTGCGAGCAGGAGCGTCTGCCCTTGGTCGAACTCGGTGACGTAGAACCAGATGTCGCTGACGGTGACCTGGTCCAGCGAGAGGGCCGCGAGGTTCGCGTACTCGACGGGCAGGCGCGCCAGCGCGACCAGCGCCCACAGGCCCGAGACCAGGGCTCCGACGCGCAGCCATCGCCACGACTGCGCGGCGAGCCGGGACCGGTCGTCCTCACGTCCGGGCAGGAAGCAGGCGGCGGCGACGATGCACCCGAGCGCGACCGGCATGACCAGGTCATAGCCGTACCTGAGCAGGCCGGACGCCCAGATCACGGACGGGTCGATCGCCGAGAGGCCCGGCAGGGCCTCGATGCGGGCGGCTCCGCCGAGGTCGAGGGCCAGGACCGCCGCGATCGCGCCGGCCACTGCGGCCGCGAACACGGTGAGCGAACGCCACCCCGAGCGCCCGGACGGGCTCGGGCCGGGCGGGACGCCTGTACCGCCGCCGGGTACGGTGGCGGCGGCGTTTTCGCTGCTCTCGGTCGACGTGGTCACGTCTCCCATCCTGACGGAATGTCCCAGCTCACCCCTCACCGGGTGGGGTCGAGCGTCGACGGGGCCTCTCCGCCGGTCGGCTGCGGCCGGCCCCCGCGGCGTCGGAGGGATAGGGCATCCTGGTTCGCAATGGGAATCATCGAGCAACGCGGCGACATCGTGAACCTGCTGCAAGGAACGGGCGGTGTCCTCAGCGACATGCATTTCACCCTCGACGGGTCCGACGATCCTTCGAACGTGCTCAACCTCATGAGTCTGGACGCCTATGTCACCGGGGCGCAGCCGCACGCCGTGATGCGCGCCCTCGACGCCGTCGGAGACGACGCCGACCTGATTCCCGAGGGCGGCGAACTGGTCCGCTCGATCTCGGGGAACTCGTTCCTCCAACTCGTGCGCGGCGAAGGATGGACGCTGCGCACGCAGCGTTGGCGCGACGGCTCGGGCCAGGCGGTGGTGACGGCCGAGACGCGCGAGACCGCCGAGGCGATCGCCGCGTTCGTCGCCGAACAGGCCGGCTCGCCCGAGGAACTCGGCGACGACAAGGTCGACATGGGGTTCTGGTACCGCTCGGCACGGGGGCCGTTCCGTTCGACGAGGTCGATCGCGGCGCCGCAGTGGTCCGAGATCACGCAGAACTACTCCTCCGGCGCGGCTTCGGCGCTGGGTGGGCTGATGGCGACCAAGCCCTCGGACGTGGCGGGGCGGCTGGTGCTGCTGCACGGCCCGCCCGGGACGGGCAAGACGACAGCGCTGCGGGCACTGGCACGGGAGTGGGCGCAATGGTGCCAGATGGACACGGTGCTGGACCCGGAGGCGTTCTTCGCCGATCCCTCCTATTTGATGGAGGTGATCATCGGCTCGGACATGGATCTGAGCCTCGGCGAAGACGAACCGAAGGACGCGAGCTGGCGGCTGATGGTCCTCGAAGACTGCGACGAGCTGATCCGCGGGGAAGCGAAGGAGGCCACCGGCCAGTCGCTGGCGCGGCTGCTGAACCTGACCGACGGCCTGCTGGGGCAAGGCCGCGAGATCATGGTCGCGATCACCACGAACGAGCGGCTCGACCGACTGCATCCGGCGGTGGTGCGCCCGGGCCGGTGCCTGGCGCAGATCGAGGTGGGCGAGCTGTCGGCCGCGGAGTCGACGGCCTGGCTGGACGGCGAACCGGTGACGCGGCCGATGACGCTGGCGGAGCTGTACTCGCGTCGCGGCGGCACCGGCCCGACCACGACCGAGCCGTTGGTCCCGCAGCAGCCGATCGGCCAGTACCTCTGAGGCCCGCTCAGGGCCAGAGTTCGGCCGGCCAGGCCGTGAGCCGTGATTCTTCGGCCTCGCCGTCGGACATGACGATCTGTCCGGGCGAGAAGGAGCTGATGCTGCCGGGCAGTGCCACACCCTCACCGGTGTCGAGGTTGTAGGCGGTGACGTCGAGGTCGCTCCAGCCCCACATGCTCGCGGAGCCGTAGATCCACAGCGTCGAGCCGATCGCCGTGGCCCGGGTGGAGGCCCCGACGGCGGCCGAGGCGCGCCACAGCACCTCGCCCGATTCGACGTCATAGGCGGCCAGGTTGTCCTCCTCGGATTCCCAGTCGACCGCGACGAGCGTCCCGGCGTCCTCGCCGAGCGTGTACGCCTGGCCCTCCTCAGGCGCCGTCCACACCGTCGCACCGGTCGTCGCATCGACGACTGCGGGGACGCCGTCGATCGTCAACGGCAGCCGGCCGTCTCGGACGGCCGTGGAGGGAAGCGTGCCGCACGAGCGCAGGTCGGCGGATTTACGCGTCTGCACCTCGACCTCCCAGGCGGGTCCGTTCTCGCCGAACGGGTGCCCCTGGAGGACGGCGGTGCAGCC
>JAJYSW010000128.1 GCA_021793335.1 Actinomycetes bacterium
GAGGGTATGAGTACGGGCCCCGCGGTGCTCCGCGGGGCCCGTGCTCGTGTCCGGTCCACTCGGTGTCGGCGCCGTCCGGCTCGGCCGTCCCGCTCATCCGGTGCGCCGGTCTCGGTGGCGCGGTCGACCGCTCCGCCGAGACCGGGCCGTTCGGTACTCGAAGCGTCCGGTCAGCCGGTTCCGACCGATTCGGGCTCCTCGTCCTTGGAGTCATCACCGGCCGGGCCCGAGTCGTCCGGTCCCCGGTTCTTTCGCTTGGCTTCGCCGGAGCCGCCCGGAGCGATGCCCACGATCGGTCCGGCGGAGGCGCGCTTCTTGTTCCACACGTCGAAGAACACCGCCGCGAGCACGACGAGGCCGAGGACGACCTGGACGGTGTCGGTAGCGACGCCCAGGACGCGCATGCCCTGGTTCATCACACCCATGACCAGGCCGCCGATGACGGCGCCGATGATGGTGCCGACGCCGCCGGCCATCGAGGCGCCGCCGATGAACGACGAGGCGATGGCGTGCAGCTCGAACATGCTGCCCGCGTCCGGCGTGGCCGCCTGGAGGCGGGCGGTCACGATGACGCCGGCCAGGCCGGCCAGCGCGCCCATGTTGACGAACACCCAGAAGGACGTCTGCTTGGTCTTGACGCCCGAGAGCATCGCGGCCTTCTCGTTCCCGCCGCCGGCGTAGATGTGGCGGCCGAACACGGTGCGGTTGGCGATGAACGTGTAGAAGATGACCAGGACCAGCAGAATCCAGCCGATGAGCGGCAGACCCTTGTAGGAGTAGAAGGTGTACGCGGCGACGAGGATGACGGCGGTGAGCACGACCACCTTCGACACCCATGCGGCCTGCGAGGACCCGGCGATGCCGGCCCTGGCCTGGCGGGCGCGCGAGCGCGTCTCCAGCAGGACGTAGGCCACCGCGCCGAGGACGCCGATGATGAGCGTGGGCATGCGCAGATCCACACCGGCGACGGTGTAGCCCGAGGCCAGGCTGTTGTACGTGCCCGAGGTGCCGACGGTCTCGGCGCCGAGCACCTTGAGCGTCAGGCCGCGGAACAGCAGCATGCCGGCCAGGGTCACGATGAACGCCGGTATTCGCACGTATGCGATCCAGAAGCCCTGCCATACGCCGATGAGGGCGCCGGCGCCGACGGCGACGAGCACCGCGAGGTACCAGGGCAGACCCCACTCCGATAGGGCGATCGCCGATACCGCGCCGCAGAAGGCGAGCACCGAGCCGACCGACAGGTCGATATGCCCGTTGACGATCACCAGCATCATCCCGATCGCGAGGATCAGGATGTACGAGTTCTGCAGGATGACGTTGGTCAGGTTCCGCGGCGTGATGAAGTTCTGGTTCTGCATCACCACGTCGAGGACCTGGAACAGCAGCATGATCGACACCAGGGCGATGATCATGCCGTAGGCCCGCAGGTTGATGTTGCGCACCGCCCTCAGCAGGCTCGGGCGGGCTGCGGTGGTCTTGATGGTCATTGTCGTAGCTCTTCTCCCCCGCTGGCGGTCTCAAGGGTCATGAGACGCATCAGCTCTTCCTGTGTGGCGTTCTCGCGGTCGACCTGGCCGGTGATGTGCCCGGCGCTCATCGCGTAGATGCGGTCGCACATGCCGAGCAGCTCGGGCAGTTCGGACGAGATCATCAGGACGCCTTTGCCCTGGTCGACCAGTTCGTGGATCAGCTCGTAGATCTCGTATTTGGCGCCGACGTCGATGCCTCGGGTCGGCTCGTCGAGAATGAGCAGCTCGGGGCCGGTGAAGACCCATTTGCCGAGCACGATCTTCTGCTGGTTGCCGCCTGAGAGGTTCCCCGCGAGCTGGTACACCGAGGGGGCCTTCACGCCGAATTCGCTGCGCAGGCGTTCTGATACGGAGGTGACCTCGTGCAGGTCGACCACGCCGTTCTTGGAGACCTTGCCCATTCCCGGCAGGGTGAAGTTCTGGCGCAGGTCGTAGTCGAGGTGCAGTCCGTACTGTTTGCGGTCCTCGGTGGCGTAGGCGATGCCGGCCTTGATCGCGTCGGAGACGTTGTTGAGTCTCAGCGGGCGACCGTCGAGGGTGAGGTTCCCGGAGATGTCGCCGCCCCAGGAACGGCCGAAGACGCTCATGGCGAATTCGGTGCGCCCGGCGCCCATGAGACCCGCGAGGCCGACGATCTCGCCGCGGGCGACGGTGATCGCGGCGTTGTTGACGACGACGCGGTCGCGGTGCTCGGGGTGGTACACGGTCCAGTGGTCGACTTCGAAGAAGGTCTCGCCGATGTCGGGTGTGCGGGGCGGGTAGAGGTGCTCCAGGTCGCGGCCGACCATCGATTTGATGAGGCGTTCTTCGGTGACCTCGTCGTCGACGGCGTGGAGCGTCTCGATCGTCCGGCCGTCGCGCAGCACCGTGATCTCGTCGGCGACGGCGAGGACCTCGCCGAGCTTATGCGAGATGATGATGCAGGTGACGCCGTTCTCACGCAGCTGCTTGAGCAGCTCCAGGAGGTTCTCTGAGTCGGAGTCGTTGAGTGCCGCGGTCGGCTCGTCCAGGATGAGGAGTTTGACTTCTTTGGACAGGGCTTTGGCGATCTCGACGAGCTGCTGCTTGCCGACGCCGATCTTCTCGACGAGGGTCTGCGGGTTCTCGTGCAGGCCGACCTGGTCCATGAGGTGGGCGGCCTTGGTATTGGTGCGGTTCCAGGAGATGATGCCGCGCCGGGTCTGCTCGTTGCCGAGGTAGATGTTCTCGGCGATCGAGAGTTCGGGCACGAGCGCGAGCTCTTGGTGGATGATGACGACGCCCGATTCCTCGGAGTCGCGGATGTTGCGGAAGCGGGCGGGCTCGCCTTCGAGTTCGATCTCGCCTTCGAAGTCGCCGTGGGCGTACACCCCCGACAGGATCTTCATGAGCGTCGACTTGCCGGCTCCGTTCTCGCCCACGAGGGCGTGGATGGAGGCCCGCTTGACCCGCATGTCGACGCCGTCGAGCGCGAGTACGCCCGGGAATCGCTTGGTGATCCCCCTCATGCGGAGGATGTCTTCAGACATGACTGGTCCTATATGGATTCACGATGCTGCTCTGTGGAGAGGTTTCGGGGGCGCCCCGCCGATGCGGGGCGCCCCTTCGAAGGGTGAGTTCGCGTGCGGACCCGGCTCCTACTGGTCCAGGCTGGAGGCGTCGATGTACCCGGAGTCGACCACGATCTCCTGGTAGTTCTCGATGTCAACGCTCACAGGGTCCAGCAGCATCGACGGCACGACCTTGACGCCGTTGTCGTAGGTCTCGGTGTCGTTGACCTCGGGCTCCTCGCCGTTGACCAGGGCGATGACCATGTCGACGGTGGTGTCGGCGAGCTGGCGGGTGTCCTTGAAGACGGTCGCGGACTGACGGCCGTCGATGATGTACTGGATCGACTCGACCTCGGCGTCCTGTCCGGTGACGACCGGCAGCTCCTCCAGGGTGTAGCCGGCCCCCTCCAGCGAGGCGATGATGCCGCGGCTGATGCCGTCGTAGGGCGCCAGGACCGCGTCCACCTTCTCGCTGCCGTAGTGCGTCGAGAGGATGTCGTCCATGCGGGCCTGCGCGGTCGCGCCGTCCCAGCGTTCGGTCGCCACCTGCTGCAAGTCGGTCTGGCCGGAGACGACGACCAGCTTGCCCTCATCGATGTAGGGATTGAGCTGATCCATCGCGCCGTTGAAGAAGTACTTGGTGTTGTTGTCGTCCAGCGAGCCGGCGAACAGCTCGATGTTGAACGGCCCCTCGGCGTTCTCCAGGTCGAGCGCGGTGACGATGTAACCGCCCTGGAGCACGCCCACCTGGTAGTTGTCGAACGTGGCGTAGTAGTCGACGTCATCGGTGCCCAGAATGAGCCGGTCATAGGCGATGACGGTGGTGTCCTGCTCCTTCGCCTGGGCCAGGACGCCGTTGAGCGCTTCGTTGTTGATGGCGGCGACGACCAGGATGTCCTGGCCCTGGCTCACCATGGTCTCAATCTGGCTGACCTGCGTGTCGACCTCGTCGTTGGCGTATTGAAGGGTGACTTCGTAGCCTTCGTCCTGGAAGGCCGCCTTGAGGTTGTCGCCGTCGGCGATCCAGCGTTCCGAAGTCTTCGTGGGCATGGCGATGCCGACCTTCTTGGCCTCGCCGTCACCACCGCCGTCTTCGGAGGCGCAGGCCGACGCGGTCAGCGCGACCGCCGCGGCACCGACAGAACCGGTCAGCAAATGCCGTCGGTTGACGTTCATGTATGAGCACTCCTTCGTACCGGGCGTTGCGGTTTCTGAGACGGCAATCGCCCTGGGGTCAAGACCTCATCGATGCTTCAACGTTTTTCCACAAGCGTCAACACCGGAAGGGTCTCGTGTCCGAATCGTTGCACTTCTCCGCCATGAAAAAGCGACACTTGAACCCCTGCGGACACATCGGGCACGATGATGGCGGGGCCGCTGCCCGTCCGCCCTGCGGCACGTCGGCGGTTCGTGCCACATCCCTTGGCCGACTACCACTCGACCGATTGGATGGGATAGCCTCACATTTAGTGGCAAATCACGCCAGCCACTCGGATGAGCCCGCAAGGGGGTGACCAATGTCGAGCATGACGACCGTCGGCGCCGCCACCGTCGACCGTTTACTGCATCGCGACCCGGTATGCAGTGTTTTCAGCGGGATCGTCGCCACTGAGCCCACCAATCTCCTGTGCGTCACCGTCGCGCACGAACGCGTCGACGGCTCCCGCCGCGAAGTCTTCCTCGAATGGGCCTCGAAGCTCACCGGCCTCGCCGCCCATCCCCACCTGTCCTCGTGCAGCGCCGTCGGACTGACCGAGAACGGCCGTCCCTACCTGGCCGTCAGCGCCACCCGACGCACCCTCACCGACCTGCTCCTCGAACGGGGGCCCATGCCGGCGGGACAGGTACGCGCCCTCGGCGTGGCCTTGAGCGACGCCGTCGCCGTCTACCACCGTGCCGGCCTCATCCACGGCGCCATCCAGCCCGGTCACCTCCTCGACGGCCCCGGCCGGATTCTCCAACTCACCGCTTACGACGTCACCGCTCCAGTCCTGGCCGCACCGCTGCCGCCGAGCCCCTACACCGCTCCCGAACACCTCGGCGCCGCCGTCGCAGGCGAAGTCGCCGCCAGCCCCGCGGGCGACGTCTACGCCCTGGCGACCGTCCTGTACGCCGCTCTGGGCGGGCGCCTGCCGTGGGTGCGCGCGGGCCGAGAAGACCCCGCCGACCCGCTCCTGCGCGCCGCACCGATCCCCCACGTACCCGGCATCGAGACCGAACTGACCGACGTCATCGGCGCCGCGCTGCACCCCGACCCGCGCCGACGCCCCACCGCCGACGCCCTCCGCGAACGGCTCACCGCCGTCGAGCTCGGCGGCGTGCGCGCTCCCGGGCCCAAGGCCGTCGCCGTGGCGGCCGGTCTGCTGCCGCGTCGGCGGCTGCGCCCGGTCACCGTCTCGGTCTCCACCGAACTCGCCCCCTACCGGCCCGGGCGCGCCCCGAGCGGTCTGCGGCCCCGGCTGCGCAAGATCGGCACCGCGTGCGCGGGCGTCGCCCTCACCGGGGCGCTGCTCGGCGGAGCCGCCTTGGCGACGTACGCGGCGACGAATCCTGCGGCGGCCTCGGTGTGCTCGGACCCGGCGACACTGGGCGGTCTGATCAGCGAACAGCTCGAAGACGCCACGGTCATCAACAGCTGGTGCGCCGGCGATGGCTTCGTGGCGGCGACGGTGCATTACCAGGGCGGCTCGGGCGGCGGCGAGTCGCCTCCGCCCGAGCGGCTCGCCTGGCGCCTCGAAGGCGAGGAGCTCACCTCGGTCACCGACTGCGCGGACACTTCCCTGCCCGACAGCATCCTCGACTTCCTCCGCTGCGACTGAGCGGGTTCGCGGCCGGGCCGCGGACACCGCTTCGTCAGCGGTCCGTCTCCGGCTTCGGGAGGAAGCCGCCGAAGGCCGCGACGGTCTTGTCCGCGTACGCGGAGGTGTCGCCGCGTTCCATGGGTCCGTCCCATTCGCGCGGCAACGGGGCGCGCTCGGGCAGGATGCTCGCGACGATCCGGTCGAGCGCCTCTTCGGCCTTGCCGACCCACAGGTGGCCGCCGCCGACGATCTCGACCACTTCGGCCTGGGGAATCGCCGCGAAGCGCCGTTCGGCCTCGGGGTATTGAAGGTAGTCGTCGTGCTCGGGGATGAGCGCCAGCAGCGGGCGGCCGTCGGCGGCCCACCGCGCCAGGTCTTCTTCGGTGGCGTGCCGCAGCGGCGGCGACATGAGCACCGCGCCCTCCACGCCGGGCTCCAGCCCGTACTTCAATGTCAGGTCGGTCCCGAACGACCACCCGACCAGCCACGGACGCGGCAGCTCCGCGAACTCGGTGTACTCGACGGCGGCGGCGATGTCGAAGCGCTCACCTACGGCGTTGTCGAACTCGCCTTCGCTCTTGCCCTGCTGGGACTCGGTCCCGCGGGTGTTGAACCGGACCACCGCCATGTTCGCCAACGCGGGCAGCCGCCAGGCGGCCTTGCGGAAGACGTGGGAGTCCATCATGCCGCCGTGGGTGGGCAGCGGGTGGACGCAGATGATCGTCGCCTCGGGCTCGGCGCCCTCGGGTAGGGCGACCTCTCCGATGAGGCTGAGCCCGTCTGCGGTCTCGAGCGTGATCGGTTCCCTGCGGGCGGGCAGCATGCTCGCTGATCTGATGACAGCCATGGCGGCATTATCGCCCTGTAAAGGCTCCGATATCCACCTGCTGTGTCACAGCTTGCAATCGCATCGGCTCGCGGACGGGGCCACGCCGCCGCACGCTGCGGGTTCGCTGCGCTCAGTCGAAGCGCCCGGGCCTGCGCCGGTCGCGGGCGTTCCAGCAGCCGGTGTGCCAATGGCGGCGATCGTCGCCGTCGCCGCCATCGGTCCAGGCCACGATGTGCGAGATTCCCGGTCGTATCGTGAGGTCGCAGCCTGGGCAGCGGTACGTCTTATCGGCCGCCTCACCGGTGATGCGGCGGAATCGGTATCTGCCGCCCGGCCCGTCCGCGATGCCGGCGTCCAGGAAGCGGCCTCGCCTGCGCTCGGGTTCGCGCAGGCGACGGTTCTTTCGGGGCATCGGCCCGCTCCTTATGGGCGATCGGCCCCGGGGCCGCTCTCACTCGCGATCTCGGCGGCGTTCGCCTGCATGGCCTCGCGCTCGACGCGCTGGTTGAGCCGCCGTATGCGCTTGCTCATGCTCTTGATCAAGAAGACCGTGACGACGACGAGGAACACGGTGATGAACAGACCGAGCGGCCCGGCGAGGGCCTGCGCTCTTTCCGGTCCGAATTGCTGTGCCAGGAACTCCACGTCTACAACGGTAGCGCCGTCGTTCAAGCCTCCTGCAAGGCCGGGAGCCGCCAGTCGACCGGCTCACCGCCCTGTTCGACGAGCAGTGCATTGGCGCGGCTGAACGGCTTGGATCCGAAGAATCCGCGGTGGGCGCTCAGCGGCGAGGGGTGGGGCGACTCGATGACGGGGACGGGCGCGAGCAGCGGCTTGAGTTTGCGGGCATCGGCGCCCCACAGGATGGCGACGGCGGGGCCACCGCGCTCGGCGAGCGCCCTGATGGCCTGTTCGGTGACCGACTCCCAGCCTTTGCCCCGGTGGGAGGCGGGCTGGCCGGGCTGCACGCTCAGGGAGCGGTTGAGCAGCAGGACGCCCTGCTCGGCCCAGGGGGTGAGGTCGCCGTTGGCCGGCAGCGGGTGGCCGAGGTCGTCGCGGTACTCGTTGAAGATGTTGACCAGGCTCTTGGGCAGGGGGCGCACTTCGGGGGCGACGGCGAAGGACAGGCCAATGGCGTGACCGGGTGTGGGGTAGGGGTCCTGACCGACGATGATGACCTTCACCTCGTCGAAGGGCTGCTGGAAGGCACGCAGGATGTGTTCGGCCGCGGGCAGGTAGCGCCGCCCTGCGGCGACTTCCCCGCGCAGGAACTCGCCCATCGCCGCGACCTCGGCGGCGACGGGGGCGAGGGCCTTGGCCCATCCGGGTTCCACCAATGATTCGAGGTTCTTCTGCATGGGTCAGATGCTAGAACCCGCCTCCGTCAAGAAATACCCCGCGTCGCGTAGCACCGCAACGATATCGGCCGCGTGTTCGGAACCGCGGGTCTCGATCGAGAGGTCCACCGAGACCTCGCCGAGGTGCAGCCGCGGGTCGGAGCGCTGGTGGTAGACGTCGACGATGTTGCCGCCGTGGGCGCCGACCAGTTGCAGGATGGAGGCGAGCGCGCCGGGGCGGTCGGCACAGCGGAGGTTGCAGCGCAGGAAGCGCCCCGAGGCGGCCAGGCCGTGTTCGATGAGGCGCATGAGCAGAAGCGGGTCGATGTTGCCGCCCGAGAGGACGGCGACGGTGGCGGACTCGTGGGCGACGGCGCCGCTCAGCAGGGCGGCGTAGGCGGCGGCCCCGGCAGGCTCGACGACGAGCTTATTGCGTTCGAGCAGGGACAGCAGGGCGACGCTGATGTCCTCTTCGGTCACGGTGACGATCTCGTCGACGAGTTCGAGGACGTGGGAGAAGGGCACCTCGCCGGGTTTGCCTACGGCGATGCCGTCGG
This sequence comes from Actinomycetes bacterium, assembly GCA_021793335.1. Classification (GTDB taxonomy): domain Bacteria; phylum Actinomycetota; class Actinomycetes; order Mycobacteriales; family Micromonosporaceae; genus Glycomyces. Next base: position 8,586 of record JAJYSW010000128.1, read on the forward strand.
CGATGGTCTGCATCTTGTCGAGGCGGACGGGTTTGCCGGCCGCGAGAGAGTCGGGGTAGGCGGCGGCACCCTCGGCTTGGACGCCGACGACGCGGATGCCGGGGCGCCGCTGCTTCGCGGCCGCGGCGATGCCGGCGACGAGGCCGCCGCCGCCGACGGCGGTGACGATGACGTCGGTCTCGGGCAGCCGGTCGAGGATCTCCAGGGCGATCGTCCCTTGGCCGGTGACGATGTCGCGGTGGTCGAAGGGGTGGATGAGGGTCGCACCGGTCTCGTCGGCGAAGCGGTGGGCCGATTCGAGGGCGTCGTCGACGGCGCC
>JAJYSW010000129.1 GCA_021793335.1 Actinomycetes bacterium
CGAGGCCCACAGGTATCCGAGGAGCAGGAGCATGAGCGCGGGTTTGGCGACCCAACGGGCCTCATCGATACCGAACGTGATCGCGGCGAGATCGGTGAGGAGCGCGGCCGCGAACCCGGCCGCCCAGGCGCGGGCGGCCGTGGATCGGACTGTTGCGAGGAGGGGTCTCATGGGGGCCGGATCCTACCAGAGCCCGAGCGTCGGGTCCGCTGCGGCGCGAGGGTCGGGCGCACCGGCCTTCAGGGGCACGGTCGTCCACGGATCAGTCGAGACGCAGACCGGTGATCGTCTCCGCCTGCACGACGTTCTTGACCTCGCCGTGGAACTCGTTGTGGAACTTCGCCACCTGAATCGGTCTGCCGACGGCCTCGCCCAACCGTTTCCGGAAGTCCGCGTCCTCGGCGCACCAATGGTCCAATGCGGACGCGAACTCGTCGATGTCGATCTCGCCCCGCTCGGCCCCTTCGAGTACCGACCGGCCCGCTCGGTGGCGGCGCACCAGCTCGGCCGCCTTCCTGACCGCCGTCGCACCGCCCTGCACGACCGCTTCGCTCGCCTTCCCGGCCGCCGCTGCGGCGATCGAGATCAAGATCGGGTCCATAATGTGCCTCCTCATCGGATCTGCACTCAGCGTAACGGTATGCGGCGATCGGTGCAGACCACCGACGCGGGGCCGCGGCCGCACGGGACATATCCATTCAGGCCGGTGGGCCCTGCTCGCGGCCACGAAGGCGCGCGCCCGCTCAGGCGAGGAGGTCGGCGGTCAGATTCCAGCCGGTGACGACCCGGCGGCCGTGCTCGAAACCGAGCGTCGCGATCGAGGCCGTGTCGATCGTGAAGTCGCGGCCGTCGACGGCGGGACGGCCCAGCCAGCGAGCCGCGGCCACGCGGAGACTGTGCCCGTGGGCGATGAACGCCACATCGCCCTCATCGAGCAGGGTGGCGGCCTCGGCGATGACCCGGTCGATCCGGGCTTCGATGTCCGCGGCCGATTCGCCTCCCTCGCCCGCGCCGCCCTTCGTCCAGATCGTCCAGTCGGGGTCGATCCGCCGGATCTGTTCGAGCGTCAGGCCCTCGTAGTCGCCGTACGCCCACTCGGCCAGGTCCGCCTTCGTACCGGTGACGGGCAGGCCGGCGAGCTCGGCGGTCTGAGCGGCCCGTCTGCGAGGGCTCGTCCAGACGGCGGCGAAGCGCCGGCGCCGCAACAGCGGTGCGAGGGCCCTTGCTTGGGCCACACCGGTTTCAGTGAGTTCGAGATCGGTGACCGAGGTGTGTTGGCCGGTGGCCGACCACGTCGTCTCGCCGTGTCGGATCAGCACGATTGCTCCCATGCCGAACACCCTACCGCCGCCCGCGTCTCATACGGCCCGCGCGAGGAAGACACCGAAGTAGCCGCTCGGGTCGCTCCAGCGGTGCTCGGTCCCGAAGCCCGCGTCCGCCAATCGGTGCTCCAGCTCCCGGGGACGGAACTTCGCGGAGACGCCGGTGCGGATCTCCTCGCCCGAAGCGAAGCCGATCTCCAATTCGAGGGCGGGAAGGCGCACCGACATCGGTTTCAACGCCCGCAGCCGCAGGTCGACGGTCGAAGCCGCCTCGTCCCACAGCGCGAGGTGCTCGAAATGCTCGGGCTCGAAGTCGGCGCCGAGCCGCCGGTTGAGGACGTGCAGCACGTTGCGGTTGAATTCGGCGGTGACGCCCGCCTCGTCGTGGTACGCGGACAGGATGACCTCCGGGTCCTTCACCAGATCGGCGCCCATCATGAACCAGTCGCCGGGTCGCAGCGCCTCGCGCAGGTCCCGCAGGAACTGGTCGCGCTCCAGTTCGGCGAAGTTCCCGAAGGTCCCGCCGAGGAATGCCACGACCCTGGAGTGGTGGTCGTCGGGAAGGTGCTGGAGGTGCAGGGCGAAATCGCCGACGATGCCGCCCAGCCTGATGTCCGGGTAGGCCCGGGCGAGACCGCGGAGCACCTCGCGCATCGACTCGGCGTCGACATCGAAGGGCCAGAACGATTCGAGGAGGTCGTCGCGGTCGAGCGCGTCGAGCAGCACCCGGATCTTCTCGGCCGATCCGGCGCCCAGCTCGACCACCGACACGGGCGCGCCCATCGGGTGCTCGAACCCGCCGGTGCCGGTCTCGGTGGCCAACACGTCGGCGATCTCGGCGGCGTGCGAGGCGAGGATCTCTCTTTCGCACCTGGTCGGGTAGTACTCCGGTTGGCGCGTCAGCTCGCTGAACAGGGCCGAGCCGCGCCTGTCGTAATGCAGGCGCATCGGCAGATATCGGGGATCGGACGTCAGGCCCATCCGGGCGTCGAAGCGCAGGGCCGCATCAAGTTCGGTCTCATCGAGGCATACTCGCAGTGCTGGTTCGGACACGTCCTGATCCTATTGCTCCGATGCGGCCTCCGCATCGTGCGCCGCGCGCCGATCAGGGCGCACCGGGCACCGTGCACGCCTGTGCCGCGAGCTGACCGGCGTACCGCAGCGCCGCGGCCACCACCGTCCGATTACCCCACGCCGCCATGCGGTCCAGCCGCATCCAGCCCGCCGAGGTCAGCCAGCCCAGCAGGCCCGAGGTGAACGCGTCGCCCGCGCCAATCGTATCGACCACGTCCACCGGGACCGCGGGCATCGCCGTCACGTGCTTGCGGTGGAACGCCACCGACCCGGCGTCGCCGAGGGTCACCACCACCAGCTCGGGGCCCAGTTCGAGCCATTCGCACGCGATCTTGTCGACGCCGGTGTCCGGGTAGATCCGGGCCAGGTCCCGCTCGGAGACGCGCACCAGGTGCGACAGGCCCACCAGCCGTTCGGTGCGCCTGCGCACCTGCTCGGCCGTGCCCATCGCCGACATCCGCAGATTCGGGTCGAAGGTGATCGGCACCGCGCCCCTGGCCCGGTTCACCCAATGCTCGATGACCTGCGCCGCCGGCTCGATATAGGCCGCGAGCGACCCGAAATGGATGAGGTCGGTCCGCGCCGGGTCCGGCCGCGGCATCTGCCGCTGCTCCCACGCGAAATCGGCCGTCCCGGTGGTCCAGAAGTCGTAGTCGGCCCGTCCTTCCTCGTCGACGATCGCCAGCGCCAGCGTCGAGGGCCGGTCGGTCCGCTCCAGGTAGTCGCGCCGCACTCCGGCGGCGATGTGGCGACGCCACGTCTGCCGTCCGAAATGGTCGCCGCCGACCGAGCCGACCAGGGCCGTGGGCACTCCGCGCCTGGCCAGGGCCACCGCGATATTGGCGGGCCCGCCGCCGCACGTGGGGCGCAGCGCGCCACCCGGCGCGGGCACGAGGTCGATCACGTTCTCGCCTGCCACGAGAATCAAGGAGGGGCTCCTTCCGTCAGGGGCGAACATATGGGGCTTCGGTGAAGGTGAGGGTATTGCAAGGCGATTCGGGACCGGCGGGGCGGGCGGCGAGCCGACGGAGCGGGCGACGCCACCTCGGAGGCGGGGCGGTGCGGCACGTGCGGGAACGGTCGGTCACCATGGGGGCATGTCCAGCGATGACGTCAAGGCCGCGGCGGAGCCGACCGGCGGCCGAGCCTCGACCGCCACGGAGGAGCCCGCGGGCCGAGCGCCGGGGCGGCGTCCGAAGCCGCGCCGACTCCGCGACATGTTCCTGTCGCTCGCGGTGCTGCTCGTGCCGCTGGGGATCTTCTACGGGATGTGGAACTGGGCGGCAGTCGACCGGCAGGTCAGCGTGGTCGACACCAGCGAGGACTACCTGGCGGCCGAGTCCCTCGGCATCGAGGTCGTGCGCCCCGAGCTCTCAGAGGACTGGAAACCGATCTCAAGCGTATTGGCGGCAGAGGACGAGGCGGTCACGCTGCGCACCGGCTGGTACACGCCGGAGGGATTCGGGATGCAGCTGGTGCAGACCACCGGGGCGATCGCCGACGTCAACGAGGCACTGACCGGGGCCGGCGAGCCGATCGAAGCCGGTGGCCTGGAGTGGGCCGCGTACGAGACGGCCGAGGGCCGGGCATGGGTGACCGTCCTGGAGACCTCGGCGGTGGTGCTCACCGCCGAGCAGGACGCCGTCGAAGAACTGCCGGAACTGGCCGAGGGCGTCGCCGCCGCACTGCCGTGACCAGACCGGCCCGCCGCCACGGCCGACGGGAAAACAGTAGAGGGTCAGTCCTCCTCGGCGGGCGCGACACGCGCCGCCAGACGCTCGCGGGCCCCTTCGAGATGCGCCTGGCACAGATCCGCCAGCGCCTCGCCCCGCTCCCACAGCCGCAAGGACTCCTCAAGCGTCGCACCACCGGCTTCAAGCTGCTCGACGGTGGCCACGAGCTCGGCCCGCGCCTGCTCGTACGTCAACCGCTCCAGGTCGTTCGCGCCCTCGGTCATCATCCCTCTTCCTTCTCGGTGACGGCTGCTCGCAGACTGCCCGCGGCGAGACGGACACGGATGCGTTCGCCCGCGTCGGCCGCATCGCGCAGGATCGCGCCGGTGTCCGCGTCGAGGACTATCGCATAGCCCCGGTCGAGCGTGGACTGCGGCGAGAGGGACCGCAGCCGCGCCCGCAGGTGCTCTAGATCGTCCACCGAGCGCTCCAACCGCGTCTCGACGCGGGTGCGCATCCGGTGGACCAGGTGGGCGACCGCCTCCGCGCGCGGTTCGAGCATGCTCTGCGGCCGGGCCAGCACCGGGCGGGCCCGCATCGCGGCCAGCGCATCCTCTTCACGGGTGAGCAGCGCGTTCAACGCCTGACGCAGCCGTGTGCGGCTGATGTTGAGGCCGCGCTGCTCCTCGGCCAGATCCGGCACGACCTGTTTACCCGCCTCGGTGGGGGTCGAGGCGCGCCAATCGGCCACGTAATCGAGGAGCGGCGTGTCCGGCTCGTGCCCGATCGCCGAGACCACGGGCGTGGCCGCGTCGGCGACGGCGCGGCACAGCGTCTCATCGGAGAACGGCAGCAGATCCTCCATCGACCCGCCGCCCCGGGCGATGACGATGACCTCGATGTCCGGGTCCGCGTCGAGCTCGGCGAGCGCCGCGCACACCTCGGTGACCGCCCTCGGCCCCTGCACGGCGACCTCGCGGATCTCGAAGTCGGCGGCCGGCAGGCGGGCGCGGGCGTTCTTGAGCACATCGCGCATCGCATCGGAGGCCCGCCCGGTGATCAACCCGATCCGATAGGGCAGGAACGGCAGCGGCTGCTTGCGCTCGGCCGCGAACAGGCCCTCGGCGGCCAGGAGCTTCTTGAGCCGCTCCAGCCGCGCCAGCAGTTCCCCGAGGCCGACCTGGCGGATCTCCCGCAGGTGGAGCGAGAGCGAACCGTTCTTGTCCCACCACTGCACTTGGGCGCGGACGACGACCTGCGCGCCGTCGCGCAGCGGCGGATCGGCCGAGGCCGCCGCCCCGGTGAAGTCCACGACCCGCATCGAGACCTCCGCCGAAGGATCGCGCAGCGTCAGGTAGGCGGTGCGGCCCCGGTGGCTGATCTCGGTGATCTGCCCCTCGGTCCACACCTCGCCCAGGCGCGCGATCCAGTCTCCGATCTTCTTGGAGACCACCCGCAGTGGCCAGGGGTTTTCTTCGCTCATGGGCGCATTCGGTCCGGTATCGGACCGTTCGGGCGCCCTGCGCACGGCGTCGGTCACGTCGCCAGCCTAACGGGCTCCTATGACAAAACCGGTCCTGCGGTTACCATCGGAGGCGTGGCAGACCCCAAGCGAGTGTTGTTGGCCAAACCGCGCGGCTATTGCGCCGGCGTGGACAGGGCCGTGGTGACCGTTGAAAAGGCGTTGGAGCTCTATGGCGCTCCCGTGTACGTCCGCAAGGAGATCGTGCACAACCGCCATGTCGTCGACACGCTCCGTGAGGCCGGAGCGATCTTCGTCGAAGAGAACGAGGAGGTGCCGCCCGGTTCGGTCGTCGTGTTCTCGGCCCACGGCGTCGCGCCCGAAGTCCATGAGCAGGCCGCCGAACGCGACCTGAAGGCCATCGACGCGACCTGTCCGCTGGTCACGAAGGTCCACCAGGAGGCCCGTCGTTTCGCCCGAGACGACTACGACATCCTGCTCATCGGCCACGAGGGCCACGAGGAGGTCATCGGCACCACCGGTGAGGCCCCCAAGCACATCCAGCTCGTCGAAGGCCCCGACTCGGTCGACACCGTGGAGGTGCGGGACCCCGAGAAGGTCGTGTGGCTCTCGCAGACGACGCTGTCGGTCGACGAGACCATGGAGACCGTCGACCGGCTCAAGAAGCGGCTGCCGATGCTCCAGAGCCCTCCCAGCGACGACATCTGCTACGCCACTCAGAACCGTCAGCAGGTCATCAAGGACATCGCCCCCGAGTGCGATGTCGTGATCGTCGTCGGATCGCAGAACTCGTCGAACTCCCAGCGGCTCGTCGAGGTCGCCGTCCAGCACGGCGCCCGCACCGGATACCTGGTCGACTTCGCGCACGAGATCGACGAGTCCTGGCTGGACGGAGCGACGACCGTGGGCCTCTCCTCCGGAGCCTCGGTCCCGGAGAACCTCGTCCAGGAGGTCCTGGAATACCTCGCCGAGCGCGGTTTCGGCGAGGTCGAGGAGATCGAGCCGGTCCGGGAGACCATAACGTTCCAGTTGCCGCGCGAACTCGTCCGCGACCTCAGGGCCGCCGGCGTCGAATGACGGCCTGAGTCTCGCCCACGGGGGCCTCGCCGGCGGTCTCCCACACGGGCCTGCGGGCCGGGGTGACGACCGGCGCGATCGGCTCGGGCGGTGCTGCGGCCACCTCCAGTTCGCTGAAGCGCCGCGCGGTCACCATCAGTCGTGACTCGACGCTGGAGACCGCCGCGTTGAACGAGCCCACCGCCGACTCCAGCGACGACCCGAGCCGCGAGAAATGGCCCGAGACCGTCGCCAGCCGCTCGTGGAGCTCCCGGCCGAGGCGGTGGACCTCCTTGGCGTGCGCGGCGAGCGCCTCTTGCCGCCACGTGTGCGCCACGGTGCGCAGCAGCACCATCAGCGTCGCCGGCGAGGCCACGACCACATTGCGCGCGAACGCCTCTTCGAGTAGCGCCGGATCGGACTTGAGCGCCCCGTCGAGGAACGCGTCGGCCGGCACGAACAGCACCACCAGCTCCGGCGAATCGTCGAAGGCCCGCCAATATTCCTTGGACGCCAAGGACTCCACGTGCCGCCGCAGGTGTTTCGCGTGGAGACGCAGTGAAGCGGCCCGCTCCTCCTCATCGTCGGTTTCGAGCGCCTCCAGGTACGCCTGGAGCGGGGCCTTCGCGTCCACGACGACGCAGCGCCCGCCCGACAGCCGCACCACCAGGTCCGGGCGCACCAGCCGGTCGTCCACCGATGCCGAGGGCTGCTCGGAGAAATCGCAGTGCTCGACCATTCCCGCCGCCTCGACGATGCGCCGCAACTGCACTTCGCCCCACTGCCCGCGCACCTGCGGCGAACGCAGCGCGCCCAGCAGCCGCCCGGTCTGGTCCCGCAGCGCCTCGGAGATATCGGCGACGCCCGAGAGCTGGATGCGCAGCTGCGCGTACGCGTCCAGCCGCGCCCGCTCCACGTCGCCGAGGCGGGTTTCGTAACGCGCCAGCGTGTCCGCGATCGGGGCGAGGACTTCGCCGACGGCGTGCCGCGAGTGGTCGGTCGCCTCGTAGGCCACCGCCTTCAGCGTGGCCTCCAGCCGTTCCTCGTTGTCGGCGGCGGCTTCGAGCCGGGCCGTCGCGCTCGCCAGCTCGGCCGCCTGCCCGGAGCGTCCGGCGAACCACCCGCCGGCCGCGCCCGCGGCCAGGCACACCACTGCCAGTAGGACCCAAGTCATACGGGACAGTTTAGGGGCGTCTCGGCGGGTAGGCTCGGTTCATGGAGCTGTGGTTGACCTTGCTGCTGATCGCGATCGTAGTGATCGCCCTTCTGGTCTACACCAATAAGCGGCGCGCCGAGCGGGAACTGGCCGACGCCGAGGCCGAGGCCAGACGCCTGTACGAGCGTCTCGGCGGTCAGACCATGAACCTGAGCGCGCCGGGGGATGATCTGGCCGCCGGGCAGGCGCTGGCCGACGCGGGTGAGCGCTACACCGCCGCCGGGTCGCAGCTCGAATCGGCCTCCACGATCCGTCAGTACCGTTTGGTCGCCGAGACCTCCATCGAAGGGCTGCATTACATTCGCGCAGCGCGTACGGCCATGGGCATGGACCCGGGGCCCGAGGTGCCCGCTCTGCCGGGCCAGCGCGGCGTCGGATCGCTGTCCGAGCCGGTCTCGGCCGAGGTCGAGGGCCGCTCCTATACCGGTTCGCCCACACCGGACGATGAGAACCGTCACTACTACCCGGGCGGGCGCGTGGACGGGCGTCCCGTCCCGTCCGGCTGGTACAACACTCCGTGGTGGCAACCGGCGCTCGCCGGTGTCGGCGGGGCCATGGTCGGCATGATGGTCTTCAACGCGATGCTCGCTCCGGCTTACGCGGGCGGGATGGTCGAAGGCGCGTCGGCCGATGCGGCCGGCGACGGCGGTGACGACATGGGAGCCGAGGGCGGTGACGCGGGCGATGCGGGCGGCGATTTCGGGGGAGACTTCGGCGGCGGCGATTTCGGCGGTTTCGACTTCTGACGGCGCGGTCCTCGCAACGGCGGCCCGTGACCGTCGCGGGCGGCCATGCCGGGGAACGGCTGAGGAAGATCGTTCCTCGATTTCCGCTCGGGCAGGAGCGAACGAATCCTCCACTGAGCACTGGATGACGGTGGAACCGGAAGCGCGCCGCTGACAGGTGTCTCCTGTCCGGCCGGGGTGGACGGTCGGGTGCGGCGCTCTGGGAGGCCGGGGCGTCGACAACGGTGGCCGAGGCCGCACCCGAGTATCGGGCCGAAACCCTATGGTATTTCGGCAGTGCAATCAGCGCTAGATC
>JAJYSW010000130.1 GCA_021793335.1 Actinomycetes bacterium
AACTCCGGGCGAGACGGTACCCGAAACCACCGGCCCGCCCACCGGACGAAGAACCTCCCAGGCCCCGGTATCGGGTCTGGAGGCCCGGTGACACAGCAGGCGCGAAGAGGGACGGGCAACGTCCTTCCACGGTTCGCAGCGGGCGCTAGGTGAGGGTCAGCGTCGTCGGCTGCGAGACGGACTCGCCGAGCTTCGCGTGGATCTCGTACTCCCCGGCCGGCAGCCGTCTGCGGTCGCCTTCGCAGCCGGGCTCGGAGGCGAGGCCGTCGAGCGTGAACTCCACGGTCTGGCCCGCGCCCTCGGTCAGCTCCACCACCTCGGGCTCGGCGGTCGCGCAGTGCGCGGTGGAGTGGACGACGTCCGAACCCGCGACGAGCTCGACCTCGACCGCGCCGAGATCGGCCGTGCACGCGCCCGTGGCGGCGCTGGCGACCAGGACGCTCACCGGTACCTCGGAGCCTGACCGGACCTCGTCGAACGCGGCCACGACCTGGAGCATCAGCGCGTCTTCGCCGCATGCGGGCACGGCCTCGGCGCTGGACGCCGCCGGTTCCCCGCTCGGCTCGGCCTCCTCGGCGGTCGGTGAGGACTGCGGGCGTTTGAGCGTGCTCGACGGGGACGGCTCGACCCATTCCTTTGGCTCGGTGTGCTCTTCGGCCCGGCCCTCGGCGGTGGCCCCGCCCGCCGAACCGAGTGCCTTGAACCCGAGCACGACGATCACGACCAGGGCGATCGCCGCGCCCACCACGATCGCCCGGCGCTGCCAGTAGACCGACGCCGGCTCCGAGCCCTTCACGAACTTGCCCTGGAAACGCTGCACGTCGGGACGCTAACCCACCCTGCGGTGGGATCGAGGGAACTACACGCGGACAATGGGCTCATGCTCGCACCCGATCACCTCGCCGAGCGGCTTCTGCCCTGGTTCGACGCACATCACCGCACCGAACTGCCGTGGCGGCGGCCGGGCACGACCGCGTGGGGCGTCCTGGTCTCCGAGGTCATGAGTCAGCAGACGCAGGTCGCGCGCGTCGCCCCCGTGTGGGAGGCGTGGATGGAACGCTGGCCGACGCCCGCCGACGTGGCGGGGGCTCCCACCGCCGAGGTGCTGCGGGCATGGGGACGCATGGGCTATCCGCGGCGGGCGCTGCGACTCCAGGAGTGCGCCCGGATCGTCGCCGAGGAGCACGGCGGCGTCGTGCCCTCGGACCCGGTCGAGCTCGAACGGCTGCCGGGGATCGGCGTCTACACCGCTGCGGCGGTGTCCGTCTTCCATTACGGGCGGCGCCACCCGGTGGTCGATACGAACGTCCGTCGGGTGGTCGCCCGTCTGGGCGGCGAGGCCGATGCGGGGGTGGCCACCACGAAGGCCGATCTGGTCGCCGCCGAGGCGCTGCTTCCGGCCGAGGCCGCGGTGGCCGCGCGCGTGTCGGTGGCGTTGATGGAGCTGGGGGCGTTGGTGTGCACGGCTCGGTCGCCCGAGTGCGGCGGGTGCCCGGTCAGCGACGTGTGCGGTTTTTCAGGGCAGGAGGTTCCGGCCGGCCCCAGCCGCAAGCGCCAGCGGTATCGGGGCACGAACCGGCACGTGCGCGGCGAGATCATGGCGGTGCTGCGTGAAGCGGACGGGCCGGTCGACAGGGGCCGGATCGACGCAGTCTGGCCCGATCGGCGCATGGTCGATGAAGCCGTCGCGCAGTTGATCGCCGATGGGCTCATGGAGACCGATGAAGCCGGGCGGCTTGAGTTGCCGAGCTGATGACAGGGGGCGTTTCCCCTGATAGCCTCGAAGTTGAGAGAACTTCACTACGCTCGGTCGGTGCCGATTCCTCGAATCGGCGGCTCTGGTTCAAACTCCGCCTCTCACACAGGCGGGGCACCGGGCGGACCATTCGGGTCCGTGCTCACCGCCGGTGCCAGGGCCGAGAACACCCGCCGCCAAGGCCGCCCCCGGCGGTCGGTCGAGAACGCGACGACGCGGCTCGCGCCATCACAACGTCGCGTCGACCGCGGACCGGCCGCATGAAAGCAGCCGAGGCGGCTGCCGACGCCGCAAGACCGGGCGTCGCGACCGAGCGACGACGATGCCGCCGAGGTACCGCGCGCTCAGACCCCGGCGGCACCGTCACGTTCACCGCCGCCTCAGGGCACGACCCTCATCCCGACCCCGCCGCGACTGCGGGGCGGTCACCGTTCGCAGCACGGGCGCGTCCGCGGCGATGCAGGGTCCGATGCGTGGACCGATGCGTTCGACTCACCACGCCCTGGAGCACTCGCTCGGGCTGGGCGCGCCCTCCGGGCACGGAGAGCGCCGCCCGTCGGAGGCGGCGTGAGATGGTTTGCGGGCCCCGAGGGAGGGCCCGCACTTTCTGAACTTCGTTTTCAAGAGGCCGGCAGGGTGGCCCGGCCCCCGATCACTCGCTCACGGGGCGCTGAGCGGGGATGTCGCCGTTGATCAGGGCACGGATCTCCGACTCGCGGTAACGGCGGTGGCCTCCGAGGGTGCGGATGGCCGAAATCTTCCCCGCTTTGGCCCAGCGGGTGACGGTCTTGGGGTCAACGCGGAACATCGCAGCGACCTCAGAGGGCGTGAGCAGGGCTTCTGTCTCCACCGGAAGGTTCAGGTCCGTCGTCATAGTTCAATCTCCTCCACAGTCGGGCTGGGAATCACCGGCTGCCGCAGCCTGGATTCGTTCCTTCTCTAATCGTCCGTGCTGTCGTAGATGTCCGACATAGTCCGAACGGCCGATTTTGGATGGACTTTCCGCTCGATCGACTCATCCGAGTGATCACTCCACTGGAGAATCACGAGCTGGCAGGGGTTTTCGAATGCAACTGTGGACGTCAGTTGAGGCGCTCTTGGAGACGACGATCACGCCAGCGTTCCACCAGGCGCGCATAACATTCCTGCGCCGCCTTCGGCTCGTTCGCACCGAGCCGATCCAGTGCCTCCCATGTGAGGTCGACCGAGTCCTCCCGGCGCAGCTCCTCATAGTCCATGCGGGAGACCAGACCTCCGTAGTCCAACTCCACGACGGACTCATGGTGGAAGCCTTCGAGCCACTCCGTGGTCTCACCGATGGCCGCGGCCAGATCCCCGTCCTCGCCGAACTCGGCGCGGATGAGGTTCCGCGCGACGGCCAACTGCGTGCGAGCCTTGGACATCGGCGTGCGATACCGCAGCCACGTCGCCCGCGGGTGGATGGCCAGCAGGCGGTCCTCGGGCCGCACGCAGGTGAACCAGCGCAGCGGAACCGACCAACAGGACACCTGCTCGTGCGTGTCGGCGGGAGCCTCATGGCGGTCGAGGAGATCGTCGCTCGCCACGACCTCGGCGGCCGAGGCCAAGAAATCGGAGGGGACGAGCGCCTCGGAGACGGGCTCGGGAGTCAGCCGCCGCAATTCCATGGCGGCCTGGGCGATGCGATAGCGCAGATTCCACGGGCATATCAGCGGCTCGGCCTGCTCGCCCCGGTCGATGACATAGGCATCGCGTTCGAAAGAGGGGACGCGCCGCCACGGCCAGCCGATGCGCTCATAGAGCTCCTCGCGGTACCGCCTGGGGCCCTCGTGGGGTTCGGGCGCCCGCCCCGAGGCCGCGTAGGCACGCCAGTAGTCCGCATCGGCGAAGGCGCCGGCGGGCTCATAGACGCGCAGATATGACGCGTTCGGTGCGTCGTACACGAGGCAGATACTTCCACAGGGCTCGCCGAAGCGACTCGGGACCTTCCGATTCCCACCGTTCGGCGGCACATCCGTCACTTTCGACACAGGCGGCCCCTCGGCCCTATGGACGCACCGGCGGCCGCGGCATCGGCGCCGCCCCGACGGCCCGATTCGGGAATCGCCTCCGCGAAGACGAGGCCGCGAAGCCCTAGAATGGTGACATAGCCGTACCCGTGCTATGCCACAACACCTCGGCCGCGACCCGGCCGGCCATAGGACGGTCGATACCGTCCACAGAACTGGAGCAAGCCATGAGCATCTTCGACGAATGCGGACATGAGCAAGTCGTGTTCTGCCACGACCCGGACTCCGGGCTGCGAGCCGTCATCGCGATCCATTCGACCGCGCTCGGCCCGGCCCTCGGCGGCACGCGCTTCCACCCCTACGCCACCGAGGCCGAAGCCGTCACCGACGTACTCCACCTCTCGGAGGGCATGGCCTATAAGAACGCCATCGCCGGACTCGACTACGGCGGCGGCAAGGCCGTCATCTGGGGCGACCCCGACACCGACAAGAGCGAAACGCTGCTGCGCGCCTACGGCCGCTTCGTGGAAACCCTCGGCGGACGCTACGTGACCGCCTGCGACGTGGGCACCCACGTGGCGGACATGGACACGGTGGCGCGCGAGACGCGCCACGTGACCGGCCGCTCCCCCGACGCCGGCGGCGGCGGCGACCCCTCGGGCCTCACCGCGTTCGGCGTGTTCCAGGCGATGAGGGCCGCCGCGGCCCACCGCTGGGGAACCGAGGACCTGACCGGCCGCACCGTCGGCGTCGCGGGACTCGGCAAGGTCGGACGGCACCTGCTGCCGCACCTGACCGAGGCCGGCGCCGACATCGTCGCCGCCGACGTGTCCGAGACCGCCCGCTCCTGGGCCGCCGAGCACTTCCCCGCGGCGCGGCTCGTGGCCGACACCGACGAACTGATCGCAGCGGGAATCCACATCTACGCCCCCTGTGCCCTCGGCGGGGCGCTCAACGAGCGGTCGCTGCGCGTCCTCGACGCCGAGATCGTCTGCGGCTCGGCCAATAACCAGCTCGCCGATCCCGGCGTCGCCGCCGATCTGGACCGGGCGGGAATCCTGTACTGCCCCGATTACGTGGTCAACTCCGGCGGCGTCATCCAGGTCGCCGAGGAGTACGCGGGCCCGTTCGACTTCAAGCGCGCCGAGCGGCGCACCGCGCAGATCTTCGACGTGACCGCACGCATCCTCGAACGCGCCAAAGGCGAGGGCGTCACACCGGTGGCCGCCGCCGACGCGATCGCCGAGGAACGGATGGCCGCGGTGGGCCGGCTCCAACGGCTGCGCCTCTTCCGATGATGTGCACGCAGTGACGCATACCGCTCATATCGTGATCACCGATTCCACGATGTGAGCAGATCGTCATTGCACGAAGAGTCGAGCCTGAGCCCGGTAGCGGCCCAGTTGTCCGAATTCTATGACATCCAACTCATGGGCCGGGATGCAACCGAGCGCCGCAAGGCTGTACCGTAGGAGCCACGAAGAGATTGCAAGCATGCCGGGGCGCCGCAATGGCTGCCCCGATGATTTCTGTGCGAGGGGGTCGAGCCATATGGGGCGCGGCCGAGCTAAGGCAAAGCAGACCAAAGTGGCCCGGAAGCTCAAGTACCATGCTCCGAACACCGACCTGCGCGCGCTCGAGCGCGAGCTTGCGGGCGGTCGCGAGGATGCCGGGGACGTCGAGCGCGACGAGGACCCATATGCCGCTTATGCCGATCGGTACAACGCGGACGACGACGACGGTCGTGAGGACGACTGGGTCCCGCCGGACAAGAAGTTAGCCGCCTCGGCACACGGCCCGCGAGCCCGAACGGCCGCGGGCGAAGCCGATACGGCGCCTGCAATCCACCGAACCAGCGTCACCCGCTGCCATAGCCGCCCTCCGCGCCCGTGCCGGTACCCCGGCGCATACGCCGCGAAGCGGCGGACGCGGCCGCGACGGCGAAAGGCGCGCAGGACGTCCCGATCATGCGGAAACCCAGCGATACAGCACAAAACGAGGCGGTCGCGACCTGATGGTCGCGACCGCCTTGTCGTGTCTTCGTTACTGCTGCTGAGGAGCCTGCGGCCACTGGTTCTGCTGCGTCTGCTGCTGCGCACCGCCCGTCTGGCCGGTGGCGTACCCGCCCGCCTGGCCCTGCTGCTGCGCGGCGGCCTGCTGCTGGGCGGCGTTCGCGTTCGCCGCGGCACCGGAGCTGCCTGGAGCCATGATCGTGCCGGCCAGGAACAGGCCGACCGCACCGAGCAACAGGATCGCCGCGATCCACGCCGAGGCGTCGGAGGCGCTGCTGGTGTCGGGCAAGGAGAGCAACATGAACAGGAAGCCCGCCAGGAACACGGCCACGGCCGCGACCGTCAGCGTCTTCCACAGCGGGCGGAGGCGTTCACCGCCGAAGAGCGTCAGCGCGAACATGACGATAATGGCGATCAGCGGAGTCTGGATGCCGAATCCGCTGTCGCCTCCGATGATGTGGGCGCCGATTGTGCCGCCGAGGATCGTGTCGTCGCTGGTGCCCGCGAGGAGCCCCGCCAGGACCAGCGCGGCCAGACCCGACAGGCCCAGGATCGCGGGCATCGAGGGCACGCCGAGGCGGTCGAAGAATGACGGCCCCTGGGGAGCGTAAGCCGCGTATTGTTGTTGTTGCTGCTGCGCCTGGTACTGCGCCTGCGGCGAAGCGTACTGGGGCGGATAGCCCGGTTGCTGCGGTTGGCCGGAGGTGGGCTGCTGGGGATAGCCCGCACCTGATTGCTGTTCACTCATGGCCCCATCATGCCTTGCCGAGGCAAGATCCGAGGCAAGTGGGTGCGATCGGCTCTCCGAGCGTGGAACGCGGGCATTGACCGGCACGAACCCGTAGAATCGACCCATGTCGCAACGTCTCCGTCCCGTTTCGCCCATTTGGGTGGCCGGTCGTCCGCAGCACGGCGAAGAGGAATTCTTCGTCACACACCCCTTCGACGACTCGCCGGTCGGCGCCACGTCCTGGGCCACGACGGGCCAGGTCGAGGCGGCCGTGACCGCCGCCGACGAGGTGGCCGAGGAGGCCGCGTCCCTGCCCGCGCACGCCCGCGCCGACGCACTCGAACATGTCCGGCGCCGCCTCGACGAAGAGGCCGAGACCTGCGCGGAGCTCATCACCGCCGAATCGGGGAAGCCGATCGCCTGGGCGAGGATCGAGGTGCAGCGCGCGGTCTCGACGTTCCGGTGGGCCGCCGAGGAGGCCCGGCGGTTCTCCGGGAAGCTCCAGCGGCTCGACACCGACGAGTCCGCGGAGGGCCGCATGGCGTTCGTGCGGCGGTTCCCGCGCGGCCCCGTGCTGGGCATCACCCCGTTCAACTTCCCGCTGAACCTCGTGGCGCACAAAGTCGCCCCGGCCATCGCGGCGGGCTGCCCGATCGTGGTCAAGCCGGCGCCGGCGACGCCGCTGTCGTCCCTGCACCTCGGCGCGCTGTTCTCCGAGACCGAGCTGCCCTCGGCGATGATGTCGGTGCTGCCGGTGCCGAACGACCGGGCCGGGCAGCTGGTCGAGGACCCACGGCTCCCAGTGGTCTCGTTCACCGGTTCGGGTCCGGTCGGCGCGCAGATCCTGCGGCAGGTGCCGGGCAAGCACGTGACGCTCGAACTGGGCGGCAACGGAGCGGTGCTGGTGTCCGCGGACTACCCGAGGCGGGACTGGGCCGCCGAACGGATCGCCACATTCGGGAACTACCAGGCGGGGCAGTCGTGCATTGCCGTGCAGCGGGTCTTCATCGAGGCGTCGGCGTTCGCCGACATGGCCGAGCGGATCGCCGACCACGTCCGGGCGCTGCCGACCGGCGACCCGAACGACCCGGCGTGCAAGGTCGGGCCGATGATCGACGCCCAGGCCGCCGAGCGAGTCGAATCGTGGGTGAACGCCGCGGTCGACGGCGGCGCGAAGGTGCTGTGCGGGGGCTCGCCCCGCTCGGGCGCGACCCTGGAGCCGACGGTGCTCTCGGAGGTGCGGCACGATTCACTGGTGCTGCGCGAAGAGGTGTTCGGGCCGGTGCTGGTGCTCCAGAGCGTGGACGACTTCGAAGCGGGCCTGGCGGCGATCAACGACTCCCGGTACGGGCTCCAGGCCGGAGTGTTCACCGAGCGGCTGCCGCAGATCATGCGGGCGCATCGCGAGCTGGAGGTCGGCGGCGTCGTCGTCGGCGACGTGCCCTCGTTCAGGGCCGATCAGATGCCGTACGGCGGCGTCAAGGACTCCGGGGTGGGCCGCGAGGGCGTGGCCTCGGCTATGGAGGATTACACGACCGAGCGGGTATTGGTCCTGCCCGATACGCTGTAGGGCATGACCTACCCCTCGCAGCCGTACTACACGCCGGGGCAGCCCTACGTGTCCGCGGGCGGCCCGCAGCCGCCGCGCCGCAACACCGCGCTCATCGGCGGCATCGTCGTCGTCTGCACCATGCTGGTGCTCGGCTCGATCCTGCTGGTCGCCTTCATGGTCAACCGTGATGACGGCGGCTCGGACGGCGCGGCCGATGAGCACACCGGCGCCGAGACCGTCGACGACGAGAGCGCCGAGGGCGACAACGGTGACGACGGCGGCGAGGAAGGCGACGACGGCGACAGCACCGACGACGGCACCGGCGGCGATCATCTCGGCGACGACCCCGGAGCGGTCGCGGTGGCCATCTCGGAGATCCTGATGGGGATGAGCGACCAGAGCTCGCAGGGCCTGGTGTGCTCCAACCCGAGCATCTACCTGCTCGACCCCGAACTCGTCGGGGAGACCGCCGCCGAGACGCTCGGGGAACTGTACTCACTGCTCGACGAGTTCGCCGTCGGCGAGACGACCGAGACCGCCGAGGGCGTGACCGTCGAAGTCCTCATGGTCGTGCTCGGCACCGAGAGCCCGTTCGCCACGGTCGATCTCGTCCAGGAGGACGGCTCGTGGAAGGCGTGCGACTTCGTGCCTCACGAGGACTATTGACGGTGCTGTTGACACGCTTGTATAGCGTGGCGATATGACCGTTCC
The DNA here is from genome assembly GCA_021793335.1 of Actinomycetes bacterium. GTDB lineage: Bacteria > Actinomycetota > Actinomycetes > Mycobacteriales > Micromonosporaceae > Glycomyces. Next base: position 8,750 of record JAJYSW010000130.1, read on the forward strand.
CCCGAACTACAGCATGCCGCCCGAACACCCGGGCCATGGGTTCCAGTCGCCGTACGGCGGTCCGGCGCACCCTCCGGAGCCCAAACCCCGCAACTACGCGCTCATCGGATCCAT
>JAJYSW010000131.1 GCA_021793335.1 Actinomycetes bacterium
CTCGAAGCGCCTTCAGGGGCCTCGTGAGGCGGCGTTCCGCGCCCACTCGTTCGCATACCGGGGCCGCCCGCGGGGAACTCGACATGCGGCGAACCGGCACGACCCGCCCTCGCGCGGCGGCCTCGCAGGTCGCCCGATTCGATCCGACCGACACGTCCCAAAGGTCCACTAGCTCCATGTTCACTGGCAACGTCTTCGAAGCGACAGGGGCACGGCCGGTATGGTTGACCCTTGCATCCCGGCCGACCAAGGAGGAGCAATGGCGAAAACCGCACGCAAGCGCAAAGCACGCAAGAAGAAGACCGCGAACCACGGAAAGCGCCCGAACAGCTGAGGCATGTGCGATGGCCCCAGGCGACGCGGCGACCGAGCCCATCGGCTCGCACGCGAGGCCACCGCACCGTCCGTCGACGATGCTCGGCGATGCGGCGGGCGGGCACGCGCCCTGCCTCCGCACCGTGGGGGCCGCACCGGGCGGTGAGCGAAGGACGGACCGATCGAGGCCATCGCGCACACTCGGGGGCATCGCTGAGCGGCCCCCGTTCAGAAGGACGAGTCCGCACAAAACCGTGAATGAGACTCACCTATTTGACTTCCCCTCCGCACACGCGAGAGGGGGCAACCGGCCACGCGGGTGGGATTCCCGCTCCTATGGCGCCTGCCACGACACCGCACGGACCCTCGGGCCCTCCATGGCCCTCAACACCCGCCGGCCCGGCGGCAGGTCCGATCGCCTCGGTGTTCGCCCGATGAGCAGCGCTGCACACATCCGAGGGACCAGATGACCGAATCGCCGCGCGAAGAGCGCGCTCCGAAGCCGCCGAGCACCCGCGAGCGGATTCAGCAGACCGCGATAGCCCTGTTCAGCGAGCACGGCTATGAACACACGTCGCTTCGGGAGATCGCCGAACAGCTCGGCGTGACCAAGGCCGCCCTCTACTACCATTTCAAGACCAAAGAAGACATCGCGGCGAGCTTCTTCGACTCGTACGCCGAGGACGTCGACCGCATCTGCGAGTGGGGCGAGGCTCGGCCGCGGACCCTCGACACCCGGCGCGAGCTGCTGCGGCGCTATGCCGAAGTCATCCGCTCGCATGTCCCGGTGCTGAAATTCATGCAGCACAATCAGGCGGCGCTCACGCGGCTGGACCGGGGCTCGATCTTCCGCAAGCGGCAGAAGCGTCTGCACGCGCTGCTGGTGGACAAGGACGACGAGCTGATCGACCGACTACGGGCCTGGGACGCGGTGACGACGATGTACAGCGCGTGGATCACCTATCGAGGGACGATCGATTCCGAGCAGGAGCTGCGTGAGGCTTCACTGAAGATCTCGATCGGCCTGCTGGAGGCGAACGACGCGCGCCAGGCCGCCGAGCGGTCCGAGGACTGAAAGAGACGCCTGCGATCGCACAGGGCGGCGACGCGCCCTCCCTCGGATCAGCGTTCGCGCTCGGCCACCTCGGTGAACACGTCGCCGACCTGTTCGATCGCGTGGAGCTTACGACGCAGGCGCTCCTTGACCTCCTCGGGCGCCTGCTCCTTGCTGCAACACCGGTGGACGATCGCGCGCACTTCCTGTTCGATTCCGTACTCGGCCAGACAAGGCGAGCACTCGTCCAGATGCGCGCGGATCACCGAGCGGCGGACTTCGGAGCATTCCCCATCGATGTAGAGGTAGACCTCTTCGAGCACCTCCCGACAATCGAGGTCGGGCTTCTCCCATTCCGAGGCGGTCACCGCTGCCCCTCCCGTGCGGTCGACAGGCCGCGGTCCGCGGCGTAGGAACTCAACATCTGACGCAACTGGCGGCGGCCCCGGTGCAGCCGCGACATGACGGTGCCGATCGGTGTGCCCATGATCTCGGCGATCTCCTTATAGGCGAAACCTTCGACGTCGGCGAGGTAGACCGTCAGACGGAAGTCCTCACCGAGACGCTGCAGAGCGTCCTTGACGTCGGAGTCGGGCAGGCGGTCGAGTGCCTCGGTCTCGGCCGAGCGCAGCCCGGTCCCGGTGTGCGACTCGGCGTCGGCCAGCTGCCAGTCGGTGATCTCGTCGGTGGGCGAGGTCAGCGGCTGGCGCTTCTTCTTCCGGTAGGAGTTGATGTACGTGTTGGTGAGAATCCGGTACAGCCACGCCTTGAGGTTCGTGCCCTCACGGAACTGGTGGAACTTCGAGTAGGCCTTGAGGTAGGTCTCCTGCACCAGGTCTTCGGCGTCGGCGGGGTTCCGCGTCATGCGCAGGGCGGCGCCGTAGAGTTGGTCGAGCAGGGGCATCGCATCGCGCTCGAAGCGCGTGCGCCGTTCCTCCACCGTCTCTTCGCCTGGCTCGCTCACCGTCTCCCTTTCTGCGGGCATCGCCGTAGAGCCTACGGCAGCGCCCTTGGAGGAGTCAGAGGAAACACGGGCGGCTGTGGCACGGGAGCCGCGTTCACGAGCCTGGTCGCCTTCCGGCTCGGGAGTCCATCGGGGTCCCTTCAGCAGCGCGGCGACACGCTCATCGTCACCGGTCGCCTCGGCGGTCCGCAGGCCGGGTCGAGGCTGCGGCCGAACGGTCATCATCATGCGGGGGCGCTCCTTCCTGAGAGGCTCGAAAGGCACAACGCCGCGAGCGCCCGTTTCATTCCGCGGGCACCGGGCCCCCGGAAGTCGCGATCATCACCAGGGCATCACATGGACGAGCGGGCACTGCCGGGCCGCGCGCAAGGCGCTTTCCGCCGTAGCACACGGCCACGGCGAAGCACGCCTTTTCCGCACGAATGACCCTACCGATATCCACATGTAGTCAATGCACAACTTTGCGTGCCTTCGGTCGTTATCGTGAGTGGGCCCAACAGGGCCTTGACGCGGCGATCATTCGACGCGTGATCTCCCAGTGCCTGCCCCGGGTCGGCGGACAGACACCGCCGTCGACCCGGGGAGGTCCCACCGCCACCCCGGCCGCCGACGCGCAGACCTCGGCGCAACGGGCGTGCACCGCGGCCGATGGGGCCGGCGCCCCCGCTCACGCCCCCACCGCAAGGGGGTTGACGTCCTTCCAGGCCTCGATCATCGCCCGGCGCTCCCGAGGAGCCGTGGCCCCCCAGACGCCGTGCCGGTCCCGCGCTTCGAGCGCCCGCACCAGGCACGGCGTCCGCACCGGACACGAGGCGCAGAGCCGGAGCGCGTCGTCGACGGGCTCGCGCGGCTCGGGGAACATGACGTCCGGATCGGCGTCGGCGCAGTTGCCCTGACGCAGCCACTCGTCCGAGCTCATCCGGTATTCACCTTTGATCTCATTGCGGTATTCGGCGGCTTCGAGGAGCCGCTCGTCGGTCCGTGCCCGTGACACCTCGTCGGGGCGGATTCGCCGCATCTCTGCCTCCTTTTGGATTCGGCCGCCGACCCCCGAGTGACGCGGAACCGGAAAGGTCGCACCTTCGACGGCGGCTTTTACACCAAAGAACGGCACGCCGGGGTACAGATACCACACAAGGCGAGTGATTGATGTCACATTCCTGGAAGTGTCGGCGGTCGGTCCTCGGACTCGACCGCACGGACCAGCTCAGGGCCGTCGTTGCTCGTACGCCCCACCGCACGCCCGACCTTTCGAATCTCGATCGACTCGGGCAGCGCGGCGTCCGGACCGGCCAAGAGCTCACCCTCATCGGCGTCCTCCTCCCCCAGCCAGGCCGCGAAACGCTCAGGGGGAAGGACATAGGGCATTCGGTCGTGCACGGCCTCGAACTCCTCGTTCACCGCCGGGCACGTCAGGACCGTGAAGCTCAGCATCGACGTCTCGCCTCGGTCCCAGCGCTCCCATAGACCGGCGAAGACCACGCCGCCGGGACGGGTGAAGAAATAAGGCTGCTTGCCGCCCCCGGGGAGCTTTCGCCACTCGTACCAGCCATCGGCCGGCACCAGCGCCCGGCGTGCGGCGAACGGCCGCCGATACGCCTTCGAGGTGGACACGGTCTCGATGCGCGCGTTGAACATCCTATTGCCGATCGACACATCGGAAGCCCACGGCGGCACCAGGCCCCACCGGGCCAGATCCACCACGCGGCCGCCCTCGGCCCCCGGTTCCTCCGAAGGCTGCGCCCGACCGCGACTCCTGGAGCGCCGCACCACCGGCGCCCGCACCGTGGGCGCGATGTTGAACCGCGGCCGCCACTCCTCGGCGATCAAGTCCTCGGCGGCGAACAGGGCGGCCATCTCACCGCCCGATCTGCTGTTGACGTACCTTCCGCACATGACCCAACGCTAACGTCGACCACCGACGGCCCCGCCCCACTTCTGCGGACGACTAGAATGAGGTCGTGACAGGAACCGCCGCACCCAAGCAACGCCGATGGACGCCACCGTACGCCGAGTCCGCACTCGATGCCGTCGTCCGCGTCCCAGGATCGAAGTCGATGACCGCCCGCGCCCTCGTCCTCGCGGGTCTGGCAAGCAGCCCCTCGACGATCCGCTACCCACTCCATTCCCGCGACACGCTGCTCATGGTCGACGGACTGCGCTCGCTGGGCGTCGAGGTCGACACCTCCGACCCCGAGCAGTGGACGGTCACGCCGCCGCGAGGCACACTGCGCGGCGGCGCCGACGTCGACTGCGGCCTCGCCGGCACCGTCATGCGCTTCCTGCCGCCGGTCGCAGCCCTGGCCGACGGCCCGGTGGCCTTCGACGGCGACCCCCACGCCCGCAAACGCCCCAACGACGGGGTCATCAAGGCCCTGCGCGATCTCGGCGTCGAACTCGACGACGGCGGCCGCGCCGCGCTGCCGTTCACCGTGAACGCCGTCGGCCGCGTCACCGGCGGTGCACTCACCGTCGACTCCTCCAAAACCTCGCAGCTGGTCAGCGCCCTGCTCATGGCCGCGCCCCGCTTCGAAAACGGCCTCGATCTGCGGCACGTCGGCGATCGCCCCATCCCCAGCCGCCCCTACCTCGACATGGTCGTCCATATGCTGCGCCAGGCCGGAGCCGAGGTCGACGACTCCGAGGAGAACCGCTGGCGCGTCGCCCCCGGCGAACTGACCGGCCGCGAATGGGTCATCGAGCCCGATCTCCAGAACGCCGTCCCGTTCCTGTGCGCCGCCGTCGCCGTCGGCGGCCGCGTCACCGTCCTGGACTGGCCGACCGAGACCACCCAGGCCGGCGACCGCATCCGCGAAGTCCTCGTGGAACTCGGCTCCCGTGTCGAGTGGAGCCGCGGCGGCCTCACCGTCGTCGGCGCTCCCGCGACCCTGCCGGTGGACCTCGACCTGTCGGACGCCTCCGAGCTCACTCCGTCGCTGGCGGCCCTGTTCGGCGTCAACCGCGGACCGTCCTCGATCCGCGGCGTAGCCCACATCAGGGGCCACGAGACCGACCGCATCGCCGCGCTGACCAAGGAGCTCACCAAGCTCGGAGCCGAGGTCGTCGAATACGACGACGGTCTCAAGATCTCCGGCGGGACCACCCGGCCGATGACCTGGGAGACCTACGCCGACCACCGGATGGCCCACGCCGCCGCCATCGTCGGCCTGGTCGCCCCCGGGTTCCAAGTCTCCGACGTCGCCTGCACCTCCAAGACCTGGCCGGGTTTCGCCGAGGCATGGGAGCAGGCCATCCGCGGCGGCACCCCCGACGAGGTCGACGGCTAGTGTCGTCCAGGGAATACGACGAGGACGACGTGCGGATCCGCCCCGCGCGTCGCTCCCGCCCCCGGACCAAGATCCGCCCCAAGCACGCCGACGCGAAAGAAGGCTTCGTCACCGCCGTCGACCGAGGCCGCTACACCTGCCTGGTCGAGGGCGTCTCCGTCACCGCGATGAAGGCCCGCGAGCTGGGCAGGCAGTCGATCGTCGTCGGCGACCGGGCCGCGCTCGTCGGCGACCTGTCCGGCCGCGAGGGCACACTCGCCAGGATCGTCCGCATCGCGCCCAGGCACGGCGAGCTGCGGCGCTCCGCCGACGACGACAGCCCCACCGAGCGCGTCGTGGTCGCCAACGTCGACCGGCTGGTGATCGTCGCCAGCCTGATCGACCCGCCACTGCGCTACGGTTTCGTCGACCGCTGCCTGGTGGCCGCCTACGACGCGGGCGTCGCCCCGGTGCTGTGCCTGACCAAGACCGATCTCGCGCCCGAACTCGTCGCCGAGGTCGAGACCTACTACTCACAGCTCGAATTGACGATGGTCACCACGCAGCCGGACGAACCGCTGGACCGGCTCCTGGAGCTCCTGGCCGACCAGGAAAACGTGTTCTTCGGGCATTCGGGGGTCGGCAAGTCCACGCTCATCAACCGGCTCGTGCCCGGAGCCGGGCGCGCCGTCGGCGAGGTCCGCTCCATCGGTAAGGGCAGCCACACCTCGACCAGCACCGTCGCCCTCGAACTTCCCGGCGGCGGCTGGGTCATCGACACCCCCGGCGTCCGATCATTCGGCCTCGCGCACGTCACCGCCGACTCGATCCTCAAGGCGTTCCCCGAATTGGAGGCGATCGCCGCCGACTGCCCGCGCGGGTGCACGCACACGCCCGAGATCGGCGATTGCGCACTCGACGCGGCGATCGGCCCCGACGATCCGCGCTCCGGCCGGCTGGCGTCATTCCGCCGGATGCTCGCCTCGCTCACCGAAGCCGAGGACCGGTACTGAGCCTCACCGGAGTGCAAGCGAACGGGAGTCGGTACGGGCTCCAACGGTAGGATGAGGCGCATGGTCACCTCTAGCCACAACGACGATCTCGGTCTCGCGCATCTCTTGGCGGACAGCGCCGCCCGGATCGGAGTGGAACGATTCCGCTCCTCGGACCTGCAAGTCTCCACCAAGCCGGACATGACCGAGGTCTCGGACGCGGACACCACCATCGAAGAGGTCATCCGCTCGACCCTGTCCCGGGCCAGGCCGCGGGACGGTATCTACGGCGAAGAGTTCGGCGACGAACCGGGCGCCTCGGGTCGCAAATGGGTCATCGACCCGATCGACGCCACTCGCAACTTCGTTCGCGGTGTGCCCATCTGGGCCACGCTCATCGCCCTGTTCGACCAGGGCGAACCGGTGGTCGGCGTCGTCGGCGCGCCCTCACTGGGCAGGCGCTGGTGGGCGATGAAGGGCGCGGGGGCCTTCGCCGGGCGCGACCAGCGCTCAGGGGAGCGCATCCAGGTCTCGCGGGTCGCGAAGCTGTCCGACGCTTCGGTGAGCATCTCGTCGATCACCGGGTGGACGAAGGCCGGTCGCGAGGGCGCGATGCTGGCGATGCTGCACGAGGCCTGGCGCGAGCGCGGCTTCGGCGACTTCTACTCGTACATGCTGCTCGCCGAGGGCAGCGTGGACATCGCGGCCGAACCGGAAGTGGCCCTGTGGGATCTGGCCCCATTGTCGCTGATCGTCGAGGAGGCCGGGGGGACCTTCACCGACCTGAAGGGACGGCCGGGGCCGGACGGCGGTTCCGCGCTGGCGACCAACGGACTGCTGCACGAGCAGTCGCTGGAGCGCATCGGCATCAGCTGAACCGGCCCCGGGCCGGCCTCACCTGGCGGCGAGGAACTTGAGGTGTTCGCCGCGTTGGTGGACGCCGCCGCCTTCGTGCCTGTTCCACGGCCACACGGTGATCTGCTTCTGGCCCTGCCAGCGGTTGTAGGCGGCGAAGACCGTTGAGGGCGGGCAGATGTCGTCCATCAGGGCCACCGAGTACAGCGCTGGGGCGGAGCCGCGGGCGGCGAAGTGGACGCCGTCGAAGTAGGACAGCGTCTCGAAGACCTCTGATTCGCGGAGCCGCTGCCCTGCGAGGAACTCGACGAGCTCCTGGTAGGGGAAGCTGTCGGTGACCTCGACGGCGCGGCGGAAGTGCGTCAGGAACGGCACGTCCACGATCGCGCCGGCCAGGTCGTCGCGCAGGCCGCCGACGGCCTGCGCGATACCGCCGCCCTGGCTGCCTCCGGCGACGACGATGCGTCCCGAGTCGATGGCCTCGTGACCTCCGGCGACGTCGACGGCGCGGACGGCGTCGGTGAAGACACGCCGGTAATAGTAGTGCTCGGGGGATTCGAGGCCCTGGGTCATCCACCCGCCGCGGGTGGGCCCGGTGCTCCCGTAGGGGTCGCCGGTGTCGCCGGGCTGCCAGTTGCCGTAGCCCTGTCCGCGGGTGTCCATGACCAGGTGGGCCCACCCGGCGGCGGCGTACATGGTGTGGGCCCAGGGCACCGACCGTCCACCGGAGTAGCCGATGTACTCCACCACGCACGGCAGCGGGCGCTCGATGCCTCGCGGCAACACCAGCCAGCCCTTGATGGGGTGTCCGGCGAAACCGGCGAAGACGAGGTCGAAGACGTCGACGGTCGTCAGTCCCGCGTCGATCGGTTCGAGGCGGACGTCGAGGTCGTGGGCGCTCGCTTCTGTGAGAGTCCGCTTCCAGAACTCGTCGAAGTCGGCCGGTTCGGGGACGTCGGGGCGGTACTCGCGGAGCCGGTCGAGCGGCAGGTCGAAAAGTGCCATGGCGTGTTTTTAGCACAGCAGTCATCAAGAAGCCACATCTGCGAACCCTGTTCGAGAGGCACCATACACGAATGAGCCGTTGGTCGGTTTTGCCGAAAATATCCGCGCAGCCGCTTGCCTTTCGTGATGCAGAGCGATAACACATCGAGACATTTATGTATAAATCGTGCGATGGCGCCTGCATCGTCGCCGATGCGCACCTCCATCGACAGAGAGGATGAAAACGTGAGCACCGACCCGGCAACTCCGCGAATCAAGCGGCGCGTGCTCCTCGCTTCCACCGCCGGAGCGGCCGCGGCCGCCGATGGCATCGGTATCTGGGCGTCACAGCACGCCGGAGCCGAGGACCTCCCGGTTCGCCCGGGAGGCCCGCTCACACGCGA
>JAJYSW010000132.1 GCA_021793335.1 Actinomycetes bacterium
CCCAACGGCTCGGGCAAGACCACCCGCGAGACCGTCTACTATGCCACCGACCTGACCTGCCCCGATACCACCCCGGCCGCCATGGTATTCCACATCAGACGGCACTGGTCGGTGGAGAACTCCTCACACCACGTCCGCGACCGCACCTTCGCCGAAGACGCCTGCACCACCCGCACCGGCCCAGCGCCCCAGGCCCTGGCCGCCCTCCGCAATCTGATCATCGGCCTGCTCCACTGCACCGGCGAGAGGAACCTCGCCTCCGCCACCCGCCGCCACAACCGCAACGAGCCCGCCACCCTACGCCTCCTGGGAATCAACTCGAAACCGACCTAAAGCCACACACGCAGACGCCCTGACCGTGATAAAGGGACATCGATTCATGTATCGCGAGTCGTTATGGGCGGGGCATTAGTCCGTTATGTTGTAGTGGCGCGACGGCCGCCTTCCGATGACCAGCCCGTCTTCAGAGCGAGCGGCCCCGAACCATTCCGTACCGACCCGGGAGTGCCATGCTCACCATGCAACGGCGACGCCTGACGGCGACGATCGCAACCGCCGGACTGGCCGCCGCCCTCGTCGTCGGCGCGCCACCGGCCACCGCCGGCCACGGCCGTCAGATCGACCTGCAACTACTGGCCATCAACGACTTCCACGGCAGCATCGAGGCCGCCGAGGGCCTCACCTATTTCGCGGACGGCGAGGAGATCCCCGCCGGCGGCGCCGAATACCTCGCCACCCACCTCGCCGAAGCCCGCGAAGGCGAGCGCTACAGCACCACCGTCGCCGCCGGCGACCTCATCGGCGCCAGCCCCTTCCTCTCGGCCGCGTTCGACGACGAACCCGCCATCGAATCCTTGAACGCCATGGGCGTCGAAGTATCCTCTGTGGGCAACCACGAGTTCGACAAGGGCATCGAGGACCTCCGCCGCCACATCGAAGGCGAAGGCGACTACGCCGGCGCCGACTTCCCGTACCTGGGCGCCAATGTCGTCGACGAAGCCACCGGCGAACCAGTCCTGGACCCGTACTGGATCAAACACTTCCCCGGCGGCGTCGACGTCGGATTCATCGGCATGACCCTCGAAGGCACCGGCGAGGTCGTCGCCCGATCGGGCATCGAGGGCATCGAATTCCTCGACGAGGTCGAGACCGCCGACGGATACGCCGAAGAGCTCCGCCGCGAAGGCGTCAACGCGATCGTGGTCCTCCTCCACGAAGGAGGCGAGCCGGTCGAAGAGGACACCGGCCACGACTGCGAGTCCCTCGACGGCTCGGGCATCGGCATGTCCGGGCCGATCGTCGACATCGCCGAGAACATGAGCGCCGACATCGACGTCATCATCACCGCCCACACCCACCGGGAATACGTCTGCTCGGTGACCGACCCGGCCGGGCGGCCGCGCATGGTCACCTCCGCGGCCTCCCACGGCCGCGTGTTCACCGAGATCAATGCCGCCTACGACAAGCGCACCCGGGACATCGTCCGCTCCTCGGTGACCGGCGCGAACACCGTCGTCGACCGCGACGTGGCGGCCGACCCGACCCAGACCGAACTCATCGCCGACTACCAGGACGACATCGAAGCGGTCGCGAACCGCGTCGTCGGCCACATCGGCGAGGACATCACACGCGGCGACGCCCGAAATGAGGAATCCGCGCTCGGCAGCCTCATCGCCGACGCCCAACTCGACCGCACCGCCGAGGCGGACCTCGGCGGAGCCGAGATCGCGTTCATGAACCCCGGCGGCATCCGAGCCGACCTCCTACACGGCGAGGACGGCGTCGTGACCTACGAGGAACTGTTCGGCGTCCAGCCGTTCAACAACTACCTGGTCACCATGGATCTCACCGGAGCGCAGATCCTGACGATGCTCCGGCAGCAGCTGCCGGGCGAAGACCGTGAGACGACCCTGTTCCTCCAGGTCTCCGAAGGCTTCGCCTACACCTGGGACACCTCCCTCGACGGCGCCGAGCAGATCGTGGCCGACTCGCTGACGCTCCACGGCGAGCCGATCGAGGCCGAACGGACCTACCGTGTGACGGTCAACTCATTCCTGGCCGAGGGCGGCGACTCGTTCCACGTACTCGCCGAAGGACGGAACCGCCTGTTCGGCGAAGTCGATCTCGTCGCCCTCGAAGCATGGTTCGCCGAACACTCCACGGCGGACGACCCGGTCCGGGCCCCCGCACCGGGCCGCGTCACCGTCGTCCGGAGTTCTTGAACAGGCCCTATCGGCGGGGGGAGTCCGGCCCGACCTCCCCCCGCCGCCGACATGCGCCCGGGTGAGGACCGGATAGTCTTGGAAGGCCCTGACCTATACGGAGGACCGCAGAGATATGCAGAGCAGAAACTCATCCCTCAGAAATATGATGAAGACCCAATACGCCGAACAGCAGCACATGGGCGCGGCGTACGGGCCTTATGGGCAGATGACGCAGGCCCCGCAGGTCGAGACCATGCGGATCGACGACGTCATCGTCCGCACCGTCGCCCTGGTCGGGGCGACGTTCGTCGCGGCCATGGTCACCTGGTCGATGGTCGCCGGCGGCATCGAGAACGGCGACCAGGCCGCGATCAGCACCGCCATGACCCTCGGCGGCATCGGCGCCGTGGTCGGCCTCGGCGTCATCCTGTTCTCGATGTTCAAGCCCGTGATGAACCCGGTCGTGTGCTTCGTCTACGCGATCGGACAGGGGCTCCTGCTCGGCGGCGTCAGCGCCATCTTCGAGCAGTTCTACTCCGGCATCGTCGTCAACGCACTGCTCGCGACGGTCCTGGTCTTCGGCGGCATGCTGGCGCTGTACAAGTTCCGCATCCTCAAGAACTCCCCGATGTTCACCAAGGTCATCGTCGGGGCCGGCTTCGGCATCTTCGCCCTGATCCTCGTGAACTTCGTCGCGAGCCTCTTCGGCGCGAACCTCGGCCTCTTCGCCGCTCCCGGCGAGTCGGTCTCGGCGCTCCAGTGGATCATCGCCATCGGCCTCACCGTGTGGGCCGCGCTCTCGTTCATCCTCGACTTCGACATGATCGAGCAGTCGGCCGCCCAGGGCGCCCCCAAGAAGTACGCCTGGGCCGGGGCCTTCGGCCTCACCGCCGGTCTGATCTTCCTGTACTGGAACCTGCTGCGGCTGCTGAGCTACTTCCAGGAGTAGCGGACCGCGATGGAACCGACGTTGGAGCGGGCGATCGGGCGCGTCGTCGAAGGCACGCGCCACTGGTCGCCCGCTCGCTGGTCCTACGGAGGCCACGCCGAGGCGATGCACGCGCTCATCCAGGCCCTGGCAGACGTGTGCGCCGAAGCCGAGGGCGAACCTCGGCGCGAGGTGCCGCGCCTGCCCAGCGAGCTCCACCTGCCCGAGCAGCTCCAAGTGGTCGGCCTCGATCTGCTGGACGTGGCCGACCGCCTCACCGCGGCCCAGCGCGCCGAGATCGACGAGGCGATCGGCCGAGCGCGTTCGGCCCTGTTCTAAGCGTTTCGGGCGATGTCGCCGTCTTCGAAGAAGATCGACTGCTGCAACGTCCCTGCGAGGGAATCGGCGTGGCGGGCGAGCGTCTCCCGCCCTGAGACGCTGCCGTTCTCGATTTGTGAGACACGGCCCTTCGTGACGCCCACGCGGTCGGCGATCCGCTGCTGAGCCAAGCCGCGAGATCGACGCGGCTCTGCCAGCCGAATCCCTGCGCTTCGGCCAGAATGCGCCGCTCCCCTTCCTCGAACGCCTCCGCTCCTCCTGCGCGTTCAACGGCCTGCTCGCGGATGTCGCTCCAGCGCACGCAGCCCGTCAACGACTTTCCTTCTCGGCTCGTCGGTCCTCCAGGTATCGGCGGTACCGCTGTTCCGCCGGAGGGACGGCCTCCCTATACCACTGCTTCCAATTTCCTGCCTTGTCACCGGCCACGAGCAGGATGCTGCACCGCCAAGGATCGAATAGGAACAGGACCCGAATCGTTCCGGAACGGAGCTCTTCGAGATTCGCGAGCTTGGAACTTTTAAGGGTGTCGACCGTCGGTCTTCCGAGACGAGGGCCGTAGTCGACCAAGAGCTCGATGGCCTGTTCGATCCTTGTACGCGTTTTGTCGTCAAGCTGGTTGAGTCAGTCGTCGACTCCATCGACGATGACGACTTTCCATTGCTCACCTGCCATGCAGGAGGTTTTAGAGAAGGCCATACCCGGTTCGATGGCGACATGCCGCCGGTTCAGGCCCCGTTCCAGTCGGCCATGAGCATGCCCGCGTCGTCCAGAGCCTCCACCAGGTTGTCGATCTCCCAGCGCAGCACACTGCGCCTGGCCTTGGTCTCCGAATCGCCCTCGGACAAGACCGCGTCGAGTCGCTGCGCGGCCTCGCCCAGATCCACCGGCCCCGGAGACGGCACTCCCCTCGCCAGGGCCGACAGCCGGCGGTAGGCGGCCTCCACGGCGGCCGCGAACGCCTCGACGCCCGGCAGCGGCGGCGCCTCTTTCTTGCTCAGGCTCGCGTTCACCGCCACCATCGCCCGGCTCGCCCGGGACAGGGCCTCCTCCGCGCCCGTCACGTCCGACGACAGCGGGCCCGGCCCGAGAACCGGTTCGGCCTTCGCCTGATCGACGGCCGTGGTCAGGCTCGCCCGCTTCGACTGCACCTCGTCGATCACCGCGTGCATGAGCTTCGCGTCGTAGTCCCTCGGGTGCGCCTGCCGATCGAGCACCAGACGGGCATAGTCGCTGTAGGCGTCGATCAGCTCCGCGATCAGATCGCCGAGACGGCGCGTCTGCCAGGTCGGCACGAGTATGTAGAACCCGATCGCCAGCGACGCCCCGAGCGCCGTCGAGGAGCCTCTGGCGAGCGCCCCGATCAGCGGGTCCTCCCCGGACAGATCGAGTTGGAAGAGCGTGAACGCCGCGACCGCGGCGGCGAACACCAACCCCGATACCGGCCGCACCCAGTACGCGAGCATCGCGCAGGCCAGCACGGTGACGATCAGCAGCGGCGGCGTCCACGGCAGCAGCATGGTCAGCAGCGAGGCGGCGACGACGCCGCCGAGAGTGCCGACCGCGCGCGTCACTCCGCGCGTGAGCGTCCCAGCGAAGTCGCCCTGGAGCACGACCCACGCCGTCAACGGGAGCCAGTAACCGTGCTCGGTCGGCCAGGCGATGCCCAGAGCCGTCGCCAGAGCGATGACGCCGGCGCGGCGCAGTGAATGGTGCACCACCGGGTCCGATCGGCGCAGACGCGAGGCGAGCCCCGCGATCGCCTCCTTTGCTTGACCGGTGGCGTAGGAGAGCGCCGGGTCGGCGATGACGTCGTCCGAGCCGGTCACGATCCGGGCGGCGTACCGCTCGGTGTCGTGGAGGGTGCGCAGCATGCCGCCGATCTCGGCGGGGATCGTCCCGGTCGCCGTCGCCACCGGGTGGTGCGCGAGGTCTTCGAGCAGCTCGTCCCAGTCCAGCTTGGTGGGGCGCCGGGAGGTGATCTCGTCGGCGAGGTGGCGCAGCAGCTTCGCAGCCAGCCGCAGCGCCTCCGAATAGAACGCGACGGTGTCGGCTTCGCGGGCGTCGGCACGGGCTCGCGCGGAGGCGACGCGGCCGACCGCGTTCGAGATGGCGTAGATCTGGGCGCGGGCGTCGCGGACCGACGCGGGCAGCGCCCGACGCCGGTCGAGCTCCCGAGCGGCCTCGGCCAGGGCCTCGGTCCGGAACGGCACATTGGGATCGGCGGCGAGCGCCTCGGCCTCGTCGGCGAGCGCCCGCCATGCCTCGGCGAGGAACTTGCGGTCGTGAGACCACCGGTGGCGCGGCGGGAACAACGCGATGAGGGCCTGCACCGCCCCGCCCGCGCACAGCGCCAGCGCGGCCGTCCACGCCGTGGTCTGCTCGGTCAGGTGATCCGACAGGTAGAACACGAGCCCGGAGACGGTCAAGGTCACGCTGGTGGCCTGCGAGATCGAACTGAGGAACGTCAGCACCATGGCGTAGGCCGCCGAACCGGCCACCAGCAGCAGCGGCTGCTCGATCGCGCCGAGCAGCACCCCGGCCGCACCGACCAGCCCGATGAGCAGCGGCATGCTCGGTTCGGTGCGCGTACCCGGCGTCACCAGCCCGACGCCGCCGAGCCAGGCCCCGATGACCGCGGCCCCGCCCCAGCCGGGCATGCCGAGCGCCGCCACGACGACGATGGCGACGGCGATCCCGGCGGTGGCGCGCGCGGCCAGCAGGGGCGCGGCCTCGCCGACGGACCAGGCACGCAGATCGCGTCCCATCCGCCGGAACGATTCGGCGACACCCGGGTTGATCACACCGTAAGGCTAATGGCTCGGACCGGGCCTGTGCCGGGCCCGGCGTGGACCGCCGCCGCGCCTCACGGTGTGACGGCCGCGACCCGTTAGGCTTGACCGCATGCAACAACCGGTGCTTGTGGTCGACTTCGGGGCCCAATACGCGCAGCTCATCGCCCGCAGGGTTCGAGAGGCCCAGGTCTACTCGGAGATCGTGCCCTCCGACATGCCCGTGAGCGAGATGCTCGCGAAGAACCCGGCCGCCGTGATCCTCTCCGGTGGCCCGGCCAGCGTCTACGCCGAAGGCGCTCCGCAAGTCGACGAGGCCCTGTACACCTCGGGCGTCCCAATCCTCGGGATCTGCTACGGCTTCCAGTCGATGGCCCGGGCGCTGGGCGGCACGGTCGCCCGGACGGGCACCTCCGAGTACGGAGGCACCGAGCTCACCGTCCGCGCCGACTCCACACTCCTGGCGGGCCTGCCCGAACGGCAATCGGTGTGGATGAGCCACGGCGACTCGGTCACCGAAGCGCCCGAGGGTTTCACCGTCGTCGCCGCCACGGAGGGGGCCCCCGTCGCCGCGTTCGAGAACCTCGAAGCGCGCCTGGCCGGCGTCCAGTACCACCCCGAGGCGGCCCACACGCCGCACGGCCAGGCCGTCATCCGCCACTTCCTGCACGACATCGCCGGCATCGCGCCGTCGTGGACGAACACGCAGATCATCGATGAGCAGGTGGCCGCGATCCGCGCCCAAGTCGGTGACAGGCGGGTGCTGTGCGCCCTGTCCGGCGGTGTCGACTCCTCGGTGGCCGCCGCGCTCGTGCACCGTGCCGTCGGCGACCAGCTGACCTGCGTGTTCGTCGACCACGGGCTGCTGCGCGAAGGCGAGGCCGAGCAGGTCGAGAAGGACTACGCGCAGCTGACCGGCATCGACGTGCGGGCCGTGGACGCCTCGGATCGGTTCCTTACGGCCCTGGAGGGCGTCTCGGACCCCGAGGAGAAGCGCAAGATCATCGGCCGGGAGTTCATCCGCACCTTCGAGGCCGCCGCGCGCGATATCGCCGCCGAGAAGGACATCGAGTTCCTCGTCCAGGGCACGCTCTACCCGGACGTGGTCGAGTCCGGAGGTGGCGGGACGGCGAGCATCAAGAGCCACCACAACGTGGGCGGCCTTCCCGAGGACCTCCGCTTCGACCTGGTCGAGCCGCTGCGGAACCTGTTCAAGGACGAGGTCCGCGCCATCGGCGTCGAACTGGGATTGCCCGAGGCGATGGTGTGGCGCCACCCGTTCCCCGGCCCGGGGCTCGGCATCCGCATCGTCGGCGAGGTCACCCGCGAGCGCCTGGACCTGCTCCGCTCGGCCGACGCGATCGCGCGCGCC
The DNA here is from genome assembly GCA_021793335.1 of Actinomycetes bacterium. Taxonomy (GTDB): domain Bacteria; phylum Actinomycetota; class Actinomycetes; order Mycobacteriales; family Micromonosporaceae; genus Glycomyces. The sequence continues at coordinate 7,633 of JAJYSW010000132.1, forward strand.
GAGTTGACCGCCGCCGGGCTCGACCGGTCGGTGTGGCAGTTCCCGGTGGTGCTGCTCGCCGACGTCCGCTCCGTGGGCGTCCAGGGCGACGGCCGCACCTACGGTCACCCGGTCGTGCTGCGTCCGGTGACCTCCGAGGACGCCATGACCGCCGACTGGTCGCGTCTGCCGTACGAGCTGCTGGCGAAGATCTCGACGCGGATCACCAACGAGGTGCCCGAGATCAACCGTGTCGTCCTCGATGTCACGAGCAAGCCTCCCGGCACGATCGAGTGGGAGTGAGGCCCGAGCCCGCCGGTGGTGCGCCGCGCGCCGGTGAATGGCGATAGACATCCTGTGAACAGGTCGTACAGTTGAGGAATGCAATTCCGGATAGCTGCGTACGGGGAGGTACGTGACGAGAGCGGACGGCTGCTGCTGACCCGCCGGAGCCGCACGGGGCGCGAGGCGGCCCCCTGGCATCTGCCGGGAGGCGTCATCGATCACGGAGAGCCTCCGGCGAGCGCGGCCCAGCGACTGGTGGCCGAGCACACCGGTTTCGAGGTCGCCGTCCTTCAGCCGCTCGAAGCGGTCGCCGTCGCCAGGCGCGGCACGCACACGAACGCGATCATCTACCGGGCCGCCGTCGAAGGCGGCCCCGCCGCCGGAGCCGAGTCCGGGGCCGTCGAATGGGTCGATCCCTCCCGGGTCGCACGCGAGGCGCATTCGCCGTTCGTCTCGGCGTGCCTGGGACTGGCCGATGACCGGCTCGCGGGCCGGATCGACAAGGCCCCCACCGAATTGCGGCCCACACCGCCGTCGAAGGCCAAGAAGGGCCGCCGTCGCCGCGGTCAGCGGTTCGGCGCCTACGGCGTCGTCGCCGACGCGGCAGGCCGGGTGCTGCTGGCCCGCATCGCCGAAGGGTATCCCGGCGGCGGCACTTGGCACTTGCCCGGCGGCGGCGTCGACTTCGGCGAGTCGCCTCGGGCGGCGGTCCGCCGGGAGATCTACGAGGAGACCGGGCAGGACGCCGGCGTCGGGGCCCTGCTGAACGTCACCTCGTTCCGCCACCGCCGCGCGATCGGCCCCGAGGGCTACCCGCTCGACTGGCACGGGGTGCGGGCGATCTATTCGGCGACGGTCGTGGACCCCTCGGCCGCGCAGGTCGTCGAGACCGCGGGCGG
>JAJYSW010000133.1 GCA_021793335.1 Actinomycetes bacterium
CACACCACGACGATAACCGGTGCGCGGAGATCGGGCGGCGGGCCGAGCGGCACCGGTTCGGGTGGCGGTGGGCGGCGGGTTGGTGTGGTGGTCTTCAGTCCGGTTCGGGTGGCGGTGGGAGACGGGCTGGTGTGGTGGTCTTCAGTCCGGTTCGGGTGGCGGTGGGAGACGGGCGGGTGACAGGATCGAACCGTGCAGTACGACGAGCAGAGGTACACGGATCTGGGCTGGGCCAAGATCGATACGGGCCGCCTTGCGCGGACGGGAACGTCCGAGGCGGTCTACGCCGCCGGGAAGACGCCCGAGCAGGTGGTCGCGGCGCTTCGGGCGCTTCGGGAGTCGCACCCGGGGCGGGTGGCGATTGCCACCCGCTGCGACGCGGTCTGCGTCGAGCAGATCACGGCTGCGTTCGGCGATGACGCCTGGTGCGATTCGGGGGTCGCCGCGATCGGTGCTTTTCCCGAGCCCGAGTCCGGGCCGCTCGCGGTCGTGTGCGCCGGGACGTCGGATCTGCCGGTGGCCCGGGAGGCCGAGATCGTCGCGAGAGCGAACGGGATCGATGCGCATCTGGTGGCCGATGTCGGAGTCGCGGGCCTGCATCGGCTGCTGGACAGGCTGCCGGTATTGCGGGAAGCGGTGTGCGTGATCGTCGTGGCCGGTATGGACGGGGCGCTCCCGAGCGTGGTGGCGGGCCTGGTCGGCGCGCCGGTGCTGGCGGTGCCGACGTCGGTCGGCTACGGAGCGGCCTTCGGTGGGCTCGCGCCGTTGCTGACGATGCTGAATTCCTGTTCGCCCGGGGTGACCGTGGTGAACATCGACAATGGATTCGGCGCTGCGATCGCCGCGGCCCGGATCATGAACGTGAAGGCGGAGCGGTGACGATCGCGTGGATGGACTGCTCGGCGGGCGCGAGCGGCGACATGTTCCTGGGCGCGCTGGCGGGCGTGGGCGTCGATGTGGCGGTGATGCAGGAGGCCGTGGACGCCTTGGGTGTCGAGCGGGTCCGGTTGGTCGCCTCGTCGGTGCGGCGGCACGGCCTGGCGGGCGTCAAGGTCGATGTCGAAGCGCCGCAGACCCGTGTGGATCGGCGCTGGCGGTCGATCCGCGGGATGATCGAGGACGCCGAGCTGGGCGAGGGCGTCAAGGCCCGTGCGTTGGACGCCTTCGGGCGCTTGGCGGCGGCCGAGTCGGTCTCGCACGGCATCGATGTCGACGAGGTGCATTTCCACGAGGTGGGGGCGCTGGACTCGATCGCCGATATCGTCGGCGCTTCGGCGGGGCTGGAGGCGCTCGGAGCCGCGCGGATGGTCGCTTCGACGGTGACCGTCGGCGGCGGGACGACGCGCGGCTCGCACGGGTCGATTCCGCTGCCGGCTCCGGCGGTGGTGCGGGTGCTGGCCGATGCGGGAGCCCCGGCCGTCGGCGCGGTGCCGTATGAGGCTTGCACGCCGACCGGCGCGGCGATCGTCGCGGCGAACGCGGATGCGTTCGGCCCGATGCCGGAGATGGTCATCGAGCGGGTGGGCGTCGGCGCGGGGGGTCGTGATCCCGAGGAGCGGGCGAATCTGCTGCGGATCGTGGTGGGCCGCGAGACCGGCTCGGGCGAGCCGCGCCCGGTGGTCATTGAAGCCAATGTGGATGATCTGGATCCGCGGTTGTGGCCGCCGGTGCTGGCGTCGCTCTTGGAGGCGGGTGCCTCGGACGCGTGGTTGACGCCGATCCTGATGAAGAAGGGGCGGCCGGCGCACACGGTCCATGCGCTGTGCCCGGCCGAGACGGTGCGCGCGGTGCGCGCGGCGCTGGTGCGGCACACGACGACGATCGGGATGCGTTCGCACGAGGTCGACAAGTACGCGTTGGAACGCCGGTACACGTCGGTGGCGGTCGAGGGCCGCGAGGTCGGCGTGAAGGTCGCGCTCGACGGCGGCGAGGTCGTGAACGTCTCGGTCGAATACGAGGACGCGGTCGCCGCCGCGGCGGCGCTGGGCAGGCCGGTGAAGGTCGTGATCGCACAGGCGAGCGCTCTGGCGGCGGATCAGTATTGACGCAGGTGGGCGCTTGCGGCCACCGTCTCCGCTGTCGCTCGAACCGCCGTGGGGTCCGGTCGCCGCGGTGGCCTTTCCAGGGCCGCCGCGGCAGGCGGCTCGGCCGTCTCGCGGCGGCGCCCGGCCCGGGCGGACAGGTGCGGTTTCGGCTTCGTCGCCGTGTCCGCAGCGCAGCCGAGACCACAGTGGACGGGGGCGTGCCCGCATCGCGCCGCGGGTCTGTGTGAGTTGCGGGCCTGTGTGAACGGAGGAATGAGGCCGGTCTCGTCCGGAGTGGTGTCCCGCCATCCCTCGTGGACAACGGTGAGGACGGATCGCTACGCTCCGTATGTGATCGATTTTCAAAATGCTTCGCTGGTCAAGCTCCAGCAGGTCGACCCGAACAGTCTCCTGAGCGATGTGCAGCCGCTACTGGTACAGGACGAGCGGCCGGTGGCCTCGTTCAAGGGCATCCGGGACTACGTGGTCTTCACCGATAAGCGCGTGATCGCCGTCAACGTCCAGGGCATGACCGGCAAGAAACGCGATTTCACATCGCTGCCCTACAGCAAGATCCAGGCCTTCTCGGTCGAGACGGCCGGCCGGTTCGACCTCGACGCCGAACTCGACCTCTGGTTCAGCGGCCTGGGCAAGGTGCGCTTCGAGTTCAGAGGGCAAGTGGACATTCGGACGCTGTCGCAGCTCATCGCCACCTACACGCTGTGAGACGAGGCCGCGCCGATCGGCGCGGCGCCCGAGGAGCGATCGGCCCGGCCTCGACCGGGCTCCCGGGCCGCCCGGAGATTCACGGGTGCTCGTGCCCTCTGCCCTCGGGGACGGTGCCGATCTCCTCGCCTTCGCCCAGGACGACGAACTGGCCCATCATGCCCTGGTCCTCGTGCAGCAGCAGATGGCAGTGGTACATGTACGGCAGGTTCGGGTCGGTGTAGTCGCTGAAGCGCATCGCGAGCCGGTAATCGCGTTGCGGGACGAGCCGCACCGTGTCCTTCCAGCCGCGCAGGTGCGGCGGCGGAGCCCCGCCGTCGACGGTGAGCACCTGGAATTGGACGTCGTGGACGTGGAAATTGTGCATATAGCCGTCGTCGTTCCTCACTTCCCACACCTCCACGGTGCCTTCGCGGACACCGAAGTCGATGCGTTCCATCGCCATCTGCTCGCCGTTGATCGTGGTACCCGAGAGCCGGAAGGACCGCTCTTCGGCGATCTCCTCACCGTCCAGATCGGGCGCGACGCCCATCTCGGCGGGGATTTCGGTCCGGTCGGTCAGCGAGTCGGCGGCGCGGAAGCGGCAAATGTCGAAGCGGTCATCGGCGCCGTTGAACCGCCCCAGGCCGAGGACGTACCCCTCCTCGGTCGGGTAGGAGCGCAGGTCGACGGTCTCGCCGGGCGCGAAGGCGACCACGATCTCGGCCCGCTCTCCCGGAGAGAGCTCGATCCGGTCGGTCTCGTGCGCCTCGGGCAGCAGCCCGCCGTCCGTGGCGATGAGCGCGAACGGCCGGTCGTCGCCGAACCCGAAATTGTACAGCCGCGAGTTCGAGCCGTTGAGCAGCCGCAGCCGCACCAGCCGGGTCGTGACGTCGAAGTGCGGCCCGAGGGTGCCGTTGACGAGGATCTCGTCGCCGAGGACGCCTTGTGAGGACAGGAATCGCTCTTCGGCGTCGAACTGGTTCTCATCGTCGAAGCGGCGGTCCTGCACGATGAGGGGGACGTCGTCGATGCCGTAGTCGCCGGGCAGGTTCAGTGTCTGCGAGGTGTCGTCGTCGATGAGGAACAGCCCCGAGACGCCCTGGTAGACGTGCCTGGCGGTCCGCCCGTGCGGGTGCGGGTGATACCACAGCGTCGCCGCCGGCTGGTCCACAGTCCACTGAGGGGTCCAGTCGTCTCCCGGTTCGATCGCCTGGTGGGGGCCGCCGTCCATGACCGCCGGCAGGTGCATGCCGTGCCAGTGGAGTGAAGTCGTCTCCTTGAGGGCGTTGCGGACGCGGAATGCGATCTCCTCGCCGCGTGTCGCCCGGATCGTCGGCCCCAGGAACGCACCGTTGACGCCCCAGGTCTCGGTGGCCCGGCCGTGCTTGAACGCGGTCCGGCCGGCCTGCACTTCCAGGTCGAAGATCCGCGTACCCGAGGAGTCGATCTCGGATTCGGCGAGTGGCGGGATCGCCAGGGGCGAGGCGAAGTCCACCTTGCCGACCGTGTCGATCTTGGATTCGCTGTAGACGTAGGCCACCGTGCCGCCGAGGCCGAGCGTCAGCGCTCCGACACCGATGCCGCCGCCGATGAGGGTCCACTTCAATGCCTTACGCCGTTCCATGACACCAATCTTGAGTCGAGTCGTGGGCTCCGACATCGGGCCACGGGGGTGATTCGGTGTACGCCCAGGGGATTACACGAGCGTCGAGTGTCGGTCCCCGGTGCGGCCTCAGCTCTCCGCGAGATAGCCGCGCAGATGGGCGGTATTGACCGCTTCGGTGCGATTGGCGGCCTTGAGCTTGGACATTGCCCGCGAGAGGTGCACGCTGACGGTCTTCTCCGAGATGTACAGTTCCGAGCCGATCTGCCGGTTCGTCATGCCTTTCGCGACCAGCCGCAGCACGCCGAGCTCGCGCGGCGTGAGCGGCGTCGGCGCCGCGGAGGGAGCCGTGGCGCCGAGCCGGGCCCGCTGCTCCAGGGCGCGCAGCTCCTTCAGCAGCGGCTCGGCCCGCAGTTTCACGGCCGTGGCCTTGGCCCGGGCCACCAGCTCGGCGGCCTCGACGCGGCCCTCGGCCCCCGAGCCACCCAACAAGGCCTCGGCCAAACGCCACCGGGCTCGGGCCCGCCGGTACGGTTCGCCGCTCGCGTTATAGGCGAACGCGTCGAGGACCTCGCGCCAACGGGCCGCATCGCCTTCGCCGTCCAAACGGGAGCATTCGGCTTCGAGCTCGGCGGCCCAGGCCCGGCCTTCGGGGCCGAGCGTGCCCGAGAGGGGCCGACCGTGGTCGAGGAAGAACCTGGCTCGGCGGGCCAGCCGCTCACCGGCGGCGACGGCGTCCTTGACCGCCTCCGGGGCCCCCTCGCGGCGCGCGATCCGTGCCAGGTCCGCTGCGGCGCCGACCCCCGCCGCGCACACCGACACGCCCGCCAAATGGTAGGAGTGCATGGGCTCGATCCGGTCGGCGGTGCGCTCGGCGATCGCGACGCCGTGGCCCGGGCGGCCCCGCCAGCGCTCCAGTTCGGTCCCGCACAGCCCTGCGAGGGCGAGTACCTGCCCGTCGAGCTGCCAGCGGTCGGTGAGGTAGGTCAGCCGCCGGTCGGCGACCTCGAAGCGGCCGCGCGCCGTGTCCGCCAGCAGCGCGGCGGCGGTCAGGCGGGTCATCACCACGCCCGGGACCACGCTGGAGGCCATCTCGGCGGCGGCGTCGGCGCGGTCCCAGTCGCCGAGCATGTAGTTGCAGATGACCTGCCGGACGGCGGTCTCGATGCCGAAAGCGCTCCATTTGTGGCCGGTCCGCCGGGCGCAGGCCATGCCGCGGTCGAAGTGGGCCAGCGCTTCGTCGATGCGAGCCTGCTCGACGAACCAGAGGCCGGCGGTGAAGTGCGCGCGCAATTCGACCTCGCACCACTTGGTGCCGCCGACCAGGCGGAGTGCCTCTTCGATGCACGGCATGGTCGTGTCGGTGCCGCCGCCCTGCCGGAACGCGATCGAACCGGCCGAGATCAGCGCGTCGGCCTTGGCGGCGACGTGGGAGCCGCTGCCGTCGATCGCGTCGGCGGTGGCGACGGTCCGCTCGGCCCACGCCGATCCGCCCGCGTAATCACGGATGCCCAAGTGGGTGCGGGCCATGATCGCCTGCGTCCACACCTTGTTCGGGTGCGGCTCGTCATCGCCGACCAGTTCCCACGCCTCGGTGGCGATTCGATGGGCTTCGCCTTCGGAGCCTTCGATGGCCAGCAGGTGCCTGGCGTACTTGCGGCGGCAGGCCGCGGCCTGCCGCCGGTCGCCGGAGCGGTCGGCGAGTTCGACGGCGGCGCTGGAATAGGACAGGGCCCGCTTGATCTCGCCGGAGGCCTCGGCCTGCCCGGCTGCGGCGAGGGTCAGGCGCAGCTCGGTGGACCCTTCGGGCCGTTCGGAGGCGGGGACGCGGTCGTACAGGCGCAGCGCGCGTTCCAGGTGCAGGAGGGCCTCGGCCGGGGCGGCGAGCTCGCGGGCCTCGTCGGCGGCCTGCACCGAAGCCGTCAGCGCGGTGGGCAGATCGCCGGATTCGTGCGCGTGGTGGGCGAGTTCGGCGGCGGCGCCGGTGCGGGCGTCTCCGGCGAGGGAGGCGGCGATGCGCTGGTGGCAGCGGCTGCGTTCGCCCGGGAGCAGATCGCTGTAGACGGCTTCGCCGAGCAGGGCGTGGCGGAAGGCGTAGGTCTCGGCGCTCTTCTGGGCGAAGATCCCGTGGGAGATCGCGGCGCGCATCGCCTGGTCGAGCTCGCGCTCGGATTTGATGCCGGTCTCGTCGAGCAGGGACCAGACCGCGGCGTTGAGGCGTTCGTAGCTGAAGACGCGGCCCATCACCGAGGCGAGGCGCACGACCTGCTGCGCGGTCTCGGGAAGGCGTTCGAGGCGGGCGAGGAGGACTTCGGCGAGTTCGAAGGTGACGGTGTGGGTCTCGGCCCCGGCGAGTTCTTCGGCGAGGAACGCGTTGCCCTCCGAGGCGGCGGCGATCTTGGCGACGGTCTGCTCGTCGAGACCGGTGTTGAGTTCGCGCACGAAGTCGGCGGCGCTCTGGGGGTCGAAGGGGTCGAGGTGGAGGCGTTCGACGGCGGGCAGGCGCACGAGTTCGGCCAGCAGCGGGCGCAGCGGGTGCGAGCGGTGCAGGGCGTCGGCCCGGTAGGTGCCGAGGATGAGGACGGGCCGGTCGGTCAACCGGGAGGTGAGGAACGTGAGCAGGTCGCGGCTGGATCGGTCGGCCCAGTGGAGGTCTTCGATGGCGAGCACGACGGGTTCGTCCTCGGCCAGTTCGGTGAGGACGGCGCTGACGGCCTCGAACAGGCCGAGGCGGCCGAGCTCGCCTTCGGCGCGCTGGGGCTGTCCGGGCAGGAGCGGGCTCAGGCCGGGATGGCCGGCGATCACGTCGGGGCGGTGGCGGGCGAGCGCACCGATCGCTTCGGCGAACGGCAGGTATGGCAGGGCCGAATCGGCGGTGTCGAGGCAGTGGCCGGTGGCGGTGAGGGCCTCGGCGGTGCCCGCCTGGCTCGGGCGGCGGAGGAATTCGTGCAGGAGCCGGGATTTCCCGACCCCTGCGTCGCCGGAGATGAGGATGGTGGCGGGCTTGCCGGCTCGGGCCTGCTCCAGGGCGCCGCGCAGTGTCGCGAGCTCCTTGTCGCGGGCGAACAGCGGAAGGTCGGAACCGAGGCGCGGCATGTCCTCAATCATGACACGGGGCCCTGACGTTCCGGCCATCTTATTTCTTCGGCCGCAAGCCGAGAGTCCTTTGCGGAGAGCTATTTCCCTTATGGCGCAATGCATTCGTCAAACGGGACGCCGGTCGGTGTCCCGGGCTCGCTCGGACGGCCTTGGCCCGCCGCTCCTGCTCGGCCTCGGCCATGAGTTCGCGGGCGCGGGCATGGTGCAGATAGCTGAGTTCGAAGTCGTTCACGATGGTTTCCTCGATGTCGTCGGTGTGACATCAAGTCTTCGGCTGAGGCGGCCGGTGCGGCATCGGCACATCGCGCAGATCAGGCTCTCCGAGGGCCTTACTCGCCGATGCCCGGCCGCCTCGATCCCTTACTTCGGCGCTGTGCTCCTTACCCGGCGCGAGAGGCGCGAGGGCCACCAGATGGCACGTCCGATGTCGACGGACAGAGCCGGCACGACCAGTGATCGCACCAGGATCGTGTCGACCATGACGCCGAAGGCGACGATGAACGCGATCTGCGCCAGGAACAGGATCGGGAGCACCGCCAGCGCTGAGAACGTCGCCGCGAGCACCACCCCGGCGGAGGTGATGACGCCGCCGGTGGTGACCAGGCCGTGCAGTGTCCCTGCCTTGGTGCCGAGGCGCTGCGCCTCTTCGCGGACGCGTGTCATGAGGAAGATGTTGTAGTCGATGCCGAGGGCCACCAGGAATACGAACCCGAACAGGACCACGACCGGGTCGGCGCCGGGGAAATCGAACAGGTGATTGAACACGAGCGCCGAGACGCCCATCGTCGCGGCGAACGAGAGCACGACGGTGGCGACCAGCAGCACCGGTGCGAGGATCGAGCGCAGCAGCAGCATGAGGATGCCGAGGACGACGAGCAGGACGATCGGGATGATGACCCGCTGGTCGCGCTCGGAGGTCTGGATGGTGTCGAGCTGGACGGCGGTGGCGCCGCCGACTTTCGCATCGGCGCCCTCGACGGCGTGCACGGCCTCGCGCAGCCGCTCGACGGTGTCGATCGCCGCATCGGAGTCGGGCGCGTCGTCGAGGACGGCCTCGATCTCGACCAGGCCGTCGACCACGCGCGGTTCACCGGCCTCATCGGTGGTGACGGTGACGTCGGCGACGCCTTCGACGTCGGCGGCCTCGACCACCGCCTCGGCCGCGTCGGCCTTGGCGATGATCACCGCCGGGGCCCCCGAGCCGCCGGAGAAGTGAGATCGGAA
>JAJYSW010000134.1 GCA_021793335.1 Actinomycetes bacterium
GACGGGCTTCGCGACTCAGCCGCGCCGCCGGGGCCCGGGGCCCTCACCCGGCTTCGGGCCGCCTCGTGATGATGATCGCATTCCGGTGCAACGCAAGCATACTTCACTCACTGTGGCGGTAATTCCACTGAGGATGCATGTGATCGGCGACATGACTTATCGGACTCGTGTGCGGCACGGGGCGATGGGTCAGCGCCGATCCCGGTCGGCCGGGGCCTCACGGAACTCGCCCTCGGCGGTCCGGCGGTGACCGCCGCCCTCCGCACCGGCGTGGCCGGGCTCGACATGGAAGGCGACGTCGAAAGCGTCGGAGGGCTCGGCCTCCCGGCGCATGAAATCGCCGATTCCGTGTTCGAGCAGCCCGAAGGCGTGTTCGGCGGTGGCGACCGCATCGGGGTAGATCTCCTCGGAGGACTCTCCGGAGTGGATGCGGTGGACGTTCATCTGGCTCAGGACGTGCTGCGTGTGCATCAGCTGAGAGGCGACCAGGCGGGCGGTGAGCTCGGAGCCGCCCTCCTCCATGAGCGCCTCCGCCAGCAGCTCGGCGGAGCGGTGGCGAAGGTGCATGGCCTTGAGTGTCAGCTCGGGCGAGCGACTGACGACCCTGTGGACCCGCATCACGACCGGATGGTGATCACTCAGGCCCGTCAAGGGCTCCCGGCTTCGGAGCATCTCCATGAAGTACTGGCGCAGGGCGCCGTGCGGCGTCTGCCCGACCGGCCGTTCGCGAACGATTTGAGCGGCCTCGCCGATGTGATACTTCGCTCCGGCGAGGACCAGGTCCTCCTTGGTGGGGAAGTAATTGAAGACCGTGGCCTTGGAGACCTCGGCGGCCTCGGCGACCTCGGCCACGGAGACGTCGTCGAAGCCCCGTTCCTCGAATAGAGCCAAGGCGGTCTCCATCAGCAAGAGCCTGGTGGCCTGCTTCTTGCGTTCTCGCAGGTTGAGCTGTCCTTCCACAAATTCACTATACCAGATCAAAATATGTACCGAATAAAAACTTGTACCCGGTCCATATTCATGGTTATGGTTGACGACATGCCAGAAACCCGTCCACCCGACTCGACCGGTGCGCCGCAGCGACCGCCGGATCCGCCGCCCGACCCGCCGGAGGAGACCGGCGGCCTCGTCCGGCTCCTGCGCGAATACCTCCGCCCCTACCGCCGAGCGCTCCTCCTCACCGTGGTCTTCCAGCTGATCCAGACGCTCGCGATGCTGTACCTGCCGACCTTGAACGCCGACCTGATCGACCACGGCGTGCTCCTCGGCGACACCGGCTACGTCCTCGGGCACGGCGCGATCATGCTCGGCGCGACCCTCGTCCAGATCACCGCGGCCGGAGGCGCGGTCTTCTTCGGCGCCCGCGTCGCGATGGCACTCGGCCGCGACCTGCGCGAGGCGATCTTCGAACGGATCCAGTCCTACTCGCAACGCGAGATCGACCGCTTCGGAACGCCGTCCCTGATCACTCGCACCACCAACGACGTCCAGCAGATCCAACTGCTGGCGGTCATGTCGCTCATGATGCTGCTGATGGCACCGGTCATGGGCCTCGGCGGGCTCGCCCTGGCACTCGGCCAGGACGTGCCGCTGTCGGCCACGCTCCTGGTGGCCGTCCCGGTCACGGTCCTGGCGATGCTCGCCGTCATCCGCGCCATGATCCCCTCGGCCAGGGCGATGCAGAAGCGGATCGACTCGGTCAACCGAGTCATGCGCGAGCACATCACCGGCATCCGGGTCGTCAGGGCTTTCGTACGCGACCGGCACGAACAGGAGCGCTTCGGCGAGGCCAACGGCGACCTCATGGCCGTGGCGCTGCGCGTCGGGCGCATCCAGGCGTTCTTCGGAGCCACCGCGATGGGCATCTCGAACCTGACCGCGATCGCGGTGGTGTGGTTCGCGGCCGGTCGCATCGAAGGCGGCGGGATGCAGGTCGGCTCGCTCATCGCCTACCTGAGCTATGTCTCGCAGATCCTCATGGCCGTCATGATGTCCATGGGCGTGTTCATGATGGCGCCCCGCGCCAAAGTCGCGGCCGGACGCATCCGGGAGGTCCTCGACACCGAGCCTGACCTCGCGATCCGGCCGGACCCGGTCACCGAGCTGCCCGGGTCCGGCGAACTCGAAATCAGGAACGCGACCTTCCGCTACGAAGGCGCCGAGGAACCGGTGCTGCGCGAGGTCGACCTCATCGCCCGGCCCGGCCGGACCACGGCGGTGATCGGATCGACCGGGGCGGGCAAGACCACCCTGCTGCACCTCGTCCCCCGGCTGTTCGACGTGGACGAGGGGGCCGTGACGATCGACGGGGTCGACGTGCGGGACATGGACCGGGCCCTGATCGCCGCCACCGTCGGGCTGGTCCCCCAGCGGGCACACCTGTTCTCGGGAACCGTGGCCTCCAATCTGCGCTACGGCGACCCCGCGGCGGACGACCGGGACCTGTGGCGGGCGCTGGAGATCGCCCAGGCCGCCGATTTCGTCCGCGCCATGCCCCACGGGCTGGAGACGGCGATCGGCCAGGACGGCTCCACGGTCTCCGGCGGTCAACGCCAGCGACTGGCCATCGCCCGGGCCCTGGTCGCCCGTCCCAAGATCTACCTGTTCGACGACGCCTTCTCGGCGCTGGACACCGCCACCGATGCGGCGCTGCGCCGGGCGTTGGCGGCCGAGACCGCCGAGGCCGCGCTCGTGATCGTGGCTCAGCGGGTCTCGACCGTTCGCGACGCGGACCGGATCGTGGTCCTCGACGCGGGCCGTGTGGTCGGCGTCGGCACGCACGAGACCCTGCTGCGAGAGAGCCCGGTCTACGCGGAGATCGCCGACTCCCAACTGTCCCTCCAGGAGGCGATGTGAGCACGACGCGATCGGGCGGTGCCCCGGCGAACGCCGAGGCCGCGGATTTCCGCGGCACCGCGCTGCGAATCCTTCGACTGCTGCGCACCGACCGGCTGCGCATCACCGGGGTCGCCGCCTTCGCGGCCCTGAGCGCCGCCGCGATGCTCGCCATTCCCCTCATCCTCGGCCAGGCGACCGACCGGGTGGTCGAAGGCGTCCGAGAAGGCGGCGTCGACTACCCGGCCCTGGCGGGACTGCTCGGGACCGGCGCGGCGCTGACGGCCGTCTCGTGGCTGGTCACCGTCGGCATGGGAAGGACCATCGCGGGACTGGCGCAGCGCATGGCCTATGAGCTGCGCGCGGAGGCCGATGCGAAAGTGGCCGCACTGCCTTTGCGCTACTTCGACTCGCGGTCGAGAGGCGAGGTGCTCTCCACGGTCACCAACGACATCGACAACCTGACCCAGACCGTCCAGCAGGTGTTCCAGCGCATCGTGTTCAGCATGCTGATGCTGCTGGGCGTGCCGGTCATGATGCTCACGATCTCACCGCTGCTGACCGCGGTGGTGCTGCTGACGGTGCCTTTGACGCTGTGGGCGGCGAAGGCCATCGGCAAACGCGCTCAGCCTCGGTTCGCCCGGCAGTGGGCGGCCACCGGCGAGGTGAACGGCCACGCCGAGGAGATGATCACCGGCCACCAGCTGGTGACGGTGTTCGGCCGCCGAGCCGGGTCGGTGGCGACCTTCAAACGCCACAACGAGGAGTTGTACACCGCGAGCGCGAGCGCGCAGTTCCTGTCCGGCCTGATCGCCCCGGCCCTGAGCTTTCTAGGATCGGTCGCCTATGTGCTGGTGGCGGTGATCGGCGGCCTGCGGGTGGCCGCCGGGGCGATCTCGATCGGCGAGATCCAGGCGTTCATCCAATACACGATGCAGTTCTCCGGGCCCGTCCACCAGATGGCCGCGATGTCCGGCCAAGTCCAGTCGGCGGTGGCGTCGGGCGAACGGGTCTTCGCGCTGCTCGACGCCGAGGAGCAGCGTCCCGATCAGGCCGCCGCGCCCGAGGCGATGGGCACGGTGGAGGGGCGGGTGGCCTTCGAGGACGTCTCGTTCCGCTACCTGCCAGACGAACCGCTGATCGACCGCCTCAGCTTGGAGGCCGAGCCCGGGCAGACGGTCGCGATCGTCGGCCCGACCGGGGCCGGCAAGACGACCCTGGTGAATCTGCTGATGCGCTTCTACGACCTCGACGCCGGACGGATCACCGTCGACGGCCGGGACATCGCGGAGGTGGAGCGGGAGCGGCTGCGCAGGCGCATCGGCATGGTCCTCCAGGACACGTGGCTGTTCGGCGGCACGATCGCCGAGAACATCGCCTACGGGCGGCCCGAGGCCACTCGGGACGAGGTCGCGGCCGCGGCCGCCGCGGCGCATGCCGACCACTTCATACGGACCCTCCCGGACGGTTACGACACGGTGATCGATACCGATGAGGGCGCTCTGAGCGCGGGCGAGCGCCAGTTGATCACCATCGCGCGGGCGTTCCTGATCGATCCGTCGATCCTGATCCTGGACGAGGCGACGAGCTCGGTCGACACCCGCACCGAGATGCTGGTGCAGCAGGGCATGGTGGCGCTCCGACAGGGCCGCACGAGTTTCGTGATCGCCCACCGGCTGTCGACGATCCGTGACGCGGACGTGATCGTGGTGATGGAGCACGGCCGAGTCGTCGAGCAGGGCGGCCACGAGGAGCTGCTGAAAGCCGAGGGCGCCTACGCCCGCCTGTACGCGGCGCAGTTCGCCCTGCCCGAAGAGGCGGCGGAGACGCCGGTCGGATGAACGCTCGGGCGAAGCCCGGTCGGCGCGGCCCGGTCCGAGAACGCCCGTCGACGGATCGGGTCGCGTGCCGCGCCGACCGAGGGCGCACGAGGAATGCGGCCGGTCCGGTGGAGAACACAGTGGGGCGGAAGAGTCCGGGCACGGCATCGCCGATCGGTCGGGGCGGATGCGTTCGCGGCAGAGGATCGCGGCGGGAAGTGGCGGCCGGGCAGCCGGTGCGTGCGCCACGGACGTGGGCACCGCTTCGCGAAGACCCGCGTTCGCTTCGAACGGCCGATGCGGCACCGTCTTTCCCTCATGACGGTGCCCCGCCCGGGCGAGGCCCGCTCCCGCTGCGGCACGGCCTTGAGGGCCGAGCGTCCCGCCCGGCGCTCTGGCGGGGGCGGATTGCCGGGGCGGCCGATGATCACACCAGGAGTTCGAAGACGCCGAGGGCCGCGCTGGTCGCGATGGCGGCGGCCGAGACCACCACCGCGGCGGCGAGCAGGAACCAGTCGGGCCTTCGCATGCGCTGCACCCTGGCGTAGGTGCGCGGCACCTCGGAGTCGAAGCCTCGGGCGTCCATGGCCGCGGCGAGCCGGCCGGCCCGACGCATCGCCCCGACCAGGAGCGTGAACATCGTCGAGGCGAGCAGGCGGGCCCGGCGCAACGGATTGCGCCCGCCCTCCATGCCCCGGGCCCGGCGGGCGGTGATGATCTGCCGCCACTCGGCGGCCAGGAGCGGCAGCATCCGCAGCGCCGCGAGGGAACCGATGGTGAACCGGGGGGAGGTGCGCAGCTGCTGGGTGAGGGCGTCGGCCAGGTCGGTCGGGTCGGTGGTGGCGAAACCCAGCACGCCGGCCGTCGCCGCCACGCAGACCCGCAGACCGAGCGCCACGCCGTTGACCAGGGACTCCGATCCGAGTTCCATGGGCCCGAGCGACAACAGGATCGTCCCGGTCTGCTCGGCCGCGAAGAACGCGTTGCCCGCCGCGACGGCTCCGGCCGCGAGCCACAGCCACCGCAGCCGACGGAGCAGCGGTCGCCACCGAATCCCGGTGAACGGCATGGCCGCGGCGAGCGCCGAAAGGAGCAGCAGCGGCGTCAACCAGTCGGCGGCCGCCAGCGCCGCGGTCGAGACGGCGATGACGGCGAACAGCTTCGCCACCGGGTTGGCCCGGGCGATCGGCGCGTGCGGTCCGCAGATCGGGACGATGGTCAGCATCGGCTCGTCTCCGATCGGACCCTGCCGTCCTCAAGCGCGATCTCGCGAGTGGCCAGGGCCTCCACGAAGTCGCGGTCGTGGGTGACCGCCATGATCGCGGCGCCCTCGTCGCGGATGCCGGCGGTCAGGTCCACCAGTTCGCCCCACGTGCGGCGGTCCTGGCCGAAGGTCGGCTCGTCGAGCAGGAGCGCGCCGGGCGCGGCGGCCAGTGCTCCGGCGACCGACAGCCGCCGGGCCTCACCGCCCGAGAGCGTGTGCGGGTTGGCCTCGGCCAGGTGATCGAGGCGGAGGCGTTCGAGCAGCTCGGACACTCGGGCGTCGATCCGGTCCCGCGGCCATTTGGCGGCGTGCGGCGCGAAGGCGAGCTCGGAGCGGACGGTGGCGGTCACGAACTGGTGCTCGGGGTCTTGGAAGACCGAGCCGACGCGCGTGGCGAGCCGGTTCGCCGGGAGGCGGTGGAGCGCCGTGCGTTCGCCGCGGACGGTCGCCTTGCCGCGAGTGGGCGCGACCAGACCTCCGGCCAGGAGCGCGAGCGTGGATTTACCCGAGCCGTTCGGGCCGGTGACGGCGAGCAGTTCGCCCGACCGCAACTCGAAGTCGACGCCGGCGAGGGCGGGCCGGTCGGCCCCGGGGTGGGTCAGCGCGAGCGATTCACCGCGAAGGCGCGGCTCCCCGGGGGCGGGCCGAGGAGCGGTGGGCAGGGGGATGCCGGGGACCCAGACGCCTTGGGCGGCGAGGGTGTCGCCGTGTTCGGCGAAGACCGCTTCGGCGGGGCCGTCGGCCAAGAGGACGCCGCCGGGGCCGAGGGCGATCACCCGGTCGACGAGGTTCAAGATGTCGGCGACGCGGTGCTCGACGACGATCAGGGTCGCGGCGGCGTCGGCCAGCGCCTCCCCGAGCGCCGCTCGGACCGATGCGGCGCCTTCGGGGTCGAGGTTGGCGGTCGGCTCGTCGAGCAGGATCAGTTCGGGGCGGCGCGCGAGGACTCCCGCGAGAGCGAGGCGCTGCTGTTCACCGCCGGACAGCGCGTGCGTCGGGTGCTCGGGCGGATACGGGAACCCGACCGCTTCGAGGGCCTCGTGGACGCGCGGCCAGATCGCCTCGCGCGGCACGGCCTGGTTTTCGAGCCCGAATGCGACGTCGTCGCCGCTGCGGGCCATGACGAGCTGAGTCTCGGGGTCTTGGAAGAGGGTGCCGACGCGGCCGCGCTGGGCGGCCGCGTCCCTGCCGTCGAGCAGGACTTCGCCGCGCTGCTCGCCGGAATCGGTGGTGAGCAGCCCGGCGAGCGCGGCGAGCAGCGTCGACTTGCCCGAGCCGGAGGGCCCGAGCAGTAGGACCCGCTCCCCCGCCTCGATGCGCAGGTCGATATCGGCGACGGCCGGGGCCCGTCGCCCGGCGTGCCGCCATGTGAAGCCGCGGAACTCGACCGAGAGCATCGTCGGGTCAGATCCTCGCCCGGTCGCGGCCGACGGGGAAGCGGTCGAGCACTCCGGTGGGCAGCATGGCCTTGACCAGGGCCTTGGAGCCGAGTCCGGCGACGAGGGCGCCCGAGAGCATCGCGAAGGCGATGTACGGCAGCTGGAAGGCCCACAGGTCGTACTCGCGGTAGTAGACGATCACGTCGTACACCGTGGCCGCGAGGCCGGCGAGCGCGCCGGCGGCGAGCGCGGTCGGGACGCCGAAGCGCCGGTAGCGACCGGCCACGAAGGCCAGTTCGCCGCCGAGGCCTTGGAACAGGCCCTGGTACATGATGAGGATGCCCCAGGCGGAGCCGAGGAGCAGGGAGATGGTGGCGGCGAGGAATTCGGTGAGCAGCCCGGCGCCGACGCGGCGGACGATCAGGGGCGCGAGGACGGCGGGGATGAGCCAGACGCCGTAGAGGACGCCTTTGAGCGGCAGCAGGAAGGCGAGGAGCGGCTCGATTCCGGCCCACGCGAAGTTCCAGGCCCAGAAGACGACGCCGAAGGCGACCGCGAGGACGGCGCAGGTGACGATGTCGAGGGTGCGCCAGCGGGCGCCGGAGAGGAGAGGCTTGCTGTCGGCGGTAGGCATGGGCGTTTGCCTTTCAGAAGTGCATGGACACGACGCGACAGCGGCAGACGACTTCCTACGCCGGTATGACCCGGATCAGGTTCGAGGGTCTGCGGTCGGTTCCGCACTCTCAGCCAGTCGGCTCCCCTGTCGTGTCCGACGTTAACACCACGCGCACGGCCCCTAGCCCGACCGGCGGTTCCAGTGGCGCGCACCGCGCGGGCGGACCGTACATTGGGTCCATGGCGACAGCACGGGATTGGGAACTGGTCCGGCGCGTGGTGGCGGCGCTGCCGGAGGGGACGTGGACGTCCTACGGCGACCTGGCCGAGCTGATCGGCACGGGCCCGCGCCAGGTGGGCGCGTACATGCGCGACGGCGACGTGCCGAGGGCGTACCGCGTGCTGACCGCGAGCGGCAAGGTCTCGGAGGGTTTCCGCTGGTCGGACGGCCGGACCGGCCGGGACGTGCCGGAGCTGCTGCGGGAGGACGGCGTGCGTGTCGACCGCAGTGGCAGAGCCGACCGGAGCGGGCGCATGTACGTCTACGATCTGCGCCTGCTCGCGATGGAACTGGCCGACTGATCCACTACGCCGCCGAATGGATTCGGCCGCCCCTACGGTACCGACGCCGGGGGTGATGTCCGAGGACGTTGTTCCGTGGTCGTGACGGGTTCATGTGACGGGCGAAGGCCTCCGGTGGTGAAGCGGAGCCGTTGACGACACCGCTTCACGGTCCGGAG
>JAJYSW010000135.1 GCA_021793335.1 Actinomycetes bacterium
CCGCGCCAACTGGTACGGCAGGTGGTCGATGGCGGCGGGCACGCCGAACTCGGCGGCCAGCCGAGCGAGCGTGACCTCGAACTGCAACGGGCCGACCGCCGCGAGCACCGGCGTCGCGTCACCGCGCCGCTCGGAGTACAGGACCTGGACGACCCCTTCGGCGTCCAGCTGCGAGATACCGCGCCGGAACCGCTTCGCCTTGGAGGTGTCGTGCATCTGGAGCGCGCCGAAATGCTCGGGCGCGAACGCGGGCAACGGCGGGAACTCGACGTGCCTGCCGGCGTAGATCGTGTCGCCGACCGCCAGTCCCGTGGCGTTGACCAGGCCGACGATATCGCCGGGCCACGCCTCCTCGACGGTGTCACGAGAGGAACCGAACATCGTCTGCGCGTACTTGGTGGACATGGTGCGCTTGCCCTGCGCCTGCGTGACCTGCATGCCGCGCTCGAAACGTCCCGAGCAGACGCGAATGAACGCGAGCTGGTCGCGGTGCGAGGCGTTCATGTTCGCTTGGGACTTGAACACGAACCCGGAGAACCCGTCCTCCAGATCCCGGGGCTCGCCGTCGACGCTCTCCCGCGCGAACGGCGAAGGAGCGATGTCGACGAGCAGATCCAGCAACTGCCCGACCCCGAAATGGACCAGAGCCGCGCCGAACAGCGTCGGCGTGGTCTGCCCGGCCTCGAAGGTCTTCTGATCGAAATCGGCCTCTACCTCGCTGAGCAGCTCGGACTCTTCCCGCGCGCGGACGAAATCCTCGCCGAAGCGGGCGACGGCCTCAGCGGCGTCGAGCACTTCCGTGACGGCCAACTGCTGGCCGCCGGGAGAGCGCTCATAGCGGACCATGCCCGAGGAACGTTCGCCGCTGTGCTCTTGGGTCGGCTCACTGCGTTCGCCGCTGCGCTCTTGGGTCGGCTCACTGCGTTCGCCGCTGTGCCCCTGGATCGGCTCACTGCGTTCGCCGATCTTTACCCGCTCGATCACCCCATGGAACTCGCCACCGATGCCGACCGGCCAGGTGACGGGCGTGGGCTTGATCCCGATGCGCTCCTCGATCTCTTCGAGGAGATCGAGGGCGTCCTTGGCGGGGCGGTCCCACTTGTTGATGAACGTGATCACCGGAATACGGCGCGCCCGGCAGACTTCGAAGAGCTTCAGCGTCTGCGGTTCGAGTCCCTTGGCCGCATCGAGCAGCATGACCGCGGCGTCGACGGCCGTCAGCACCCGATACGTGTCCTCGGAGAAATCGGCGTGGCCGGGCGTGTCGAGGAGGTTCACGACACAGCCTCGGTACTCGAACTGGAGGGCGGCCGAAGTGATCGAGATGCCGCGATCCTGCTCCATCGACATCCAGTCGGAGACGACGCCCCTGCGATCGCCCTTGCCGTGGACGGCGCCGGCCGAGGCGATGGCCTGCCCGTGCAAGGCGAGGGCCTCGGTGATGGTCGACTTGCCGGCGTCAGGGTGCGAGATCACCGCGAACGTGCGACGGCGAGCGGCTTCGGCGGTGATATGGCTGGACATGGATTCCTCAAGGATGTGACGAGAACAGGTCTTTCGAAAGCACGGCGGGCCCGGCGTCCAACGATAACCGCGAATACCGCCGCGACCCACGTCGGCGCGGCCACTAGCCGGCCAGTTCAGCCCTCACGACCCCGGCCACGACCTTTCCGTCCGCGCGGCCCGCGACCTTCGGCTGGACGGCCTTCATGACCTTGCCCATGTCCTTCGGGCCCGCGAAGCCGCCCTCGGCGATCGCGGCCCGAACGATCTCGGTGAGTTCGGACTCAGTGAGCGCTTCGGGCAGGTAGCGCTTGATCACGGCCTCCTCGGCCAACTCGGCGTCGGCCGACTCGTCCCGACCGCCCTCACGGAACGCCTCGGCGGCCTCACGGCGCTGCTTCGCCTGCTTGACCAGCACCTTGACGACCTCGGTGTCGTCGAGCTCACGCATGGACTTGCCCGCGCTCTCCTCATTGCGGATAGCGGCGAGGACCATTCGCAATGTGCCGAGCGTCACTTTGTCCCGCTCCTTGAGGGCGGTGCGCATATCTGTTTCCAACTGGGTCTTGAGCTCGCTCATATCTCGACAATCTACCGTTGGGGTATGAAGATCAGCCGTGGCCTTGCCGCAGCAGCCGGCATCGGAGTCGGTGCCGGTGCGCTGGCGCTCGCATACGCGTCCCTCTACGAGCGCGTCCAGTACACGCTCCGCCACTTCGCGGTGCCGGTGCTGCCGCCAGAGGCCGAACCGATCCGAGTCCTGCACATCTCCGACCTGCACATGACGCCGGGGCAGGTGCGCAAGGCGCACTGGGTGGCCTCGCTGGCCGCACTCGACCCGGACCTGGTGCTCCTGACCGGCGACAACATCGCCCACCCCGAGGCGCTCGACCTGGTGTCGAAGACGCTGCGACCGTTGTTCAAGGCACCCGGCGCGTTCGTGTTCGGCTCGAACGACTACTACGCGCCGGTGTTCAAGAACCCGCTCCGGTACTTCAACCCCAACCGCGAACACCGCTACGGCGACCCGCTGCCGACCGAGGAGCTGCACAAGGTCCTCGTCGACGGGGGTTGGACCGATTTGAACAACGCCTCCGCCGACGCGGTGATCTCGGGCCTGAACGTCCACTTCGCCGGCGTCGACGACCCGCACTTCGACCTGGACGACTACGACCTGGTCGCAGGGCCGGTCCCGAGCGAGGCGGACCTGTCGATCGGACTGACGCACTCCCCGGAGCCGCGCGTCCTGGACGCCTTCGCAGGAGACGGCTACGACTTCGTGGCCGCCGGCCACACCCACGGCGGACAGGTATGTGTGCCGGGGTACGGCGCGCTCGTGACGAACTGCGGGATCGACCGCAAGCGAGTCAAGGGCCTGCACCCGTGGGACGACATGTGGCTGCACGTCTCGGCCGGTCTCGGCACCTCGCCGTACGCGCCGGTGCGCTTCGCGTGCGCCCCCGAGGCGAGCCTGCTGACCTTCGTGCCCGCCGCGCCCTAGAGACCGACTGTGACGGGTCCGGCCCGGCCGGACCCCGTTCGACGTCGTGCTCTCGAATCGGGTAGTATTTCATCTCGGTGTGGACGCTCCAGGGCGTTCTCACATAAACGAATATCGGGTTGTGGCGCAGCTTGGTAGCGCACCTCGTTCGGGACGAGGGGGTCGCAGGTTCAAATCCTGTCAACCCGACGAACAGACATCGGGAGCATGCAGCATGCTCCCGATGTTTTCGTATGCGCATGATCAGGACAGCGGCGCTCTCAGGTCTTGCATGGGTCTGAGCCCGCACGTGCTCGGGCCCGCTTCCGCACACCGTCAGTTAGCGGCAGGCGCACTCGGGCCGGTGGGCGGGCCCGCGTCCAGTCCAGGACCGTGTCGGCGGTACAGATTACGACGTGACGGGTGGCGACCGGAGCCGTGTTCGGCGCGGTCGCGGTCGTTGTGGGCTTCGGCGTTGCGCTTCGGGGCCGTCCGTCCGGATTCTCCGCTTCGTACAGGCTCCGGTCACCTGTTCCCTCTCAAGAACGGCGACCTTGGCTTGCGGTCGGCTTTGGAGCCGCATAAGTCTTATTGGCCTTGACCAGGGCAGGGCGGTCTCGGGGCTGATCGAGCCCCGCAGGTTCGGGCGCACCGATGCCGTCGATCAACGGGCACCAGCGTACTCACGTCGGCGTCCCGGCCAGGCGAGACATCGCACCCGTCTCAGGGCGACATCACGAGTGCCGCCCGGCCCGGCGCACAGCGGGATTGTTCATGGATTCGCAGTGGTGTAAGCTGAATTTCAGCGGTCGATTTGGACATTCTCAGACTGCGACTGAATTTGATCGCCGTATGCGACCGGTGCGCACCGGCGATTTCCACGCACTCGGATATTCCGAGGCTTCGACGTCGGCGTCTCCACGACGGAGCGACGTTTCAGCACTCTCAACGAATCAGGTAATCATCTCTTCAATTTCACTACACGCCGCTTCCCAGGGGCAGATCCTGTGGAGACGAGCCGCAGAAGGTCTCTATGCCGCCACAATGGATGGAGAATTCGCCGGGTTCGTTTCGGCGGCCGAGGGGCGTTACACGCTGCACGGTCCGTGCGCGCAGGCCCTCGGTGTCCACGAATCGCTCGAAGACGCGTCCGTCGTCTTGGAGTTCGAGCTGAACGCGTCCGTCGATCGCCTCGCCGGTTCGCTCACCTGACCACTATGACCTCGCGTCGGCCTCGCCGACGTTTTCAGGGACCGCGCAGCGCGGTCCACGACAATGAACGAAGGAGACACACATGGCCACTGGCGTCGTGAAATGGTTCAATGCCGATAAGGGTTTCGGTTTCATCGCCCCCGACGACGGCTCGGGAGACGTGTTCGCGCACTTCTCTGCGATCAGCGGCACCGGGCACCGGAACCTGGAGGAGGACCAGCACGTCGAATTCGACATCGAGCGCGGTCAGAAGGGCCTGCAAGCCGCGAACATCCGCGCGCTCTGACCGAACCGCGACGGTCGAAGCGGTGATCGACGCACCGCTTCGACCGCTCCGAGCCCCCGCTCCGGGCGCGTGGCCGTTCGAAGCCGGTGCCGTACCGGCCGCGATCACTCGCACGAAAGAAGGACCGTCGCCGCTGCGCTCGCTCGCACGGCAACATCGGCTCACCCACCGCTTCTCTTTCGCCCCGTCAGCAGAGTCCCTCGACCCTCACGTCGATCAGGTCTTACCCAGAAGCGGCCTAAGCCGTTCGCGACGCCGGTCTCCTGCGCGCACCCCTGTGGTTCTACCGCCTGATGGCCGGCCGCCATCGACTACGCCGCCTACGCAACCGCAATAATCCTGCTCGGCGACAGCCGGCTCCAGCTGCTAATGGGGCGTTCGAGGGACGGTTCAGGCCCCGGTGGGCCGGGCCGCCTGTTCCGCTTCGAGGAGCTCAGCCCGCTTCCAGTGGTGGAGCGCGAAAGGAGCCAGCGGCACCACGGCCGCGGCCAGAGCCGTCACGGTCATGCCGAAGCCCCACCCCAGGCGGCGACGAATCACGATGGTCGCTCCCACCAGCAGCGTGAACAGCGCGCCGTGGAGCGCCCCCAGCGGCATCACCAGGTCGATCTGCGAGATACGGCTCAGAATCGTGCCGAACACCAGGAGTAGGACGAAGGACCAGCCTTCGGCCAGCGTCAGCATGCGATAGAGGAAGACGGGATTGGCGGACACGGTGTACCTCGCATCAGGTGGTCGCGGCGGTTCTGTACTGAATCGTAGGCACCTCGCCTCCCAGCGAGGTCCTCCGCTCGACATCGCGATGCCGGAGGTCACCTGGAGCCTCGTCGAACGCCGCTTGCGGCGGGGCCACGGCTCAGTGGCGAGTACGAGACCGACCGCTTTACAGTGGTGACCGATCCCACTCGCCATGAGGAGTCACCGTGAGCCATCCCCCGACGCCCAATGAGCAGGCCCCTCCCGGCCAGCATCCGCCGCAGACGCCGCCTTCGCCGAACCACGGGCTCCGTATCGGTCTCGGACTCGGCCTGCTGGCCCTGGCGCTGCTCGCCACCGTCATCGCCTACCTGCTGCCCACGCTGCGAACGGTCACCATGAGTTTCGAAGAGAGCGCAGGCTTCTTCGGCGAAGGGCCGCCGGACGGCACGGAGAACTACAGCGACGTCCTCGGCGGCACAGGCTTCCTCCAAGGGTTCGCGTCGCTCACCCCGGTCATCCTCGGCACCGTCGTCACCGGAGCGGTCATCGCCCCGCTCGTGGCCTGGTGCGTCCACAACGCCGGCTCGGGGACCCGCATGGCCGCCCGGATCGTCGGGGGCATCGCCGTCATCGTCTTCGCCCCGGCCGCCATGACCATCGCCGAGGTCGTCGAGCACCTGGCAGGAGACCGCGGCTACGCGGACCTGTCCCTGAACAGTTGGACGATGCTCATCTCCGGGATGGTCTTCGGGGCCGGAATCCTCGTGGCCCTCGCCGCCTTCAGAGGCGGCGAAGGGACTGTGAAACCCACCCGAGCCGTCGTGACCGCCGCGGGACTCACCGCCTTCGCCCTGGTCGCCGCCTCGCTCCAGACCTTCACCTTCCCCTACATCAGCGGCTTCCCCTCGCCGCCCGGAATGACACCGCTGAGCAGCATATTCAATGACGGGTTCCGCCTGTTCGCCTTCGGCTCCGCATCGGCGAAGGCGACGATCCTGCTCGCGATCCTGGCCGTCCTCGGGATCGGAGCGGCTCTGCTGTTCATCCTGACCCGCACCCGCATCGAAATCTCTCCCGGCCCTGGGAGTCCCAAGTCCTTCAACGTCGGCGCAGGCGTGTCGGGAATCCTGCTGCTGGCCCTGTTCGCGGCGGGCACCCTGGTGAACCTGCTGCCGTGGCTCACCCGCTTGACCGGCCCGGTCGAAAGCAGATTCAACGAGACCGAGCTCATGATCGACACGTGGGCTCCGCCGCTCATCACCACGGCGATCGCGATCACGACCGCTCTGGCCGGTGGTTTCGCGATCGGCGCGCTGCGGCCGCTCGGCGACGGCTCCCGATGGCTGCTGCTGCCGTTCGCGCCATGGCTGTTCGTCACCTCGGGGCCGCTGGCGCTGGCCAATTACGAGTCATTGGCCGAAGCCGAGGCGTTGTTCACTTTCCAAGGACTCATACCTCGGGCCTGGATCGCCGTCCCCGCGCTGTTCGTGTTCACCGCCCTGTTCTGGGGTCTGGAAGACCGCCGCCGGTCGATGACCGCGCTCGGAGCGCCCGCCTCGAAGGCGAACGGTGCGTTCGCCGCGGCGGCCTGGCCGCTCGTCGCCCTCGTCGGCATGATCGTCTGGCTGGTGCACGCGCAGGACACCGCTTGGCAGATGCTCGCCGGAGACCAGACCGTCAATGCGCTGATGCAGGGAGTCCATACGTTCTACACCGAGGTGTCCGGTCTGTCCATCGGCTACCCGATCCCGCTCATGGTGTTCTTCGCGGCGGCGATGGTGCTCGCCGCGGTGTTCTACCTGCCGCGCGTCGGCATACGGGTCGGCCGATGAACGGCCCTACGTCAGCTTGAAGCCCGCCGCGACCGCGAGCGCTCCCGCGATATGAACGGCCTGATCGGCCGTGATGAGCGAGCCCGTGAGGCCCATCAGGCCGGCCACGCCGCTCAGATCCGAGCGGCGCATGTCGCACCCTTGAGCCTTCGACACGCGCGTGAAATCCGCGCCGGGGAACTCGCAGTCGATGAACACCGCTTTCGACAGGTCTCCGAGGAAATTCGCGTTCATGAAACGGCACCGTTCGAAGACCACCGCGCCTTTCGAGGCGCCGATCGAGATCCCTGCGTAGTCGGCGCGGCAGTCGGCGATGTAGACGTCGGTGGCCACGGAGAACTGGGCCTGCCAGCCCACGAGTTGACTGTCGGTGATCTCCACCCGCCGTGCGATCGTCTGCTCCCAGCGGCCGTTGGAGAGCACCGAGCGGTCGACGGTCACGTCGACGATCTCCAAAGGAGCGAACAACGTCCCTGAAAGGTCCGTGTCCGTGACGGCACTGGATTCGAGGATGCCGTCGCCGCTCTGCTCGGACCAGTCGACGCCATCGAGCAGGCGCTCGTCGTATTCGAAGTCGGCATCGAGATCATCGGCCAGCTTGACGAGCCGCTCGGTCTCGACGGCGGGGCGGCGCATCGAGCGGCCGCCGTCGAGTTTCCTGAATTTCATAGGGCCCCCGTGATGTCGATCGGACCGATCGAACGGTACGGGGGCCCTATGACATTCGGCTACTGGACTCGGCTATTGGACTCGGCGACGCCGTTTGGTGAGCACCAGTGCGGCCGTGCCGGATACGAACAGGAGCGCCGCAACAGCGCCCAGTGGCAGCAGCGAGGTACCGGTCGTCGGGAGCATCCCGCCGGGCTTGTCCGGCGAGGCCGGCGTTTCGGAGGACGGGACCTCAGAGGAGGGCACTTCGGAAGACGGGACCTCAGGGCTCGGCGCCTCGCTCGTGGGCGTGTCGGTGGTCGGTGCGTCGGTGGTCGGGATATCCGTGGTGGGCGCGTCCGTGGTCGGCGCGTCCGTGGTCGGGACCTCAGTCGTGCCCGTCGGGCTCGGATCGACGTCCGTTTCACAGGTGAGCTCGGCCGCGAACGGGTAGTAGTGCAACTCCAAGGAGTCGTACTCGGTGGTTCCGAGCACGGCGTCCGCCGCCACGATCTGACCCTCGATGTTGCCCTCGCTGATATCGGTGAAGTAGGCGTCCGGTGCGAAGATGCTGCCTTCGACCGTCGAACCGCCGGGCGTGAGCGTCAGCTCCACGGTGTCGTTGAAATTCCACAGGATGTACGGCGCGTCCTCGCCGCCGAGGCCCGCCTGGTTGGCAACGTCCCAGTTGAAGACGCCGCCGGTGCCCGAGGTGTCGACATTGATCAGGATCGGCGTATCGGCCGAGGGCTTATTGACGAAGGTCAGATCGGATATGTTGTTCAGGTCCTCACCGGTCACATTGAGGACGTTCGTCTGGCCTTCGGTCAGCGTGACGAAGATCTGCTGGCCCGGCTGGACCTCTCCCTTCGCGACCGGCGAGCCCCCGTCCCTGGAATCGAGCATCGTCACGGTGTTCGCGCAGACCGCGAGATCCTCCGAATAGCCCCG